>DCHG01000047.1:17115-50485 GCA_002315595.1 Clostridiales bacterium UBA1758 | reverse complement strand
TCACCTTTGCGGAACTTCTCTCACTGTCCCGTGAAATCGGACAGAAACTTCTGCCGATAACGAAAAAGAATGACTTTATTGCGATTATGACCGATCGGACGGTGTTCCCGGTGGTCGGTTTTATGGGCGCGGTGCAGGCGGGTTGTTGTTATGTGCCGGTCGATGTGAAAATGCCGATCGACCGCATGAAATCCATTCTGACGCAGGTTGCACCGGCGGCGATCCTATATGCGAAAAAGGACGAAAAGGTCGCTTCGCAGTTTTCGGGACTTGCACCTTTGATTAAAATTTCGCTCGAAAGCGACACCGTATTCGATTTGAATGAATTGCAGGCGCGTCGGGACGGCGTGTTGGACATTGATCCGCTTTACACGATCTTTACCTCCGGCTCCACGGGAAAGCCAAAGGGCATTTTGATATCGCACCGAAATGTGATTGACTTCATCGAATGGATGGACGACACCTGCGGACTGGACGAAAACGATGTGCTTGCCAATCAGGCTCCGTTTTATTTTGATCTGTCGGTCAAAAATCTCTATACTGCGCTGAAATGCGGCGCAACAGTGCATATTTTGCCGCAGAAGTTTTTCAGTTTCCCGAAACTTCTTTCGGCATATCTCAATGAACATTCCGTTACGGCACTCATTTGGGCGACGTCGGCGTTTCGTATCATCGCAACATCGGGAATTTTGGAACGCGAACCGTTCCGATCGGTAAAAAAAGTCATTCTCGGTGGCGAAGCGTTGCAGGCAAGCCACCTCAATCTCTGGCGGAAGGCAATGCCCGATACCATGTATATCAACCTCTACGGACCGACGGAGGTCACCGTGGACTGTACCTATTTCCCGATCACACGCGAGTATCGTGATGATGAGATCATTCCGATCGGGAAAGCCTGTAAAAATATGGAAGTAATGCTCATCGACGACGACGATCGTCTTGCAGTCCCGGGTAAACAGGGGGAAATCTGCGTTCGCGGAACGGGTTTGGCGATCGGCTATCTCGGCGATGATGAAAAAAACGCGGTGGCGTTTGTGCAAAATCCGCTGAATCCCCGCTACCCCGACCGCCTTTACCGCACGGGTGATCTCGGCAGACTTGACGAGGATGGCAACATCATTTTCGTTTCGCGAAAAGACCATCAAATCAAGCATATGGGCTATCGCATTGAACTTGGTGAGGTTGAAACGGCGGTTTGCGCCATTGACGGCGTGAGTGACGCGGTCTGTATTTTTGATGAAGACGAGGATGAGATCGTTTGCTTCTGCGTAACGGAAATGACGGCGGCACAACTTGTCGCAACGGCGAAGACGCGGATTCCAAAATATATGATCCCCGGTGTGTGGAAGATCATGGAGTCACTTCCCGCAAATGCCAACGGCAAAAACGACCGTGTGAAGTTAAAGGAGAATTATCTTGCGGAGCGTTGATAATTTTGATGAGATCTCGGCGATGATTGCGGCTGAATTTCGTCCGGGAATGGTCTGCAATGCCGTACCTGACCGTGTGGTACTGGAACGCGAGATCGCAAACAAGACCTTGTTTGCCGAGCGGTGGGACGGTGGTCTTGCCGTGTTTCGACGCAGAAGTACGCACGATATTTTGTCCTTTTGGCTCAATAATCTAATCGCACCGTTGCCGTTTTTGCCGGAACGCGATACCGTGGTGGAGATCGCTACCCGACCGCGGGATGTCGCGTTGCGCGAATCCATCGCATTTTGGAAGAAAACGGGATTTTGCGAAATCCTTTCCCGTGTCCGACTGACGCGCCCGGCGGGGAAATGCGAGCCGCCGAAAATCCTGATCGAAACGGCAAAAAAAACGGATTTTGATGAGATCTCCGCGCTACTGCTTAATTCCTTTTCGGCATTGACCGGGTGCCTCCCGGAAGACGAAAGCCTAAAAACGATCATTGACAACGGTGAAATTCTTGTTTCGCGGGATGACAATCGCGCGGTTTCGGGCTTGCTCCATTTCAAAACGGGGCGTGCTTCGATGGAAATTCGTCATCTTGCCGTCCGAACGGATTGCAGAAATCGCGGAATTGCGGATCAACTTGTCCGCGCTCTGTTGATAATGTGCGGGAAAAGCGTCGTCTGGACGGGAAAAGAGAATTTTTCCGCCATTCATATTTACGAAAAAAACGGTTTCTCAGCCGATCAATATTCTTCTACGGTACTATTATTTGAGAAAGGTAGAACCCCCAATGATTGATAAAAAAGCACTTCTTGAAATTTTGACCGACGCCTGCCCCGATGTGGATTTCGAAAACGAGACAGCCCTCATTGATGACGGTTTGCTTGAATCGCTCGATATCATCACGATCGTGACCGATATTGTCCATGAGTTCAATGTGGATATCAATGTCGATGACCTGATGCCGGAAAATTTCAATTCTCTCGACGCCATTGCCGAGTTGATTGAATCAAAGATGTAAGATGTCGTTTGTATCGGTATCGTTTGTTTTATTTCTGCTCGGCACGGTGTTTGCGTATTACATCCTGCCGAAAAAATGTCAGTGGATCATCTTGCTTGTGGCAAGTGTTCTGTTTTATTGGATCGGCGGCGGGAAGACCGTTGCGTATATGGGTTTCACGGCGTTGTCCGTCTGGGCGGGGGGATTGTGGCTCTACCGTCTGAATTGTTGTGCCAAAGAGGCCGACTCCGCCGACGAAAAAAAGAAGCTCACCGCAAAAAGGAAATGGATCGTGGCGGCGGTATTGATTGCGAATTTCGGAATGCTCTATTGCCTGAAATACCTCGATCTGACCTTTGCGGCGGCGGAAAGTTTCGTCGGACGATTTTTGCCCGGTTGGACGGCACCGCGGTTTGAATTGATTTTGCCACTTGGCGTGTCGTTTTTTATCTTTCAGTCAGCGGGGTATCTGCTTGACCAGTTCCGCGGGAAATACCCGCCGCAACGCAATTTTTTTCGATTTGCGCTCTTTGTGTCGTTCTTTCCGCAGATCGTTCAAGGACCGATCAGTCGATATCGGGAACTTGGCGAGCAACTGAACACCGAACACCCGCTGGATTTTGAAAATTTCCGCATGGGCATTTTGCAGATCCTTTGGGGGTATTTTAAAAAACTTGTCATCGCCGACCGTGCGTCGGTCTTGGTGAATGCTTTTTTTGCCGACACGGGGGCTTTTGGGGGTGCCGTCACTGCGGTGACGATACTCGTTTACTGCATTGAACTTTATTGCGATTTTTCCGGTGGAATCGACATTACTGTGGGTGTGGCTAAATTATTCGACATTGAACTTGCCGAAAACTTCCGTCGACCGATCTTTGCGCTTTCGCTTGCGGAATACTGGCGCAGGTGGCATATTACCCTCGGTACATGGATGCGAGACTATCTGTTCTATCCGTTGGCGTTGTCAAAACCTTTTGCGTCGATCGGTAAAAAGGCACGCAAGGTCATCAAAGGACGCGCAGGAAAGGTCATTGCCACATCACTTGCCACATTTGTCGTCTATCTTGTCATCGGCATTTGGCACGGCGCCAATTTCAAATACATCATCTACGGTCTTTGGAACGGCACGATCATCACACTTTCACTTTTGATGGAAGGAAAGTATATCCTTTGGAAAAACCGTCTGCATATCCGCGATGAAAGCAGTGTATGGAAGGCGTTTCAGATGCTACGCACGATGTTCATCGTCTTCATCGGGCGGTATATCACCCGCGCACCTCGTTTTGCTGTCGCGGTCAGTCTGATTGGACGCACCTTCAACATTCATACCGTCCATCTGCATGAATTGTGGAGTGGCAGGCTTCTCGAAATGGGACTCGGCGTGAAGGATTTTTTCGTGATCGCATTGGGATTGGTCGTTTTGATGGCGGTCGAAACATATCAGGAAAAACGTGGCTCCGTTAGAGATGCGCTTGCAAAGAAAAACGGTTGGGTTCAGTGGAGCGCGATGGTCGCCTTGATGCTTGCGGTACTGTGTTTCGGCATTTTACGCGACAGTTACATTGCATCGGGATTTATTTATCAACAGTATTGAGAGTGTGACTATGACTGCAAAAAAGTGGACAATTTGCTTTGTCGGGACGGTTTTGATCATTGCGGCACTGTTTGGCGTGTTCAATGTATTGACCGATCCGTTCGGCGTGTTTGGCGATCCGATCTTTGATTGGTATAGTTATAATGAAACCAACAATCCGCGTGTTGCAAAGACCGCGTGGCTGAAAGAACATTTTGACGATTTTGATTCCTATCTCGTCGGATGTTCGTCGACAAGTTCTTTTTGTGTGGAGGATTTTAACGAACTTTACGACGCGAAATTCTATAATGCCTTCACATATGGCGCGGATATGCTCGATGTGGAACAGACCGTGCGCTGGCTAATTGCCAACGATGAGGTCAAGCACATCGTATTGAATGTTTACATCGACTACGGTAAGGGTTACGATACCGAGCCGGACGCCTATACTGAGAGTATGCACGCCGATGTCGATGGCTCGTCGAAGATTCTTTTTTATCTGAAATACCTCTTTGCAAATCCGCAGTACGGGCTTGCAAAGATCAGGGCTTTGAAGGAAGATACGATTCTTCAACAGGCGTTTGATGTGTTCGACGTCGAAACGGGTTGCTATGACAAATCCAAGCGCGACATTGAAAACATCGGCGATATGGACGCCTATTTGGAAACTTACCCGGTGTTTCAATATTACTATCCGACGGAGCCGAGCGCACTTGAATACATCGATGACTGTATGCGCAGTCTTGCCAACATCAGGCAAATGTGCGACGAAGCGGGAACAGAATTGACCGTTGTGTCCGCACCGATCTATTGGGAGTATTTGAACACTTTTTCACGCGAAGAAGTCGAATATTTCTTCACTTCAATGGCGAATGTAACGGATTACTACGACTTTTCATATTCTTCGGTCAGTTTCGAGCCGCGTTATTTTTACGATAATACGCATTTTCGCAACTGCGTCGGCGAAATGGCGGCGGATTACATTGCGGGCGGAAGTGAGAACTATTTGCCGGATGATTTCGGCGAATATGTGACAAGCGAAAATGTTCGTGACCGTTTGGACCTCTACTGGGATGCACGGGCGGCGGAAGCCGACGACATCACCGCGGATGTGCCGGTGCTTCTGTACCATCATTTGGCAAACGACGGCGAAACGGTCAATGATATGACCGTGACGGCGTCGAAATTCGAAGAAGATATTCGCACATTGAGTGAGGCGGGATACAACGCCGTGAATTTCGAACAGCTTCAAAACTTTGTCGAATACGGCAATGAATTGCCCGAAAAACCGATCGTGATCACATTTGACGACGGATATTTGAGCAATTACGAAATCGCGTACCCGATCCTTGAAAAATACGGAATGTGTGCCACGATTTTTGCCATCGGATACTCGTTCGGTTGCGACACCTACAAGGACACCGATACGCCGATCATTGCACATTTCAATGCCGAAAAAGCGCGTGAAATGGTTGAGTCCGGTGTGATCGACGTGCAGAGTCATTCATTCGGAATGCACGAATCATCGTCTCTTGAAGAAGACGAGGCACGAGAATGTATTGCACCGCTGACGGGTGAAACGGAACGGGATTTTTACGATGCGGTGCAGGAGGACTTTGCCAAGTCAAAGGAGTTGCTTGAACCGATCACGGGCAAAGAGGTCAATGTGCTTGCCTATCCGCATGGCACTTTCGACGACTTGACGCAGGTCGCGGTCGTTGCCGCAGGTGCGGAAATCACCCTCGGAACGGTGGAAAAAAGCAATGTGCTTGTCAAGGGATTGTCGCAGTGTCTACTCGGAATGCACCGATTCAGCGTTTTGGAATCGACTACGGAAGAACAGTTGATGAATAAAGTTATTTCTGCAAGAAATTAGAAAAAAGAGGTTTTCCGATCGGAAAACCTCTTTTATATTGCTGATAAATTACAGAATTATGTTTCTTCTTTCACCGTTGAACCATGCGTCGAGCGTTCCGAAAATGATTTCGGCGCGTAATGCCATGGATTCTTTGCTGGCAAAGGCGATATGCGGGGTAACGATGGTATTCGGCGTGTGAAGAAGCGGATGTGCCGTATCAAGCGGTGGCTCGGTCTCAAAAACATCGATTCCCGCGCCTGCGATCCTGCCGGAATTCAGCGCTTCGGCAAGTGCGGCAGAATCGACGACGGGACCGCGTGCGACATTGATAAGGATCGCGGATTTTTTCATTAAGCCGATCCGACGTGCGTCGACAAGCCCACGGGTGGCGTCGTTCAGCGGGCAGTTGAGGCTGATGACGTCGGCCTGCTTGAACAGTTCGTCGAGTTCGACGAAGCGGAGCAGTCCTTCGGGAACTATTTTTTTACGCGGGTTATAGGCGATGACATCGCAACCGAATGCACGGCAGATGGCGGCGGTACGTTGACCGATTGCACCAGCACCGACGATACCGACGGTCTTTCCGTGAAGTTCGGTGCCGACAAGTCCGTCCTTGGTCTTGCCCGCACGGGCGCGTTGACCGACCTGCGGGACATTGCGAAGCAGAGAAATCATCATGCCGACAGCGAGTTCGGCAACGGATTGTGTGGAATAGCCGGACGCGTTGCTGACCTGAACGCCGCATTCCTTTGCGGCGGCAAGATCGACATGATCAACGCCGGTGAAGGCAACATTGATGAATTTCAGTTTTTTGCAGGCGCGAATGACTTCGCCTATTAACGGCATATTCGCAATGATGATGACATCGGCGTCCTTACAACGCTCAATTTGAACGGCAGGATCGGTGTCTTTTTCGAATGCGGCAAATTCGTGACCTTTTGCGCGCAGTGTGCAAGCGTATTTTTCAAGCAACTCGGCGGGAATTCCGAGCGATTCGAGCAGTACGATATTCATAATTTCCTCCTAAATTTTCTTATTTTGTCCGATTTCCGCGCCGTTTTCGATCAGCGTCCGTCGTAGTTTTTCGATATTGATCTTTCTAGGCTCCACACCGTCCTGTGCGGAGATCGCGGCGGCGGTGCCTGCGGCTTCACCGATGCAGAAAATATGCGCCATAGCACGCCATGACTCGAATGCACGCTGATCGGATGAGATACAACGTCCGGCAAGGAGCAATCCGTCGACCTTTTTCGGCACAAGGCAACGGTACGGGATCCCGTAGCCTTCGTGTTCGAGGAAACGGCGGTAGCCATAGTAATGAATGATCGGATTTGCCGCCATCGCAATGCTGTCTTCGGGGACAATGCCTTCGATGACATCCTCGCCCGTGATCTTGTACTCGCCTTCAAAAAAGCGCGTCTGCCGAATTCCGATAAGCGCGGGCGTTTCCACAATGTATGCGTCCCTGAGGTCGGGAACTTCCATTTTCTTTTCGGAAAAATCATCATAGACCGCCAAGCGTACGCGGATTTCTTCTTCGGTCAAGCCGTCGCCGGAGGCGGCATTGCCGGGGCCGGAACTCGGTCCCCAAACGACCATAGTGCCCGCGGTACGGCATCCGCGCATTGCGGTGTCATCGGGAAATCCGCCGATGCGGTACATTAGGCTGTCGTTGAGACGCGGAGCCTCGTCATTTTCGACCTGCCAATACGGAACGCCCGCACAATAGGCGGCGTCGCCGTCGCCCGTAGCGTCGACGACGACCTTTGCAAATGCTGCCTGACGCCCGGATTTGTTCTCGAAAATGATGCCGGTCACCTTGTCCCCACCTTGGATAATATCGGAAAAACGGGTGTGAAACAGAATATGTACCCCTGCTTCGACCGCCATTTTCAGCGTGAGATATTTGAATTTTTCAGTGTCGAATGCGAAAGTGTACGAAAGGTCACCTTTGGTGTCGGAATGTCGTTCCGACTTGTAGGTTTCGGGCGAACTGTGTGCGCCGCCGTTTTCAAGTAGCGCAAGGATCAATTCTTCCCCGATGCCTTTCATGACTTGCAGGTCGTTCGGCTTCACCTGATTACGCACGCCGACGATATTTGCCATGAGCGATGCAGTCGCGGTACCGCCGAAGTACGGGAACTGTTCGATGATCAGGGTGTTCGCACCCTGACGAGCAGAAGCCAGTGCCGCGGAAAATCCGGCGACGCCACCGCCGATGACAATGACATCGAAATTACCGTAAACGGGTAATTCACGGGCAGGTTCGGTATAAAATTGTTGCATTTCCTTCTCCCTTTCCTTATTTTTGTCCCCAAAACGATTTCTTCCTGCGCTTATTTAAAGATCGTGATGACCTTATTTTCGTTAAGTGTGTAGATCAGTGCCGCAAGAATCGGCAGACCGAACAGACCGATGACGCCGAAAAGTGCGCCGCCGACGAACATACAGATGAGCGTCAGCACCGGGTGCAGACCGATGTTGGCACCGATGATTTTCGGCTCGATGATATTTCGTACGACGAAGATGATCACATAGAGAATCATCAATCCGAGAGCGAGCGTATAGTTACCGCCGATCAATTCAAAGACTGCCCACGGGATAACGATCGTGCCGGTACCGACGACAGGGAGAATATCAAACAAGGCGATCAGAAGTGCTTTCAAAACGGCGTTCGGAACACGTAAAAGCAGCAACCCAACCGTAACTTCCGAGAAAGTAATGACGATAATGAGCGCGTAGGATCGGATATATTGGAAAATAATCTTTGCCGTGGATTGACGAACCTCCGTGGCGATCCGATTGGTTTCCGGCGAGAATTGACGGAAAATGAAATCCGAAAGAAGCGTGTAGTCACGCGAGAGATAGTAAGTTGAAATAACCGTGAAAAGAACGCGGATGAGAAGCCCCGGTAGACCGGACGCGAGTGAGGTCAGATAGGTGACTGCCTTGACAGAAAGCGAAGACACCGCATTGCCGAGGGAATCCGTGAAATTCGTGACGAATTCGGATGAGATACCCGAAACATTGGGATCGATATTTCCGATGCCGGAACTCAATTCGTCAAATAAATACGTCAGCGTCGGCTCAATATAGTCGGAATAGAGCGACGGCAACGACGAAAACAGTTCACGCGCAACCGAGAACAGACGGATCCCGAGCAAAACGAGCAATACGCCGATCGTCGCAAAAAACACCGTAACGACAACGGCTGAAATGATCGGCTCTTTGATTTTCGGAAACTTTTTTGCCAAAAAACCGACCAACGGCTTCAACAGCATTGCAAAGCAGAATGCGATGAAAAACGGAATGATAAGATTGATCAGGTATTTGAACGCGAAAAAGGTCAGAGCTGCGATTACAAAAACGAATGCGACATTTATGAGAAATCTCTTTCTTTTTTCAATATCCATGGCGGATTCTCTTTTCCTCTGCGCACATTGGTAACGGCAACAGAATAATATATAAATATTATATCACGCTTGAAACGCGATTGCATTATTTTTTGATGAAAGTTTTTTAAGTTACAATTATTGTGTCGAAAAGAAGGTTTTGCTATTCACATTGCGCTGATTTTGTGTTATAATATATCGGTAATTTTGCGGTAAACCGGAGGGGTTTTATGGACGTGTTGAAGAAATTCGGAAAAATTGAGCCACTGATCGGGCATACGCCTTTGCTTGAAATCAGTTTTCGATATAACGGAAAGACCGGGTGCATCTATGCCAAGGATGAACGCTACAACCTGACGGGAAGCGTAAAAGATCGCGTGGCTCTTTATGTATTGCGAAAAGCGATCGAATCCGGCGAACTCGGCGAAAACGACACCATTGTTGAAGCGACGAGCGGAAACACCGGTATCTCCTTTTCCGCACTCGGCGCGATCGCAGGCAGAAAAGTCATCATTTATATGCCCGATTGGATGAGCCGCGAACGCATTGTTTTAATGCAAAGTTACGGTGCGGAAGTTCGTCTTGTTTCCAAGCAAGAAGGCGGTTTTTTGGGCTCGATTGCAAAGACCGAGGAATTGGCTAAACAGGGCGGAGTTTTCCTGCCGAAGCAGTTTTCAAACCCACTCAACAGTGATGCGCATTATTACGGCACGGGCGCGGAAATCGTAAAGCAACTCGCATCTCTCGGACTCAAAGCCGACGGCGTTGTCGCCGGTGTCGGCACCGGCGGAACGATTATGGGAATTGCAAGGGCTCTCCGCGATGCAAATCCTGCCTGTAAGGCGTTCCCGTTGGAACCGGAAAGTTCCCCGACGCTTTCGACCGGGTATAAGGTCGGCGCGCACCGTATTCAGGGAATTTCCGACGAATTTATCCCCGACCTCTGCAAACTCGATCAACTGGACGATGTGGTCGCCGTTGATGACGGCGATGCGATCAATATGGCACGGAAACTGTCGAAACAACTCGCACTCGGCGTCGGCGTATCCTCGGGTGCAAATTTCATCGGTGTCGTTAAAGCATGGGAAAAACTCGGCGGAAATGCCGTGATGACGACGGTGTTTTCCGACGATAACAAAAAATATCTTTCGACCGATTATGCTGTCGAACAGGAACCGAAGGATCATTTCCTCTTTGACAAAATCGAACTTCTCGGCGTGAAAGCGATCGGTTGCTGACAAACGCCCGAACGGGCAGAATTATGAAAGTTAAGGTACGATAATGAATTATTCCGGTTTGGGGCTTGCCCCGGAAATCCTCAAAGGCGTTGAAGAAATGGGTTTTGAGGAAATGACGGAAATACAACAAAAGGCAATCCCGGAAATGCTTGCGGGGCACGACGTCATTGCAAAGGCACCGACCGGCACGGGAAAGACTTGTGCTTTCGGTGTGCCGCTTGTCAGTTTCACCGATCCGTCGGTCGAGGCGGTGCAGTCTTTGATCCTCTGTCCGACGCGTGAACTTGCCATGCAGATCCGTGACGAACTGATGAAGATCGGCAAATATGTCGCGGGATTCAGCGCCATTGCGGTCTATGGCGGTCAGTCGATTCAAAAGCAAAGGGATCTGCTCAAACACAAGCCGCAGATCATTGTGGCAACGCCCGGACGACTGATCGATTTTTGGAAACATGGGGCGATAAAACTCGAAAAGATCACGCGGATCGTCCTTGATGAAGCGGATGAAATGCTTGACCTCGGATTTTACAAGGATGTATGCTATATCCTCAATAAACTGAAAAGTAAAAAACAACTTGCGATGTTTTCTGCCACGATCTCCCGCGAAGTGATGGACATCGGCTGGCTTTATCAGCGTGACCCGGTCGAACTTGTCGTTGCACCGGTGGCGGAAAGCCGTCCGAATATCAAACAGTATTCCATTGAAAGCGCGGGCACGCAGAAGATCGAGGATATTGCGCATATCATCAAATATCTTAAATACAGCCGTGTGATGGTCTTTTGCAATACGAAATACCAGACGGAAAGCCTTTCGGGGCAATTCAAACGCCGTGGCGTGAATTCCGAATTCATCAACGGCGACATGGCGCAATCTGCCCGAAATACCATGCTGAAAAAATTCAAATCAGGGGAGATCGAGGTACTTGTTGCGACCGATGTAGCCGCGAGAGGATTGGACATTTCGGATGTCGACGTCGTTTTCAACTTCGACATTCCGCAGGACAATGAGTATTATATTCACCGAATCGGGCGCACAGGGCGTGCAAAACGCGACGGCGTTTCCTATATTTTCTATGCACCCGATGAAAAGCGAAGACTGGAAACCTTGCTGAAATACACAAAATCCACGGTGATACCGTTGAAATTCGATCAAAATCGTGTTCTGGTAGAAAAATAACGATATGTGAGGGAATTATGACTACTCTTTACATTGTTCGCCACGGACAGGCAGAGGGTAATATATATCGCCGTTGTCACGGTCACTACAATGGTCAATTGATGCCCGAAGGCTTCAAACAACTTGACCGTGTTGCAAAGCGTTTTGCGTCCACACCGCTTGATGTTGTTTTTTCGAGTGATCTCGACCGTGCGTATCAAACGGCAGAAGCGGTGTGCCGGTATCATCCGTTCAAACCGATCAAAAACGAACGTCTGCGCGAGATCTATATGGGCGATTGGGAGGAGATCCCATGGGGGGATCTAAAACGCGATTATCCCGAACAGTACCAAAATTGGAACGAACATCTCGCCGCATATGACAATGGGACCGGCGAAAGTTTTGCGAGAGCATCCGATAGAATGTTTGATGAGGTGAGCCGTCTTTGCCGTGAAAACGACGGAAAACACATTGCCGTAGTTTCCCATGCGGTCGCCATTCGTGCGTTTCTCTGTCGTGCCGTCTACGGCGGAATTGAAGCCGCCGAACAAGTCGGAATGGGCGATAATACCGCCGTGACAAAGTTGACCTACGAAAACGGAAAATTCCTGCTTGAATTCAAAAACGATAACGCGCATCTCGGTGAGATTTCGACCTTTTTGCGCCATCCGTGGGGAAAATCGGGTGGTGCATCGAATGCGATGGCGTTTGATGTGTTCCAAAAAAACGATATACCGGAAGCCGTCGCTTTTCATAAAAAAGCATGGGAACAGGTATTCGGAACACTTGACGACTATGATGCGGACGTGACGGCGCGGTGGATCCGGCGTCTGTCCGAACGCGATGAACGAAATGTTGTGTTTCCGAGTCTTGATGGCGAACATATCGGTTTGATCGAACTGGATCCGAACGCAAAACTGATGCCGTCGAGTGGGCATATATCACTGTTTTACTTAGATGAAGAATACTGCAACCGCGGTCTTGGCGCACAGTTGGTGGGTTATTCTGTGATGCACTTTCGTCGCATGGGAAAGAGGTATCTGACCTTGCGTGTGGCGGAAAATAACCTTCGAGCGCGCAGATTTTATGAAAAATTTGACTTTATCCCTCTCAGGGAGGAAGAAGACGGCGACATGACGCAGATCGTGATGTATAAGAATATTTCGGTGAATGTGCATGAATGAAATTCAAATGCTTGCCGCAATGGTGCGGGAAAGTGAAAAGATCGTCTTTTTCGGCGGTGCGGGGGTTTCGACCGAATCCGGCATTCCGGACTTTCGAGGTGTGGACGGATTGTATCATCAAAAATATGATTATCCGCCGGAAACGATACTGTCCCATTCTTTTTTCATGCAGTATCCTGAAAAGTTTTATCAATTCTACCGCGACAAAATGATTTCGTATCATGCCGAGCCGAATGCGGCGCATTTGAAACTCGCCGAAATGGAAGCGTCGGGGAAACTGATCGCCGTGGTAACGCAAAACATCGACGGACTTCATCAGCGCGCGGGAAGCAAAAAGGTGTTAGAACTGCATGGCTCGACAGAACGAAATTACTGTATGGCCTGCGGCAAAAAGTTCGACATTGATCGAATTCGTGCGACCGACGGCGTTCCACATTGTGACGCCTGCGGCGGGATCATACGCCCCGATGTCGTTCTTTACGAGGAAGGGTTGGACAATCGCACAGTCAACGGAAGCATCGAAGCCATTGCCGATGCTGATATGCTTATCGTCGGAGGAACATCACTCACGGTGTATCCTGCGGCAGGGCTGATCGACTATTTTTCGGGGGAATACCTTGTTTTGATCAACGGAACGGCAACGGGTGCGGATTCATCCGCATCGCTTATCATCCGTGAAAAGATCGGCAAAGTTTTGGCGCAGATATAATGGGCGATTTTTTCAATAAAGTTTATGGAGTCGTCTCAACGATTCCTGCGGGGCGGGTGATGTCATACGGACAGATCGCACGCATCCTCGGTATGCCCAGTGCGGCAAGACAGGTTGGGTGGGCAATGCGGACTTGTCCCGATGAATTGCCGTGGCAAAGAGTCGTCAAAGAGAACGGCACGGTCGTCGGCGGTGAATATGCGGGTTTGCGACGGGCAATGCTCGAAGCGGAAGGCATCGAATTCCTGACGGACGGCAGAGTGAATATGGAAAAATTCAGATATTGAAAAGAGAGGAAAACTTTCGTGTTTTCCTCTCTTTTTTCACTTTTTCTTTTTTTCAAGGATGCTTTTTGCACTATTGACAAGTTCCGACGACGGTGAACGCTCGGCATATCGCGCTTCGTTGTATGCTTTGGCAAGCGCGTCAAGCGAGGTCAAATTCAACAGTTCTCTGACGGACCGATCGCGACTGAATTCGTTTGGCGTCAGTGCAGTGTATTGATCTTCATTGCGTCTCGAAACGCGTTCAAGGGCAAATCTGTATAAAAAACGTGTTCTTGCGGTATTGTTGTCAAGTTTGGCGTATTCGGCTTTCGGATCACGCAGGCGATCCGAAATGTCCTCCAAAAAGCGTTTGATCGGATTGCCGGAGGCATTATTGCGTGTGCTTTCGGTGTGATCCTCGTAGGCAACCTCCGTTGAAGACTGTAGGACGATCGCCCTTGACATCATACGGACCAAAGCACGCAGTACAATGAAGAGCAGGAACAGAACGAACGCGGAAATGAATACGATCCCGGCTATGACGGCGATTTTCCCGAACAGTTCCGCATTGCCGAAGCCTTCTCCGAGTTCGCCGACGGCTTGCTGAATATCGGTCGGGTTGACCGTACCCTGCGGCGCACCTTCGGGATCGGGAAGAAGTTGATCGAAGAACACAAGGATCGCATTGACTCCCTTTGCAATCAGACCGAATAGGGAGACGAAGGCCGTTTTCAGCGGCCCGATCGTCGAGATCAGTAATGCGACCGCAATGGTGATGCCGAGAAAAACATACGAACCGATCCGCACGGAAACCGGGGGCTTCGAGGTGTCATATTTCGAAAGCGAAGCACTGGTCAAAATCGTACCGCAGTTGATAAACAACGAAACAATGACAAATCCCGTACCGAGTGCAGCAAGAAAAGTCGAAAACCACATTCGCGTGGTATCGAGGTAGGAATAGAGAAAAAATCCAAGATACATTGCGAAATAGACGAGCATTCGCGGAAAGGCAAAGAAATTTTTCATTTCCAATTTTCCGTGAAAGAATGACACGATAAAACATCCGAATGCGGGAACGGCGGCAAGAAAGCCGAACGGGATTTCCAAACAGAGAAAATAAACCAATGCACCGATGGTGGCAAAAGCGGCAAAAAGTTTCAGCACGGCTTTTTTGCCGTTGAAGGCAATGAAATAACCAAACGCCATTTCAAAGCAACACACGACGGTCGGCATGACCATATTTCGTCCCCAAAAGCCCGTAACAAAGGTGATCAACGGGAAAAAGCCAAGCGCAAGATACACGGCGCGGAAGCCGCGATTAAGCGTTCTTTTGAGCATCATCGAGCCTCCCTTCAAGCGGAACGAACGCCACACGGTTGCCGGCGTGAATGAGTGCGTCGCCTGCGGCACGCATTTCATCGGTGACATAGCGGCTCAAAACCGCATAGTCCATTCCGGTCACGCCGGAATCGACGTCTGCGGAGAGCATGGTGTGGATATTTTCCACCCGGAAAAGAATAAGGCGCGCAAGAGTATCGAGAATCAGTTCGCGTTGTGCTTCACCACCGCCCGGCAACAGTCGGACAGGGCGCGGATTTTGCCCGCGTTCAATGCAAGCGTTTGACCAAAGCCCGACTTCCATTCCCCGCGAAAGCGCATCGAGGGCGAGTGCCGCCGTCTGTGAGACGGAATATTCCATCGCTTCGGCATCTTCGGCACTGAGTTGATCCCATTGTGCGGCGGAAAACTGAATATTCAGGCAGATGATCAGTTTTGAAAAAGCGGTGTGGTCATAGGTTTTGACATAGAGGTCACCGGTCCTTGCCGACGCCTTCCAGTGAACGGTTTTCATCGCATCACCGGGCATATAGCCGCGGATGCCGTTGACGGCGAAGGGATCTTCCAACACAAAGCGGTTGACGATCGTATCACCCTGCCATTTTGTAGTCGGCAACTGCGGTAAATTTACGCCTTCAATCGCCGGATAAACGATGATTTCGGAATCGACCTTCATGGATTCGGATTTTACCACGACGCCGATGAGGTCACCCGTTGTCATCGAAACCGAATCTAGTGTGTATGCGCCACGGTGGGTGAAAGTGATATTGTGCGAACGCGTGATCTTTTTGTAGGCGCCGAGTGAGAACAGACTTTTGTGATAAGCACTGGCAAGAAGATACTCATCCTTTGCAGTGCGAAAACGCATAAACGGGGAAAGTTTGGATTCCACACGCACCCATGGGAGGGGCAGGGGCTTGTCATTGGATATTTCTTCGATCATCGACGCGCAATCTCCAACAAAGACTGCGGATCGGTCGAAATAACGCGTGTATTTGATGTTTTTCGCTCCAAAAAGATGGATGATGACGGATTCGGCGATGAAAAGCACACCAAATACGACAAAAACCCATAAAAAATTCAACGAAATCCCTCCTCTGTTATTTAGAAATTATAACGCGAAACGACACTTTCGTCAATGAAAATCCCCCGTACCGAAAATACGGGGGATGATTTGTTTTACAGAAAACGGATCAAAAGATAGATGAGTGCGGCACAAAGTCCGAAACAAGCCATGAGAAGTGAGAACGACATCCCGCGTACGACCATGCGTTCAGTGCGTTCGGTGCGTTCACGGATGGAGAGAATTCGCTTTTCCCAGTCGATTTTGGATTTCTTTTTGCGATGTGAGGTGACATTGAGAATGCGTTCGGCATCGTTGAGGATCATCCCCGTAACACTATGCGCCTGATGTTTGTCGTCTTCGGAGGGAATACGGAGATCACGAAAAAAGGAAATACGAAGCAGTGAGACGATCGCATCCGTAAACGTACCGAAAAAGCGTGCGATCAGCGTTCCAAGGAACATAATCGCCTTAAAGATCGGGTAATTTGCATCGAGGTCCGTCCACACCCCGAAGATGTGACCGATCCATCCGCCGCCGATCGTAAGACCTTTGATCAGCGGACGGTAGACGGAGTCTTCCAGGTCGAGCCATTTCGGCAGGCGATCGAGATATTCGCGTCCGTCGGTGGTCTTTTTAGTCAGCGCGGGCAGGATAAATCCGAAGTAAACGACTACGCCGATCAAAATCGAGATCGCAGAGCCTTTCAGACTTTCAAGCGAGAAATACTCGGCGTAGTGCATTGTTTCGACCAAAAAGAAATTGCGGCAAAGATCGGTGACACGGTCAAAAAGCCCCGTTCTGATTCCGAACAGCGGAAACACGACGGCGGGAACTCCGATGGCAAGCATGGACGAAAGATGAATGTATTTGCCGTCGGGCTTGTGCTGATCCTTCGCGGGTGTGTCAATGAACAGACAGACGAAGAGTTTTGTCATGTACGCAAGCGTAAGTCCGCCGGAGAAAAGGAAGACCCATTCCACTACACGAAGCCATACAGAGCCGGTTTCGGCAATGCCTTCAACAATGCTTTCGTGCAGAAGTGTTTTGCTGACATAGCCCGAAAGACCGGGAATGCCCGCAATTCCTGCCGCGGCAAGCAAAAAGATGATCAATAAAAACGGCTTTTTGTGACCGAATCCGCGCACATCGTTCAATCCGAGTTTGTGCAGATTCATATAAACGACGCCCGCCGCACTGAACAGTACCAACTTGAACATCGAGTGATTGAGCATATGCGCGATCGTACCGCGGACGGCAAGACCGCCTTCTTCGCCGAGCATACAACACATTCCCGCACCGATGAGGATAAAACCGATCTGTGATACGGAGGAGCAGGCGAGAGTTCGTTTGAGGTCGACGCTGAATACCGCAAGAACTGCGCCGAGAAGCATGGTCACGCAACCGAGCGTCAAAATCAAGGTCGCCCATGGGAGATCTCCGCGCATAAGATACACACAGATGACGAGCGTTCCGAGAATGCCGGATTTTGTCAGGATACCGGAAAGCAATGCACTTGCGGGTGCAGGTGCCACGGGATGCGCCTTCGGAAGCCAAATGTGAAGCGGGAACATTCCCGCCTTCGCGCCGAAACCGAAAAGAAGGCAAACAGATGCGGCATAAAGTCTGCCACGATCCATATCCGCGACCGACTTCTGAAGTATGGAAATGTCCAGCGTTCCGGCGTGATTGCAGAGAAGAAACAATCCCATCAGTGCGACAAGACCGCCGACGACGGCAATGGCGAGATAAGTCTGTGCAGCACGGAGCGCCTCCGGGGTTTCGTCGTGAGCAACCCAAGTGTACGAGGTGAAGGACATGATCTCAAAGAAAATAAAGAGCGTAAAGAGATCGGATGCGAGAAATACGCCTTCGATTGCGCCGAGTGTGAAAAGCCAAAAGAATACGAACCGTCTGCGATCACGGTATGAACGCATATATTCGCAGCAGAATATCGAGGTCGAACACCACATCAAAGCAGCGACCGTGCCGAGTACCATACGGATCCCGTCAAAACGGAAACCGAGACCGAGTCCGAAATAGCCGTTCAGCCGGATTTCCGACTCGGGGGCAATTACAATCATTACACAGATGACGGCAAGTTCAAACGTTACAATCAGTGCGGAGTAGAGGTCGCGTGCGCGATCGTGACCTTTGAAAAACGACGACACAATTGACGCGACGATCGGAAAGAAAACCGGGAAAAACAATAAATAATTCATCTTTTTCCTCACATTCCGGCGGCGATCCGCGCAAGCAAATCAAGAATCGGTTGTGACCAACATCCAAAAACGATCATTCCGACACTGAAAACGATCAGTGGAAGGCTCATTTTCACGCCACCGTCCTTTGCGGAAGCAAGGCTCAACGCATCGCCGTCCTTTGAGGGGAAGAATCCGCGGACGGAAACGGTGAACATATACAGCGCCGTAAGTAGTGCAGAGATCAAAAGTGCCCCGACGCCGACGATTGCAAGCGGGTTTCCGACTTCCATTGCGGCGGAGCCGAGCCTCCACTTGCTGACAAATCCCGCGAACAACGGAACGCCGGAAAGCGATAATGCCGAAATCGTAAAGCAGGTGAAGGTGATCGGCATTTTTTTGCCGAGACCGTTCATTTCGGAAACATATTCTTTGCCGGTCTGGTGCATGATCGCGCCGGTACAGAAAAACGAGCAGATCTTTGTCAGTCCGTGAAACAACATATGCGCCATTCCGGCGGCAAGTCCCGCAGGCGTCATCAGTGAGCAACCGAACAGAATATAGGATAAATTCGAAACCGTGGAATATGCAAGACGGCGTTTCAAATGCCGTTCTTTCAGCGCAAAGACCGAGCCGAACAGGATCGTCACGATGGACATCGTCATCACGACGGTTTGCGCCCATGTGCCGCAAAGAAAATCCGTTCCGAAACTGAAATAGGTTGCGCGCATGATTGCAAACGCACCGCTTTTGACGACGGCGACCGCATGAAGCAGTGCCGTGACGGGCACGGGGGCAACTGCGGCGGAGATCAGCCACGAATAGAATGGGAAGATCGCCGCCTTGACGCCGAAGCCACAGAAGGTCAGCACATAGATGAACAACAACAGATCCCGACGACCGCCGACGTTTGCCGCGGTGATTACTCCGCCGTAACTGAAATCAATCGAATTGCCGTAGGTGATGATGAAAACAAGACCGATAAATGCGAAAGCCGCACCTCCGAGGGAGTAATAGAGGTATTTTCTGGCGGCATGAACGCTTTTTTTGGTCATGCCGTGCATCACAAGCGGTACGGTAACAAGCGTGAGAAGTTCATAGAAAAAATAGAGCGTCAGGAGATTTGCGGAAAACGCGATTCCGACGGTCACGCCGAGTGTCATGGTGTAGAAGGCGAAAAAACTTTGATTGAAGCCCTCGTGTTTCATATACTCAAATGCGTAATAGGTCGAAAACGGCCAAAGCGTTGCGACAAGTCCCGCAAACACGCAGGAAAGACCGTCGATTTTCAGCGCAATATTCAAATTATCCGTAAATTTGACAATGACAAAACTTTCCGAACCATGGTTGAGAATATTCGCCCATGTCAATACACTTCCGGCAAGAACGGTAAAAAACACAATGACATTACGGAGTTTCGGAGAATGAAAACGGGGTAGCAACAATGCGATACCGCCGAAAAAAGGAACCGCGATCGCAACGGGAATCATCCAAACAGGCATAGTCATACCCTCCGTCAAAGGATTCCGGAAACGATGCCGGTCAGAACCTCACCGAGAGGTGCGGTAAACACACCGAGAAGCAGTGCCGCAGCGGCAAAGATGACGATTGGGGCGGTCATCCAAACGCTCGGTTCCAGGCTGACGCCGTCGTCGGAAATATCCTTGCCCGGGAAGAATCCACGCGTGGCAATCGGAAGCAGATAGCCGGCGGTGAGAAGTGCCGAAAGAAGAAGCACGGCGGGACCGATCCAACGAAGTGCGCCGATTTCGGCGGAAAGTGCGCCGGAAGCAAGATACCATTTGCTGATAAAGCCGCTTGCAGGCGGAATACCGATGAGGGCAAGTGCCGCAATGGTGTAGGAACACATCGTGACGGGCATCTTTTTGCCGATACCGCGAAGTTCGTCGACAAGCGTATGCCCGGTCTTATAAATAATCGCACCGGCGACGAGAAACAGACAACTTTTAATGGTGAAATGGAAAACGACGTGCATCAATGCGCCGGTGACGGCATCCGAATTCATCACGGAAAGACCGAAAAGAATATAGGACACCTGACTGACCGTGGAATAGGCAAAGCGTTTTTTGAGGACCGGCTCACGGAGTGCAAGCATTGAGCCCATAAAGACCGTGACAAGCGAAAGGATCATCCACGCGTACTGCACCCATGTGCCGCGAATCAGATCGGCGCCGATGACGAAATAGACCAGACGGAACAGGGTGAAAACACCCGCTTTGGCGATAATTGCGGAAAGAACGGCACTTGCGGGCGCAGGTGCGACCGGGTGCGCCGTGGGCAACCATCCGTGCATCGGGAACATACCCGCTTTCGTGCCGAAGCCAAGGATCGTGATGAAAGTGATTGTCAAAAATGCGGGCGTGACGGCTTCTGCGGAAATCACACCGCCTGCAACAAAGGAGCCGTCGCTATAATGATAGACAAGGAAAATTCCGAGAAGTGCGGCAAATGCACCTGCAATGGAATAGAAAAGATATTTCAGAGCCGCGGCAATGGATTCTTTCGAAAGCGAATGAAGGATCAACGGCATCGAAGTCAGCGTGACAAGTTCATAGAATAGATACATCGTGATGAGGTTTCCCGAAAGATCGAGTCCGACAAGAACGCCGATGACAACAAGAAAAAACGCGTAAAAACGCGGCTCCGAGCCCTCGTGTTTGATGTATTCGACACTGAAAAGCGTGGTCAGCATCCAACCAAATCCGCCGATTGCGGCAAAAAGGCGGGCGGTGCCGTCGAGTTTCAGCGCAATTGCGACGTCACCCGTGATCTTCCAAAGCGTATAAGTGCCGTCCGGGCGCAGGATCGACCAAATGACAAAGCCGAGTTCCACGGCGGCGGAGATCACGGAAAAAGCACGAAGTCCGCGTCCGTTCAGTCGGAGAACGGGGATGAGGATCCCGGCAATGATCGGGAAAAGAATCGGAAGCAGGAGAATATAGTCCATCGTGAATTGTTCCTTTCTTTTTGGTTAAGCGAAGATGACCAGTCCGCGTTCAATGAGTTCGACGACCGGCTGAGAGTGCATACCGACGGCGAAGTTCAGTGCGACGAAGATGAGCATCACTGCGGTGAACACAAATTGGTCGCGCAAACGGACGCGTTCTTCGGGCGGACGGGTATTCGGACGATAGATACGGATGACGGTGCGCAAAAAATAGACTGCGTTCAGCACGGTACTGATCGCAAGTACGATTAGTGTCGGAAGCAGTTTTCCGACATTGCCGAGGGACGCCGTGGCAAACAGAAGTTTTGAAACAAATCCCGCAAGCGTCGGAATGCCGACCATCGAAAGTGATCCGATGGTAAAGGCAAGACCGGCGACACGGTTGCGGTAGCCAGAACCTTGAAGGTCGGAGAATTTTTTGCTTCCGCCGGAAACATCGGAAAGTGCGGAGGCGGAAAGGAACAGCATCGGTTTGGTGATGGCGTGCGTGAGAATATGGAAAAATGCCGCGGCCATTCCGGCGGCGGTACCGAGACCGATGCCGACATAGATATAGCCGATCTGCGCCGCAGACGAGAAAGCCACCATACGACGAATGTCACTTTGACGGATCGCCTGAACGGATCCGACGATGATCCCGATCAAACCGAAGACGAACAGAACATCGCAAATTCCGGAAGAGGTCGTGATGTCAAAGCCGATGACGCGGTAATAGACCTTGACAAGAAGCAGGATATAACCTTTCGAAACAAGTCCGGAAAGAACGGCACTGCTTGACGGGGTGGAATAACCGTAAGTATCCGGCATCCAAAAATGGAACGGGAACAGACCGCTTTTAATGGCAAGTCCGACGCTCATCAGCGAAACGGAAACGAGAAGCGGTACATTTTCGCCCTTGACGCCGATGGTCGTGGAGATGTAATTGTGAATACTTTCCATCAACAGATTTCCCGTCAGAGAGTATAAGAGAACGACGCCGATCAGAAAAAGTCCCGATCCGAGAAGACTGAATATCATGTAACGGACGGCGGCGATCGTGGTACGACCGATCCTTCGGACGATCAGTATCCCACAGGCGGCAATGGTGCTGATCTCAACAAAAACATATGCCGTAAAGAGGTCATTGGTGTAGATCAGCGCAAGAAGCGAGCCGAGCAAAAGATCCATCATAACGAAGTAGAGGTTGATCTTGGAGTCCTCGACGTCTTCGATCAAATGCCTGCGTCCGCCGAAAACGCTCAGCGCAAGGACGGTGGAAAACAACACCGCAAGCATTCCTTCCAAACAACCGAAACGGATCTCGTTGCCCCATGGAGCCGGAAAATGCCCCATCCAGTAGACCTCGCTTGTCCCAAGATTGACGGTATAAACGAGCGTGGCAACGGAAAGTGCCATAACGATGAAATAAAGGACTTTGGATAGAAACTCAGCGGCTTTTTTCGATAGAACCGAGGAAATGATTGCCGTGAGCATCGAAAGCATAATGCTGAAAAATGGGAAATTTCGGACAAAATTCATTTATTTGTCCTCCCCTAAGGCGTACATATAGATCTCGTCGAGATTCAGTGTGCGATAACGGCGATACAGACGAATTGTGAGCGAAAGCATCATTGCAGTAACACTGACGCTGACGACGATGCCGGTCAGTACAAGACCACTCGGAATCGGGTTGATATATGCCGATGCGTCGGTGACTCCGTTTGTCAAAATCGGGGCAAGACGACCGTCGATATATCCCATTGACGCAAGAAACAGATAGACCGCCGTGTCCATAATGTTCAGTCCGATGATCTTTTTGATCAGATTTCGGTGGAGCAGTAAGGTCGTAAACCCGATGCCGAAAAGAATGATCGCAACGGTTTCATTGTAATTTGCAAGCAATTTTTGCAGCATCAAAAGCCCCCCTTACGGAAAACGGCATAGAAGCCGTACATGGTGCAGGTGACGACGAGTCCGACGGCGAGATTCAACGGAAGAATCAGTCCACTTGACAGGATCGCACCCGGCGTCCCAAGCGGAATTCCGCTTTCGAGTCCGTTTGCACCGGTGAAGAATGAATAACTTTTTGCAAGGCAGTAAAACGAAAGTGCGGAAAGCGTGATGATCTTAAAGGTCTTTTCGGTGAAAAACTTTTCGATCCGCTGAAAGCCGAACGCGAGAACATAGAGGATCAATCCCGCACCCGCAATGGCACCGCCGGAGAAACCGCCGCCGGGGGACAGATGCCCGTTGAGCATAACATAGATTCCGAACAAAATGATGATCGGACAAAGTACCGTGGCAATCAAACGGAGAATGATGTCAGGCTTCGGCTCATAGGTGCGGTCGCTTTCTTCGGGATCCTTTTTGCCCTTGGAGGATTTCAAAAGAATGAATACGACGGAAACTGCACTGAACAGCACGCAGGATTCCCCGAAAGTGTCAAACGCACGGTGGTCGAGAATCATACCCGCAACGAAGTTGACCGCCCCCGTTTCTTCGATACCGCTTTCGATGTAACGTTCGGAGACTTCGTTGTTGTCCGGCACATCGGCGGAGCCGAATTTTGGCAATTCCGCGGCAGTCAGAAGAAGCACAAAAATGAATACCGCACAAAAAAGCACCGCAAGCACGCGGAAGGCGTAAAGAAGCGGCTTGATTTCGAAAATATTACGTCCGTCAGAGCCAATCTCCGGCTTGTCGGTGAAAACATAGTTTTCGTTGGATTGCTTCGGTTTTTCGATCGGTTTGGAGTCAAGGCTCGGCAAAACATCATCCCCCATAAACCAGGCGCGAAGTCGGTTATTTTTCTTCATCGTCATCACCATCGTCAATGAGTCGTATTTTTTTGAATGCCACAAAGAACAGAACGCTTGTCACTCCTGCGCCGACCGCGGCTTCCGTAATGGCAAGGTCGGGGGATTGCAGAAGAATCCAGATCACGCTCATCACAAGACTGTATGCCATAAAAATAATGATCGAGGTGAGGATGTTTTTTGTCAAACTGACAGTCACGGCGCAGATGACCAAAAAGATCGGCAACGCGTATTCGATGATCTGCATTAAATCGTTCATCAATCATCCTTCTTTCCCAAATGTTCGTTCAAATGGCTGTCCGTCGTGACTTCAAGTTTGCAGATCAAATGCGACGAAACGGGGCTTGCCATCCACAAAAACGCGATGACAAGTAGCAATTTGAGCGAAGCGAAATTAAATCCTTCCAAAATCATCAGTCCGATAAGAGTGAACATCAGCCCGAGAGTGTCGCCGATGGCGGCGGAATGCATACGGTTCAGGCAGTAGTCAAAACGGTAGGCACCGAAGGTGCTGATGACGACGGTCAAAATCCCCGCAAGAAAGAAGAATGCCGCAAATGCGAAGCGAACATATGAAAAGATCATTTGTCATCCTCCTTTTCATCGTGGGAATGTTTTTCTTGATATGCACCGATATAGACTTTCGAAAGAACGATGACCGCCACAAAACTGATCATCGCGTAGATCAGGCAAATGTCGATCAAATAACTTTCATTCATCAGTACGGCTAAAATTGCAATTGCGATGATGATCATCGTGCCGATCATATTGATGGCGAACAGACGGTCGGCGGTGCGGGGACCGCGTACGGCGCGCAGAAACGCAAAAAACACCGTGACGACCAAGACGATCAAACCCGCGGAAAGCATGATGTTGCGGAACGAAAGAAGATTTTCACTGAGCATGGCGAGCCTCCATTTTTTTCAGCAGACGGATGAAAACGGAATCTTCGATGTCTTCCGAAAGACTCTTGTCAAGACAATGGACATGGTATTCGTCATTTTCAAGCGTAACCGTAATGGTACCCGGCGTCAGGGTGATGGAGTTTGCAAGCATCACGCGTGCAAGGTCGGTTTTCAACCCGGCATGGAAGGAAACGATCGTCGGCTCCGGCTTGAATCGGGGCGAAAGGATCATTCGCATGACGGTGAAATTTGCCTTGATGATTTCCCACAACAGAATGGCGAGATAGCCGGCGGATGCGGGGATCAGCCGAATGATGTGAAGTTCCTTTTTCGGCGAAAGTCCGAGAAAAGCGCAGGCAAATGCGTACATTGCGGCGGCAAGCACCAAACCGAAGATGGCGATCTCAATCGTCATTCTTCCGTTAAAGATGATCCATGCACAGAAAAAAACAATAAACATAATAAGACCTTTCAAATAAAATATCAGTCGATGAATTTTCACAAATCGGTGAATATTATAGCACTTATTAAATAGGTAGACAATTGCATGAATGGAGAAAGCAACGCCGTCCGTTTCGTATGCTTTGTGCAATTTTTCTTGTAAATATGAAAATACGGGGCAAAAACGAAAAAATTGTCGGAATCCTTCGGGAATGCTTGTAAAATACCCCGCGAGTGTGGTAAAATATATTGAATAGTTATATGGAGGCGCCGTGAATGAAGAAGTTTTTGGTCGGGATCGGAAAAGCGATCGGATTTCTGCTCGTGTACTTCGGCACAAGAGCAGTCACTTCACTTGTTTTTTTTCTGATCGGTGCCGCCAAAATGCTTTGGTCGGACGGTGCCCATACGGCAAAACGCGTCGTTGAAGCGGGAGAGTTGTTTGCGGAAAGTTATGCGGTGCTGATCTATTTGATCAGTTCGCTTCTTGTCGTCTGCTTTATTGTCGCCATCTGCGGCAATAAACGCGGTGGATTTGCAGGACGCTTCGGATTGAAAAAAATTGATGCGGTCTATTTGCTTTTCTGCGTGATTACCGGCTTTTCAGCGAGCATCACCGTGACCTGCCTGATCAATATCCTGCCGATCTCCGAAGAACTTGCGCGTGAGTACGGCGCAAATATTTCACGCGTGCTTGTCGGGGGAACACTGTTGATCGTCATCACCGATGTCATTGCGATGCCCGTAGCGGAAGAATTCGTCTTCCGCGCAGTGGTGCTTGACAGTCTTGATTCCGGGATGTCGAGAAAACTCGCCGTGTTTTTGTCAAGCATTGCGTTTGCTTATGTTCACGTCAACGTCATTCAAATGGTCTATGCCTTTGCAATGGGCATTTTTTTCTGCCAAGCCAACCGTTGGGGAAGATCCGTTTGGCCGTCGATTTTCATGCATATTTCATACAATTCCGCAGGCATTATTTTAAGTATCACCGGGTCGGCAAGACCACTTGGTCTGCCCCTTTATGCTGCGGGATTGATTTTCGGTGCACTGACATTTGCAGGCGGATCCTGTATGTCTCTGCGAAAAAGATAAGGAGGTTCGGCGTTGCCTGAGATTTCTGTTCAGCACTTGACAAAATATTACGGGGATGAAATCATTCTCGACGATATATCCTTTGATATTGAACCGGGCGAAAAAGTCGCTTTTTTGGGTGCAAACGGTTCGGGGAAAAGCACGCTTTTCAAGATTTTAAGCGGGAAACTTCATTATGATTCGGGCGAAATCATCGTGCGTTCCGATAAACGCATCGGCATGACCGATCAGTTGCCGGAATATCCTGCCGGAACAACGGTGGGCGAGGTACTGGATAGCGGTTTTTCCCATATTCAGGCAATCCGTGATGAACTGACCGAACTGGAAAAGCGTATGGCATACGACGATTCCGCTGCCGTGATGAGCAAGTATGCCTATCTCACCGCAAAATTTGAAACAGAGGGCGGCTATGACATGAATGTCCGCCGTGACATCGTCTGCGGAGGTTTGGAAATCAGCCGTGAAATGCAGCAAAGAGAGTATGCGCGGCTTTCCGGCGGTGAACAGACACGCATCAATATGGCGATGATGATCCTCAAAAACACCGAAATCATTCTACTCGACGAGCCGACCAACCATTTGGATGTTTCCGCCATCGAGTTTTTGGAAGATTATGTTTCCAAATACAAGGGCACCGTCCTTGTCGTGTCGCATGACCGTTATTTTATCGACCGAACGGTGACGAGAGTTATCGAACTCGAAGATCATAAACTCAATTTTTACCCCGGCAACTATACATTCTATGTCGAAGAGCGTCAGCGACGCTATGAAGAACAACTGAAACGCTATGAGCAGGAGCAGAGAAAAGCCGATCAGTTGGCGTTTACGGTGGAACGCATGAAGGGGTGGGGACTCGGCAATGCGAAACTGATGCGCCGTGCATTTGCAATGGAAAAACGCCTCGACCGAATGATCGTCACCGAAAAGCCGAAGGCACCTCGTCGTGGATTGCAGATGGGATTTTCACAAAAGGAATTCCGTGGTGACGATGTGATGCAGTTGCGCGAGATCTCAAAATCCTTCGGGGACAGAAAAATTCTTGAACCGACAACGCTGAATGTACTTGCAGGCGAACGCATCGCGCTTATCGGCGATAACGGTGCGGGAAAGACCACGCTTCTTCG
Source organism: Clostridiales bacterium UBA1758 (assembly GCA_002315595.1). GTDB lineage: Bacteria > Bacillota > Clostridia > Oscillospirales > UBA1758 > UBA1758. The sequence goes on along the minus strand of DCHG01000047.1, from coordinate 22,766 downwards.
AATTCTCACGGGAGAACTCCGTCCGGACGGCGGCACATTGCGCTTCGGACCGACGATCAAAATGGGTTATTTGCCGCAGATCGTCGAATTTCAGCACCCCGAACGGTCACTTGTCGATACGATGATCTATGAAACCGACTGCACACCAGGGGAAGCCCGCAACCGTCTCGGAGCGTTCGGGTTTCGTGGTGAAGATGTTTTCAAACAGATCCAGGTACTTTCCGGTGGCGAACGAAGCCGGCTTGCACTCTGTATGCTCATGGGCGAAAATGTAAATCTTCTTATCCTCGACGAGCCGACCAACCATCTCGATATCGAATCCCGCGAATGGATCGAAGCGGCGGTGGAGGATTACACAGGCAATCTGCTTTTTGTTTCGCACGACCGTTATTTCATCAATCAGTTCGGTCGCAGAATTTGGGATCTTTCCGACGGAATGATCACCGATTATTACGGAACTTACCGCGAATACCGCGATTATCGGGCAAAACAACCGAAGGAAACAAAACCCGCATACGAGGTAAAGCCGGAAAAGAAAACATCCGGTGGGAATGATTTGTATCGACGTGAGGTGGAGGCAAAAAAACTTCGTCGCACCGCGTCGGAACTTGAAAAAAAGATTGCCGCAACAGAAGCAAAAATTGCGGAAAACACCTCCAAAATGGCGGAAAACCCGGCAGACTTCGTCTTGCTCGGGGAACTTTCCGCGGAAAATGCGGAAATCGGCGAACAGGAAGAACAACTGTATGCAGAACTCAGTGAGGTCTGGGAAAGACTGGACGAACTGGGAAATATGGAATAGGAGGCGTGAGATGAAAAAGATCCTGATAGCGTTCTATACCCGCACTAATGCGACGCGTTCGCTTGTCAAAACAATCGCGGGTGAACTCAATGAGCATTACGTCCCGACACCGGGGAGGGGAAAAAACCGCCTTGCTCCCGCGTGTGATCTTGTGGAATACACGCCCAAACGCCATTATTCCGGCATTTTCGGTTTTTTACGCGCACTTTCCGAAACAAGCAAAGACAAAGTGACCGAATTGAATGAGTACCGTTTTGACTTCGCTGAATATGACGCCGTGATCTTCTGCGGTCCGGTTTGGGGCGGAAAACTTTCCGTTCCGCTTCGATCCTTTTTGACACAGGTAAAAAATCAGCCGAAAAACTGGGCACTTTGTCTTTCCTGTTCGATCGACAAAGAGGATCTGACGGCGGCAAAGGATGAAGCCGCCGCCATCGTCGGCAGTGAGCCGATGTCATTCGGTGCCGTGGCACGCGGATGCGAAAATTTCGATAAACGCGTGCGTACTTTCTGCGCGCCGATCATCGAAAAAATGGGAGAATAAGAGGAAAATCATGCTGAATAAGATCGCACAACTGGAACAGAAATACCTCGATTTGGAACAACAGATCGCCGATCCTTCACTGTATAACGATCCGCAGGCGGCGGCGAGACTGCTCAAAGAACAAAAGGAACTCGAACCGATCATCGAGGCATACCGTGAATACCGTTCTGCGGAAGAAAAATTAGCCGAAGCACAGGAATTGCTCGATTCCGGTGATGAGGAACTGAAAGAACTCGCCGAAGAAGAACGCAACACCGCAAAGGTGGATATGGAAACACTGACGGAAAAAATGAAGATCCTGCTTTTGCCGAAGGATCCGAACGACGATAAAAACGTCATTGTCGAGATCCGTGGTGGCGCAGGCGGGGAGGAAGCGGCACTGTTTGCGTCATCACTTTTCAGAATGTATTCGATGTATGCCGATGCACATCGTTTTAAGACCGAGGTCATCAACCTAAACGAAACCGAACTTGGTGGCATAAAGGAACTTGCGTTTATGATCGAAGGCAGCGGTGCGTACTCCCGATTGAAATACGAAAGCGGCGTACACCGCGTTCAGCGCGTGCCGGAAACCGAATCCGCCGGTCGTATCCACACCTCGACTGTCACTGTCGCGGTACTCCCGGAAGTCGAAGATGTCGAGGTCGACATCAATCCGACGGATTTGCAGATCGACACTTACCGTTCGGGCGGAGCCGGCGGTCAGCACGTCAACAAGACCGAGTCCGCCATTCGGATTACGCATCTACCGACGGGAATCGTCGTCGAGTGTCAGGATGAACGCAGTCAGCACAAAAACCGTGAGCGTGCGATGAAGATCCTGCGCTCCAAGATCTACGAGCGTCAACTGGAAGAACAAAACTCAAAAATCGCCGCGGAACGCCGCAGTCAGGTCGGAACGGGTGACCGAAGCGAACGGATCCGTACATACAACTTCCCTCAGGGAAGAATTACCGATCATCGTATCGGATTAACTATTTACAAAATCGAAGCCTTTATGAACGGTGACATGGATGAAGTGATCGACGCCCTTGCTACCGCGGCGCAGGCGGAACGCTTGCAGGCCGGTGAGGAGTGAGAGCATTGCAGACCGAAATTCTAAAAATCCATGATCCCGAAAAAGATATTGCGGCGTTAAAGCGTGCCGCGGAATTTATCCGAGACGAAGAAGTCGTCGCATTTCCGACGGAAACCGTTTACGGACTTGGCGCAAACGCGTGGTCGGCGGGTGCGGCATTGAAGGTCTTTGCGGCAAAAGGACGCCCTGCGGATAATCCGTTGATCGTGCATATTTGCGATATGGCACAGTTGGATGAGATCTGCACCGGTATGCCCGAAATGGCAAAAAAACTTGCTGCGGCTTTTTGGCCGGGACCGCTGACGATGGTGCTTGCGAAAAAACAGACGATTCCGTCGGAGGTCACCGCGGGACTTGATACCGTTGCGGTGAGATTTCCCGCACATCCCGTGGCACACGCGCTGATCAAAGAAGCCGGTGTGCCGATTGCTGCACCGTCCGCCAACCTTTCGGGAAAGCCGAGCCCCACGATATTTTCCCATGTGCGTGACGATATGATGGGACGCGTTGCGGCGATCATTGACGGTCCCGGGGCGGAGATCGGTGTGGAATCCACCGTTGTTTCGTTCGAAGACGATAATGTGCGTCTGCTTCGTCCGGGTGGAATCACGCCGGAAGATATCCACGATTGTCTCGGTTGCGAGGTCATTATCGACCGTGCCGTTACGGGAAAGATCGACGATACCGAAAAGGTTTCGTCACCGGGAATGAAATACCGACACTATGCACCGTCCTGCCCGCTTACGGTTGTGGACGCACCGATTGATTCTTTTATTTCGTATGTGAAACATCATTCCGACGGAAAGAAGGTCGGAATTCTCTGCTTTGACGGCGAAGAAAATCTATTTCCGGGATATGAAGTTCTCACTTTCGGTAATGAGGGTGACGCCGCATCACAGGCGAATGCCTTGTTTACGGCGATACGCGACCTTGATCAAAAGCACCCGGATCTCATTTTTGCGCGTGAAGCGGAAGCAGGAGGCGTCGGAATTGCCGTTCGCAATCGCCTGCATAAGGCGGCGGGATTTGCAATCATTCGACCGAATAAAATATGAAAAAAATCGGACTCACCGGCGGAAGCGGCTCGGGAAAGAGCCGAATTTCCGCGATTTTGCGCGAACACGGTGCGGAAATTTTTGACTGCGACGCGATCTATAAACAGATGCTTTGCTCGGATGCGGAAATGAATTCCGCAATTGACACGGCTTTTCCGGGCGTGTATCGCAACGGATGCCTTGATCGAAAACTGCTTGCAAAATGCGTGTTCGGCGACGCCGGAAAATTGGCACTGCTGAATGAGATCACCCATCCCCGTGTTGTGCGGGAACTTGAAAAACGCATTGCGGCGTCGAATGCGAACTACGCCGTGATAGAAGCCATCGGGCTGATCGAAAGCGGGATTGCCGGGATCTGTGATCTTTTGGTCGCGGTGACAGCGGATCGGGAAATCCGCGTTTGCAGAATTATGGATCGTGACGGCTTGGAACGCAATGCCGCCGAAGAACGGCTGAACGCGCAAAAGTCTGACGAATTTTTCAAAAAACATTGCGATGTTTGTATTGTAAACAACGGTGGGGAGGATGAACTTCGCCGGAAGGTGAAAGAGATCATCGCACTTGCCGAAAAAAATAAGACCGAGAAAGGATGAAATACAATGGAAGATCTCAGAAAAAAACTGTTTTCCGATTCCAAAAGTGCTTTTGACAGAATGACTGCCGCGGAAAAGAAGGAATGCGCGGCTTTGAATGAGGATTACAAAACCTTCTTGACCAATGGAAAGACCGAACGCGAGTGTGTCAGTGAAGCGATTGAAATTCTCGAAAAGAACGGATTTGTTCCGTTTGTTCGCGGTATGAAACTCAAAGCGGGCGACAAGATTTACCGTTCTAACCGTGGCAAGGCACTTCTCGCCGCTGTCATCGGTGAAAAGAACGTCGGCAACGGCGTCAATCTTGTTGCGGCACATATTGATTCCCCGCGCATTGACCTCAAACCGATGCCGATCTATGAGGATTCCGAGATCGCGTACATGAAATGTTGCTACTACGGCGGTATCAAGAAATATCAGTGGACGGTCATTCCGCTGGAACTCCACGGCGTGATCGTAAAAAAGAACGGTGAAAAGGTTGAGATCGCCATCGGCAGAGATCCCGGCGATCCGCTATTTACCATCACTGATCTGCTTCCGCACCTCGGCAAAGATCAACTTGCCAAGTCGATGACAGACGGCATTTCGGCTGAAAGTCTCAACCCGATCGTCGGCGGTATGCCGTATGAGGAGGAAGAAAAGGGCAGTGACCGCGTCAAACTCACCGTCATGAAGATGCTCAATGAAAAATACGGCATCATCGAGGATGACTTCATTTCCGCCGAACTTTGCTTTGTGCCGAACTTTGACGCACGCGATGTCGGCTTTGACCGCAGTTTCATCGGCGCATACGGTCACGATGACCGCGTCTGCGCCTATCCGGCACTTCGTGCGCTTGTCGACATCAAGACGCCGACCAAGACTGCGATGTGCATTCTTGCCGATAAAGAAGAAATCGGTTCGACCGGCGTTTCCGGCATGAAAAGCGCCTGCTTTGACACATTTATGCACGATATGTGCAATGCCTTCGGTGTTGCCTATGATGAGTGCTATGAGCGTTCCGCCTGCCTCAGCGCGGACGTGAATGTGGCGTTTGATCCGAACTATCCGGAGGTCACCGAAAAACGCAATACCGCGCTTGTCAACCACGGCATCAGCCTGACCAAGTACACGGGCGGTCGAGGTAAGGGCGGCTCATCCGACGCTTCCGCGGAACTGATGTGGAGAATGCGCAACATTATGGACAATGCGGGTGTTGTGTGGCAGATCGGTACACTTGGAAAGGTTGAGCAGGGTGGCGGCGGCACCGTTGCCTGCTATATGGCGGATCGCAATATCGACACTGTCGACGCCGGCGTCCCTGTGCTTTCTATGCACGCGCCGTATGAGGTCGTTGCAAAGAACGATGTGTACTCCTCTTACCGTGCAAATCTTGCTTTCTACACCGAAAAATAAACAATGTCATTTGGCGACCGGGGTACAAAAATCGTGCCCCGGTTGTTGTTTTTTGAAAAAAAGTATGCTATACTCACCGTACAGACTAATATTCGGGTGTATCTGCGCTTGACCGCGCCGGCATTTGCCGAGGGAATCGGATGAAACTTCCGAACTATCCCAGTAACCGTGAAGCAGACGAAAG
>DCHG01000047.1:16577-17055 GCA_002315595.1 Clostridiales bacterium UBA1758 | reverse complement strand
GGATGAAGCCAAGTCGGGAGACCTGTTTACACTTGCGCTGCCCCTGGAATTGGGCGAGAGCGACCGGCACGGAATGCGATGATTCCGCGCCTTGCTTTCGTTACCCCTGCGGGATGCGCAGGGGATTTTTTTATCCGCCGAAGCGTCTGAATATTATGGAGGTGGTATGATGAAATACCGCAAATTACCGGCGCTGCTCATAGCGATCGGTATGCTTCTCGCATTCGCGGGATGCGCAAAAACCCCGGCGGAGCCGAAAAAAAACGCACTGACGCTCACCGATATGGTGGGAAGAGAAGTGAAGATCGAGTCTGCTGTGGACAGACTTGTCGTTCTTGGAGCGTCGGATTGTGAGATCCTTTATGCGATCGGTGCCGGACAAAAAATCATCGGCAGAGGGGAGTACTGCAACTATCCCGCGGAGATCCTTGAAACGGAAGCGGTGTCTTCCGGCAGTGAAACCAATATCGAACAGATC
>DCHG01000047.1:15090-16568 GCA_002315595.1 Clostridiales bacterium UBA1758 | reverse complement strand
GATCATTGCGCTTGATCCGGATGTCGTTGTAATCACGAAAATGGCACAGACCGTCGAGCAAAATGAGGCGTTGGAAAACGCGGGCATTCCAGTCATTGTGACCGATGCGCAGGATATTGAAGACGTCTACGAGGATATCGAACTGTTGGGAAAACTCACGGGAATGACGGATAACGCGTCCGAGGTCATCGAAAACATGAAAGCAACCTTTGACGGGATTTCCCATGAAAGTGAGTCAAAGAAGATTTATTTTGAGGTTTCTCCGCTTGAATATGGACTTTGGACGGCGGGAAACGGAACATTTATGAATGAGATCGCGCAAATGCTCGGACTTGAAAACATCTTTGCCGATGTGGAAGGCTGGGCAGAAGTTTCCGAAGAGCAGGTCATAGACCGCGATCCCGACTATATCGTGACCGTCACGATGTACTATGGCGAAGGTCCGACGCCGACGGAAGAGATCGAAGGTCGTGCCGGTTGGCAAGAGATGAAGGCGGTTGTGAACGGCGATGTCATTCAGATTGATTCGGATCTGTTCAGTGTGCCGGGCCCGCGTCTTGCGGTTGCCGCACAGGCTCTTTTTGATGCCGTTTACGGCGACTGATCTTGATCGGACGGGGAAGGAAAATACAAAATGAAAAAATACCGTTTCGGTTGGACGACCTATCTGATTTTTGCGGCGGCGACGGTGGCTGTGATGCTTTTGTGCATCTGCGTCGGAAGCGTCAATATCCCCGTCAAGGAAACCGTTCGTTCGATCTGGTGCCTGATCCGTTCGCAAAAAGCGCCGCAGGCGATCATCGTCAGTGTTCGCATACCACGTGTGCTTTGTGTGGCACTCGTCGGTGCGTCACTGTCGCTTGCAGGCACGGCAATGCAGGGATTGCTGCGCAATCCGTTGGCGGATGGATCGACGCTCGGCGTATCATCCGGCGCGGCACTCGGAGCAGTGATCGCCATGGCGTTCGGGTTGAAATTCCCGTGGATCGGGAGCATTGGCACGATGATGAGTGCGATCGTTTTTGCATTTGTGTCGCTTGTTTTGATTCTCGGATTGGCATACGGCGTGGATCGGAGCCTTTCAACGAACACTATTATTCTCATCGGCGTTATTTTTTCAATGTTCACAAGTAGCCTGATCAGCCTTGTGATCGCCTTTGCGGGCGAGCGCGTGAAAACGATCACTTTTTGGACGATGGGATCGCTTGCGGATAGCAATTATTCCGATGCTTTGATCCTTTTTGGGACACTTGTCGTATTCGGAGGGGTGATCCTTGCANNTTGCACTCGGCAGAGAACTGAATGCTTTCGCAATTGGGGAAACGAATGCTATGCACATCGGCGTGAATGTGAAACGCGTAAAACTCTTCGTTCTTGTTTGTGCGTCGGCACTCATCGGCGTCTGTGTTTCCGTCGGCGGAACGATCGGTTTTGTCGGATTGGTAATTCCGCATATGACGCGTTTTATCACGGGACCG
>DCHG01000047.1:13836-15075 GCA_002315595.1 Clostridiales bacterium UBA1758 | reverse complement strand
ATCACCGTAAACTGTTGCCTACGTCGATCATGTCGGGTGCGTTTTTTTTGATGCTCACGGATCTCGCCGCAAGAACGGTCATCAATCCGCGTCAACTTCCGATCGGTGTGGTGACGAGCCTTGTCGGGGCGGTGGCATTTGTTTTTATCTTCCGCGGAACAAGGAGGAAAACCTGATGCTTGAATTGAAAAAAATCGTGGTCGGGTATTCGGGATTTGACGCGGTCAGCGATGTGAGCCTTTCGCTTGAAACGGGGCAGTGGCTGATGATTGCGGGACCGAACGGTGCGGGAAAATCCACACTGATCGGGGCGATCTCACAGAGTGTGCGGTATTCAGGCGAGGTTTCGGTCGACGGAAAAGACATCGCGATTCTGCGTCCGAAGGAACGCGCAAAACTTATGGGGGTACTGCAACAGTCGAACTCCGTTGAGTATGCTTTCACAGTCGAAGAAATCGTTCGCATGGGACGATACGCACATGGCGGAGCCTTCGGTAACCCAAGCGACGAAGACGATGAAATGATCCGAAACGCACTCGATATCACTGGGATGAAGCCGCTTGCCGATCGCAAAATGACCGAACTTTCGGGCGGCGAAATTCAACGAACGTTTTTGGCGCAACTTTTTGCACAGGATCCGAAGATCCTCGTCCTCGATGAGCCGACCAATCACCTCGATTTGAAATTTCAGCGGCAGGTATTTTCGCTGATCTCCGACTGGCTTGGTCGAAAAGACCGCACGGTGATCTCCGTCGTACATGATCTCGGTCTTGCAAAAATGTTCGGGACGAAGGCACTTCTGCTCGACCAAGGGAAAACGGTCGCATACGGAGATTGCAAGGATGCTTTGAGCGAAAAAAATCTCGCCCGAGCCTATGCGATGGATGTCGGCGGCTGGATGCGGGAACTGCTTCAACAGTGGAATTGAATTTGGCGAAGCCTTGGGAAACCATGGCTTCGCTTTTTTAATATTCCGTTTCGGTATTGCATAAATTCTTACGGGAGGGATGACTGTGGAAACTAAATCAGTTCGGCTTTACCCGCCGAGTGCGGACGAAAAAGAAGCCACGAAGGTCGCGTATGAATACGCATATCCGCGGCAAAAAGGAAAAATTCGTGCGGAACGTGCTTTTCTCGGTCTGCTTTTGATCGCAATGCTAGTCGCGGGCAAAATGGTCGCCGATCGTCAGGTCGACGGAGATGTTTTCGAACGAATATCCGATACACGAGTGACGGAGG
>DCHG01000047.1:13309-13811 GCA_002315595.1 Clostridiales bacterium UBA1758 | reverse complement strand
GTTTTCGGAGATCGGTCAGGCGTTCGGCGGAGAAAATGGCGTAGTATCCGCATTTTCGCAGGCGGTAAAGGGGATCTTCGGCGGAGATTTATCACACAATGCGTAACAAAATGAAAATATGCGTCCGACCGGGATTCGTTGTTCCGGTCGGCATTTTTCTGTTGGCACCGTTCCGAAAAACGGCGCTGCTCACACTGCTTGCCGCCGTCATCCACGAATTCGGACATATTGCGATGATCCGTGCCTTCGGAGGAAGGGTGGAACGGATCGAACTTCGGCTGACGGGGGCGGTGATCGTACCGTCGCCACGACCGTTGCTCGGATACGGTGCAGAGGTCGCTGTTTCTCTTGCGGGTGTGACGGCTAATTTTTTGTGTGCACTTGCGGCAATCAAGTCGGGTGCTTTTGCTTTTGCGGGAGCATCATTGGTACTTGCGTTCGGAAATTTGCTTCCGATTCTTCCGCTTGACGGGGGACGGGCGATCTTTTTTTTGTTGTGCCG
>DCHG01000047.1:0-13295 GCA_002315595.1 Clostridiales bacterium UBA1758 | reverse complement strand
CCGATTTTTGCGTCCGGAAGCGGCATTTTTGTTCGTTAACGTCTTTTCGGCGATGATCGGAATTTCGGCGATCCTTTGGACGGTCGGACGAAGAACGGACTGCTCCAAATCCATGCTTGGGGCGATTGTTTTGGTGTCGGGGATCGTGATCATCCGCGCCATAGTAAATCTTTTTGCAAAAATTCGGTATTTTTACAAATAATTGAGAAATAATGTGGAAATAAAAAAAACTGTGTGGTATAATAGTCAAACTGGAAAGGCATATAAAAGGAGGAATTGGAAAGTGCAAGGTATCAAATGGGCGTTTGACCAAGTAAAGGGCAGACGCAAGGAATTGGTACTCGCGATGATTCTCACCTTTATCGGCGCAGGAACGATCATCATCTGTCCGTTCATCTATTCCCAAATCATTGATGTGGGTATTCGTGGCGGAAATCACGAGGTCATTCCGAGATTGCTTGCCGCAATCATCGGCGTTACGGTATTGAGAATCGTTGTCGATTACTCGGCATCTATGTTAAAGGAACGCAGCGGTATTTTCCAAATGGCGAAACTCCGAACCGCCCTTTATGAAAAAATACAGGCGCAACCGCCGAAATTCTTCGCTCAGATGCGAAGCGGCGATATGATGACGAGAATGACTGCGGACATTGACGCAGTGCGCAATTTCACCTCGTGGGTTTTGACGGATATTATCTTTGCCGTCGTACTTATGGTCACGGTGTTGATCGTTTTTGCGACGATCAGCATCAAGTACACGCTTTCTCTTTTGGTGCTGACGCCGGCGACCTTCTTTCTCAGTTATTATATGGGCAAAAAACTCCGCCCGGCGCACCAGGTCGTTCGTGAGAAGGTATCTCAACTCAATATCACAGTTAAGGAAAATATCGCCGGTAACCGCGTGATCAAAGCGTTTGTCCGTGAAGATCATGAAATCGAAAAATTCCAAAAACACAACCTCGAATACAGAGATGCGAATATTGCATCCGCCCGTGTTTGGCTGAATTATGAGCCGTTTATCAACGGCGTTTCCAACGCGCTCAATGTTGTTTGTATCCTCGTTGGTGCGGCATTCACCATTTCCGGTGATATCACCGTCGGACAGTACAGTATTTTTATCAACCTTATTTGGGCGATCAACGAACCTGTCAGAATGGCGGGCTCGTTGATGAACGAAACGCAGAGATTTTTTGCATCTGTGGCAAAGGTGCAGGAACTTTACTATGCCGTTCCCGACATCAAAAACGCGAACGAAGTCTATCGTCCCGAAAAGGTCAAGGGCGAGATCGAATTTGACCATGTCAGTTTCAAGTACGATTCTAACCTCGTCCTTGATGATGTCTGTATTCATGCCGCACCCGGTGAAACCATCGGTATTATGGGACCGACGGGATCGGGAAAATCCACGATCGTCAACCTGATCTCCCGCTTTGACGATGTAAAGGGCGGTACGGTAAAAATCGACGGCGTCGATGTTCGCCGTTATGATTTGCAAACGCTTCGTAAAAATGTCGCAACGGCGATGCAGGATGTTTTCCTGTTCTCCGATACGATCGACACCAATATTTCTTACGGTCGACCGGATATGCCGGAAGAGGAAGTTGTCGACTGCGCCGTCGCCGCCGACGCGGACGGATTTATCCGTGAAACGCCACAGGGCTACGACACCATTATCGGTGAACGCGGCGTCGGACTTTCCGGCGGTCAGCGTCAGCGTGTCGCACTTGCAAGAGCCCTTGCCTATGACACGCCGATCCTTTTAATCGACGATACGACATCTGCGGTCGATATGGAAACCGAAAGCCTGATCCAGCAGCATCTCCGCGAACGCACCAAAAAGGCGACCACGGTTATCATCGCACAGCGTATTTCCTCGGTTAAGCACGCCGATCGTATTTACATCATCGAAAACGGCAAGATCACCGAAAGCGGTACGCATAAGGAACTGCTTGCCAAACGCGGCTATTATTACGGCATCTACTGCATCCAGCAGGGTATTGCCGATGAGGAGGTGCGCAATGGCTAAGCAGAGAAATAAATTCAATGTCGACGAAGAACTTGACAGCCCGTTTAATATATCACACTTAAAACGAAGTTTCGCCTACATTAACCGTTACAAGGGCTGGCTGATACTTGCCCTGTTCCTCTCCATCTGCGCAACGGTCATCGGTCTTCTTGCGCCGATGTTGACGCAGTACGTCGTCGATAACATCATTGATAACGAACTGCTTTCGTCCAACGAAAAACTGACAAAGTCTATTATCTATTGTATCGGATACGCGATCCTCGTCGTCATCATGCTTCTGTTCAACCGATCGAGAGGTATCATTACCAATCGCGTCGGACAGAACATCATTTCGGAAATCCGTCACGATCTGTTCGAACATTTGCAACAACTTCCGTTTGAATACTATGATTCACGCCCGCAGGGCAAGATTCTTGTCCGTGTCGTCAACTACGTTAACTCGGTTGCGGACTTCCTTTCAAACGGTATCATCAACATCATCCTCGAAACATTCTCTTTGCTTGCGATCTTGACGTTTATGCTCATTCAGAGTGCAAAGTTAACGCTGATCGTTCTTGCCGGTCTACCGTTCTTTATGGTCTATGTTTTCGCCATCCGTAAAGCACAGCGTCGAGGTTGGCAAAAACTTTCCAACCGTCAGTCCAACCTCAACGCATATCTCGCCGAAAGCATTGACGGTATGAAGGTCACGCAGTCCTTTGCCCGTGAAAGGATGAATTACGACATCTACAATACCCTTTCCGACGCCCATAGCAAACAGTGGATGAGATGTGTTGGGATCCTGCACTCCATGTTCCCAGTGTCGCATTTGTTCGGAACATTCTCCACGGTAATGTTGTACTTCCTCGGTGCGTTTGTATTCCAAGATGTTACGGTCGGCGTTCTTCTCGGTATGGCGGGTTATTGTTGGAGATTCTGGCAACCGATCAATACCCTCGGTCGTCTGTGGAATAACCTTCAAAACGCGGTAGCGTACCTTGAACGTATCTTCCAGGTCATTGATGAGCCGATCGCCATCGACGATCTGCCGGATGCCGAACCTTTGCCCGCGATCAAAGGTCAGGTCGAATTCAAAAATGTCGTATTCGAGTACGAGGAAAACACCCCGATTCTCAAGAATATGAGTTTCATTGCCAAACCGGGTGAAAGCATTGCTTTCGTCGGTCCGACCGGCTCCGGCAAGACCACGACGGTCAACTTGATTTCGAGATTTTACGACCTCAAAAGCGGCGAAGTCCTCATCGACGGTCACGATATTTACCATGCGACGATCGCATCGCTACGTTCGCAAATGGGTATCATGTTGCAGGAAACCTTTATTTTCTCCGGCACGATCATGGATAATATCAAATACGGGCGTCTTGACGCCACCGATGAAGAAGCCATGACCGCCGCAAAAGCCGTTTCCGCGGACAGGTTTATCGAACAGTTCCCGAAAGGCTACTATACTGAGGTAGATGAACGCGGTGCGTCGCTTTCCGCCGGTCAGCGGCAGTTGATTTCTTTTGCTCGTACACTGCTTGCCGATCCGAAGATCCTCATCCTCGATGAAGCAACGAGTGCCATCGACACAAAGACGGAAATTTTGGTGCAGAAGGGACTTGCGGCACTGCTTGCCGGAAGAACCTCGTTCATCATCGCACACCGTCTGTCGACGATCAAGTCCTGCGACCGAATCATGTATCTCGAAAACGGCGAGATCATTGAGTCCGGCAACCATGATGAGTTGATCGAGAAAAAAGGCGCGTACTATCGACTCTATACTTCACAACTCTCCAACGAATAAATGCAAAGAGTCACCCGATCAATTTTCTTCGGGTGACTCTTTTTCGTTTGACGAATGGCTCAGAATGGGATATAATATATTATATACCATGGCAAAGGAAAGCGAATATCAATGAAACTCAAGGTAATATCGGAACAAAATATCGGACGTGGATGTTTTGTATGCGGACGCGAAAACGCGATCGGACTGCATGAAAGATTTTTTGAACTCGAGGATGGAAGCGTCGCGTGCAAGGTCTGCTTTGACGAAAAATATCAAAGTTATCCCGGCAGAGTCCACGGCGGCATCGTCGGAACATTGCTCGATGAACTTTGTGCGCGAGCCCTTCACCCGATTGAGCCTGAAATTTGGGCGGTAACGGGGGAAATGACGGTGAAATATCATCACCCGACGCCCGTTGGCGTGGATTTGACCGCACGCGTTACGGTCGAAAAAAATGGGCATATGATGTTTGTTCCAAAGGCGGAATTGCGCGATCAGACGGGAACGCTTCTCGTCAGCGCGACCGGGAAATATGTGAAACTGACGGGGAACAGAATTACCGAAGTGCCGTTGGAAGGCGCGGAATGGATGCCTTCGGACGGCAAAAATACCCCCGAATTTATTGAATGGGGTGGAAAATGAGCCCAAAAAGAGTGCTTGTCGGGATCTCCGGCGGAGTGGACAGTGCGGCGGCGGCACTGATTTTGAAAAATCAAGGCTACGATGTGGTCGGACTGTACCTCTGTCTCGGCGGGAAGATCGACCCCGATGAGGCTGCGAAGGTGGCAGATTCCGTCGGAATTGAATTTCATACTGCCGATCTTCGTGAGCGCTTTTCGCAGGAGATCGAGGGGTATTTTATTCGTGAATATGCGGCGGGACGGACACCGAATCCATGCGTGATGTGCAATAGACGCATCAAATTCGGCGAAATGCTTTCGCTTGCAGATCGATATGGGGCGGAATTTCTCGCCACCGGTCATTATGCACGGATGGGCATCGTTGACGGAAGAAAACGCATTCTTCGCGCATCGGACGAAAAAAAAGACCAAAGTTATATGCTATACACCCTTCCGCAGTCGACCGTCGACCGTGTTGTATTGCCACTCGGTGAACTGACCAAGCCGGAGGTTCGTGCGCTTGCGGAGCAGGCGGGAGTGTCATCCGCCTATAAACCCGATAGTCAGGAGATCTGTTTTATCCCGACCAACGATTATCCCGCATGGCTTGCCGAACATGGTGTGGAAGGAACTCCGGGCGAGATCGTCGATCTTTCGGGAAAGATTGTGGGAAAGCACACGGGACTCCAAAATTATACGGTCGGACAACGAAAAGGCTTGGGCGGGGGCTTCCCGCACCCCGTGTTTGCGGTGAAGATCGATGCCGAGAATAACCGCGTTGTCCTTGGCACGAATGAAGACCTGATGCGAACGGAATTGAAAGCGGGCGATGTTTGCTTTACGGACGGGGATAATTCGCCGAGAAGTTTTGATTGCACCGCAAAGATCCGCTATGGTGCGCCGCTTGCTCCGGCAAAAGCGACCTTTGACGGCAGGGAACTGACCGTGATGTTTGAAAAACCGCAACGCGCCGTGACACCGGGACAATCGGTGGTACTGTACGACGGGGATGTCTTACTCGGCGGCGGAGTGATTGAATAGTAAAATGAAAAACGGCGTCAATGACGCCGTTTTTTCTATATCAAAGTTTTATTTATTTACGGCACCTGCTGCGGCTTCTTCGTTTTCGAGGACGCGATAGGCGACCTTTCCGACGAGCGTAGTCGGAAGTTTGTCACGGAATTCAATATCATAGGGCATCGCGTACTTTGCAATATGCTTGCGGCAGTATGCCAAGATTTCCTGCTTGGTAACTTCCGTCGGCTGATAGCCCTTTTTCAGCATAACAAACGCCTTGACCTTTTGCATTTTGTATGCGTCGGGGACGCCGATGACGCAACTCATATGGACGGCTTCGTGTGCGTCAATGATACTTTCCAGTTGCGCGGGATAGATGTTATACCCGGAGGAAATGATCATGCGTTTGTTGCGTCCGCGGAAATACACAAAGCCGTCGCTATCCATTGTGCCGAGGTCGCCCGAATAGATCCAGACGAGTCCGTCACGGTGTTTGCGAAGCGTTTGCGAGGTTTCTTCGGGGTTTTCGAAATATTCCTTCATCACGGTGGGACCGGCGATCAAAATTTCCCCTTCTTCCCCGTAGGGCAATTCTTCGTCCGTACCGGGCTTAACGATCTTGTAATAAGTATCCGGGAAGGGAAGACCGATACTGCCTTCCTTTGCCATATGGATCGGTGTGAGGCAGGATGCCGTGACACATTCGGTCATGCCGTAACCTTCGCGCACCTGAATACTCGCCTTGTGGTCGAAAAGGAAGGTATCGAAGCGTTTTTTCAGTTCACTCGACAACGAGTCGCCACCGGAGAAAACGCCTTTTAAGCAGGAAAGATCCGCATGTTCCATACTTGGCAGACGCAAGAGTGCTTCGTAAAGTGTTGGGACGCCAGCGATGAAGTTACAACGGTATTTCGTGATGAGTTTGGCGTAACTTTTTGCGGTAAATCGCGGCACTAAAACACAACGACCGCCGGAGGCAAGCATCGAATGAATACAGACGCCGAGCCCGAAACCGTGAAAGATCGGCATGGCAGCAAGCATACGGTCGCCGGGACGGAACATCGGATTGGTGGCGACAATCTGCGACGAGAGAGCGTTGAAATTCATATTCGTCAGCACGATGCCCTTTGAAGTGCCAGTCGTACCGCCGGAATAAAGGATGACCGCGGGATCATCGGATTTGCGTGAAACCTTATATTTCCAAAAGCAGGAACGACTGAGTTGAATGAATTTTTCCCAACGGATCACGGGAGCGTCGGATGGAATTTTTGTGAGTTTGCGTCCTTCGGTGAGCATATATCCCGCCTTGATCGGTGCGGAAAGTTCATCGCGTATGCTTGCGATGACGACATTGACAAGGCAAGTGTTTTCACGGATTGCTTCGATTTTGTGGTAAAACTGATCGAGGGTGATCAGCGTCACACTGTGGGAATGATTGATGTAAAATTCGATCTCTTTTTCGCTGGAAAGCGGATGCACCATATTTGCAATGCCGCCGACTAGGTTGATTGCGTAAAAGATATACAGTGCCTGCGGACAGTTCGGCATGGCGATCGTGACGGAGTCGCCCTCACGGATGCCGATGGTGCGGAGTGCTTTGGCACAGGTTTCGACCTTGACAATGAAATTGCGATAGGTCGTCCGTTTTCCCATAAAGTCAAATGCAACATGATTTGGATATTTTTCGGCAATCGACTGCACTTTTTCAAACATCGAGCCTTCAAAATAATCCAAATGTGCGGGAACATCACCGAGATTTTTCACCCACGGTGTTTTTGCGGTAATTTCCGACATTAGAACTTCACCTCTTCATTTGCGGGCAATTCAAGCAGTTCGGGATTTTCAAGCAGTTTTTTCAACAGACGAACGGTGCAGGAATAATAATAACCGTCCGCAAGGCGTTCGTCGATGGTCAACCCCAGTGTGATTGTTTCACGCATTTCAAAACTACCGTCCGGCTGATAGAAAGGAATGGTCTTTTTTTCACCGACGATACAGAACATCGAGGTCGTACCCCAGTTGGTCAGGTGATGATAACCGCTTTGCAACTTGATCGAGCCGAGATTTGACAGTACGACGGAAGAATAATACGGATCGGTAGCGATCAGCGACTGCGGGCAGAGTCCGTGCTTGTCAAGCACACGAATAATGTCGACCAGCGTCTTTGAAATGAAGCGCGGCATGGAATTAAACAGATCCATCGCACCCGTGGAAGCGTCCTTTTTTTCACTGCGGCAGGAGGAGATCTGGCGATACAATTTTTCGTGCAAGTCAAAAACCGTATCCGTCGGAGAAGCATGGATAAACGCCAATGCTTCCCCCGCCTCATCAGTGAATTGTTTTTTGACGACGAAGGCGGCGGAAACTTCATTGCGCTGATACATATTGCGGTTGGCAATGAAACGGTTCATCTTCGGACGGAGCGTGATCGTTTTGATGACGGCGGCGACAATGAGATGAAAAAAAGTATATTTGAATTTTTCGTCCCGATTATGTTCGTCAAGCCAGTGATTGATGTTGGCAAGGTCAATCGTTTCGGTAATAAATGCCTCATTATCGCAACGGTTCGGATAGATCAACGGCGTGATAAAGTGCATCGAATCAAGATCACGAACCAATGCACCGTCTTTTCGGTCACCCGGACGACGGATCCGTTTTTTCTGACAGGACATGGGAACGCCTCCAAATAATTTATAATATTAAGTACCGTGTACTATTTTACGACTTTTTGTAAAAAAGTCAATATGGATTGTAATAAAAAGAGTACCCGAAGCAAATTCGGATACTCTTTTGAAAATTTACGGTCTGACTGCGGTTCCGTCGGGAAGACGGGAAAGCATCCAACCTTCGTTCATTTTGACCGGCGGGAATTCGGCGGCGGCTTTTTCGTCGATGTCCATACCCCAACCGGGTTTGTCATTGACATAGACAAAGCCGTTGCGTGCGACCGGGCAACCGGGGAAGACCGTGCGTTCCTCATCGCTGAAATCGGTGTATTCCTGGATACCGAAATTCGGGCTTGTAAGGTCGAGATGGAGGTTTGCCACCATTCCGACCGGCGCAAGGTCACCGGGACCGTGCCATGCAGTTCGGACGCCGTAGGCTTCGCAGAAAGTGGCAAGTTTCTTGGCGGGTGTGACGCCGCCGAGTTGGCTGATATGGCAACGAATGAAGTCGATGTAGTGCTTGGAAACAAGTTCACGCCATTCAAGCGGATTGTTGAACAATTCACCCATAGCAAGGGGAATTGCGGACTGCGAACGAATACGTTCGAACCATTCGGGTTGTTCCGGAGCAAGCGCGTCTTCAAGGAAGAACAAACGGTAAGGTTCAAGATCTTTGGCAAATCTCACCGCGTCGATCGGGGCAAGGCGTTCATGGACATCGTGGCACAGTTCGATCTCATATCCTAATTCGTTGCGGAGGTGAGCAAACATTTCAATCGTGTCTTCCATATAACGCTTCGGATCGAAATATGCGCCTTCGGGGGCGTTTTCGGGTGTGTGCATATGATTTTGAATGTCACCGCCACCGTAGAAGCCGGCTTGGCAACGGATGTAACGATAGCCTTCATCCATGAACGCCTTGACATTTTTAGTGATTTCGTCGAGCGTTTGACCACTTGCGTGGCGGTAAACGGGGACGGCTTCACGGTATTTTCCGCCGAGCAGACTGTAAACCGGCATTCCTGCGCGCTTTCCCTTGATATCCCAAAGGGCTTCGTCGACGCCGGAAATGGCGTTGTTCAAAACAGGTCCGTTGCGCCAGTAGGAACTGCCGATCGAACTTTGCCAAATATCCTCGATATTGTCGACATCGCGCCCGATGAGAATCGGCGCAAGGTGTTCATTAATGGCGGATTCGACGGCACGGTAGCGTTGAGTGAAGGTCGCACAACCGATGCCGTACAGACCGGGTTCAGAGGTTTCAACCTTGACAACAACGAGGTTGATATCGCGTGGGGCGGTCAAAATGACCTTGATGTTTTTGATCGTAACAGCCATATTTTACTCCTCCAATTAAAAATCTCGAACGGTGACAAAGGATACCTGCGGAAGATCGATTTTTCCAAACGGATTGCCGATGACGCCGGATTCGGCATCAAAATCAAAGAAAGTTACATCGCCGGAGAATTGATTGGCGATGGCAAGGAACTTTTCATCACTGTCAAAAGCAAAATTGCGCGGCCAGTTACCGCCGCAATCTTTGCGGTAACCGAACGAAAGCGTGCCGTCGGCGGCGACATCAAGACAGACGATTTCGTTATCGCCGCGGTTTGTCATATAGAGGAAACGACCGCTTTTCGTGATGTGAAGATCGGCGCCGGTGTTTTCGATTTTGGTCGGACGAAGGGTTTCGATGATCTGTTTTTCGGTCAGAACACCTTTTTCGGCATCCCAGTCGAAGACAACGACACAACATCCCATTTCGGTGGAAAGATAGGCGTACTTTCCGTTCGGATGGAAAGTTAGGTGGCGGGGACCTTCACCGGCACGGACGAAATTCGACGATACTTCGGTCATTTCGGAGGTTTCGCGGTTGACGCGGTAGACGGTGAGTTTATCCATACCGAGATCGGCGGAAATCGCAAATTTCCCGGTCGGATCGGGGGTGACGGAGTGGGTATAGGCGTGATCCTGACGGACGGGATTGATGCTTTTTCCGATGTTACGGAACATCGAAACATATTTTTCTACGCTTCCGTCCGCGGCAATGCGGAAGGAGGCGGCGTCACCGCTGGAATAATATGCCGCAAAGAGCGTGCGGTCGTTGACCGCAACATGGCAAAGTCCACTACCGGGGGTTTCGACTGTGTTCATCAGGCGAAGTTCGGCGTTCGACGGATCGATTTCATACGCGGCAACGATTCCGTAACTGTCGGCTTCGCCGCCGGCATAAAGGCGGGTGTTGTCGGGGGAGATGGCGAGAAAACCGGGGTTGATGATATCCGCGGCTTCACAGACGGGTGAGAATGTTTTTCCGTCCATGCGGTAAACGCAGATCCCATGTCCGTCGTTGTGCTTGATGGAGTCTGCACTATATTCTGTATAAGAACCGATAAAAATGTATTTATTCATGAGTTCACCGCAATAAGCGTCCTTTCTGCATATCGGATTATTTGACGACGGAGAAATATTCGTCAAGAGCAAGTTTTGAATTGACATCCGCCGCGATCTCGATCGGGCCGGATTCGTCGGGGGTGAAGATGGTATAGCCGAGATATTCCGAATTCAAAGTGTCAATCTTGACACGACCACGCTGATGAACGCAGATTTCCGGGTGGAAAATATTCATCGCCGCAAGCGGATCGTGGAAGTAGATGACATGGTCGGGGTCCGGATGGTCAAACCAACGCTCTGCATAGTCACGGACGGGACCGAGGACGGTTGCCGCTGCACGCGGGAAGAATTCACCCCTTGTGGTGGTGACTTTCGAGGTAACATCCAAACCGTAGCAACGGAATATTTTCGGTCTTGCGGCGTACACGATCGCGGCAGCATGCGGATCACAGATCGTGTTCCATTCCCCAATGCCGAGGGCGGTCGTCGTGGACGGGAGGAAACGACCGTTCATCAGGTAAAGACCTGCAAGAAGGGACGGAATTTCGGGATCGAGGGCAAAAAGTGCGCCGACATTCGTCAACGGTCCGATGGCGAGTAAATTGATCTTGCCCGGGTTAGCACGGATCACATCGCGCATGAAAACGATCGCTTCAAAACCGCTTCCGAAGCCCTCGCTGTGCTCCCATTTCGGTAACAGATCAGCCTGCGGCACTTCGGGTTGCTTGTTCGGGATAATGAACGGATCACAAAGACCGGCGTGGATCGGAACTTTGCGTCCGACGGTGCGGCAAATGGAATCGGCAAGTTGGGCGCGAGCTTCCGGGTTGCCGGAGACCGTGGTGATCCCGACAAGATCACATTCCGGATTGGAAAGCAGATAGGAAAGTGCCAAAGAATCATCAATATCGTTGCCGATATCGGTGTCGAGAAGAACCTTGACCATGGAATTTCCCCCTTTTGTTCTGATAAAAAGATCTGTCATTATCATACACCGAAGCATCGCAACGGTCAATATGATAATGAAAATTCTATTACTGGATTGACTAATCAATCAATAATTGATAGAATAAGTTACGGTTGATACGAATGATTGAAAGGAATGCAAAACAATGAAAAAAGCAAAAATGATCCTTGAAAAGGATTTTCAGATTTCACCGATCGACAACCGAATTTACGGTGCTTTTGTCGAACATCTCGGTCGTTGCGTATATGAAGGCATCTACGAGCCCGGTCATCCTTTGGCGGATGAGCAGGGATTCCGCAAGGATGTTATGGAATATGTGAGAAAATGGAATCCGTCCGTCGTCCGTTATCCGGGCGGTAACTTCGTTTCCGGCTTCAAATGGGAGGATAGCATCGGCCCTGTCGATCAGCGTCCGAAGCGACTGGATCTTGCATGGAAAACCACCGAAACCAACGAGATCGGCATCCATGAATTTTACGACTGGACGAAAAAAGTGGGCGCAAAGCCTATGTATGCCGTCAACCTCGGAACACGTGGAGCACTTGAAGCCAAAGAAGTCGTCGAATATTGTAACCATGCAAGCGGCACATATCTGAGCGACCTACGCATCAAAAACGGTGCAAAGGATCCGTTTGATATTAAACTTTGGTGCCTCGGCAACGAAATGGATCACCCCAATCAAACAGGACAAAAGACGGCATTTGAGTACGGGCGCCTTGCCAACGAAGCGGCAAAAATGATGAAGCGCGTCGACGATACCATTGAGACGGTTGTCTGCGGCTCGACCTATTATTACAGCCCCACTTTTGCCGAATGGGAATTTCAGGTGCTCAATGAGTGCTACGAAAATGTAGACTATGTTTCGAGCCACATCTATCACGGCAATTTCACCAATGACACCGCCGATTATCTTGCAGGCGCGAGTATGCTGGATGATTATCTGCATGCGGTCATTGCGGCTTGCGATGCCGTCAAGGGCAAAAAACACGAAAAAAAGACACTCAATGTCTCGCTTGACGAGTGGAATGTATGGTATCATTCTGTGGAAGATGATGAAAAGATCAAGCAGCAGAGCCCTTGGGGTACGGCACTGCCGATTTTGCAGGATGTGTATAATTTCGAAGATGCGCTTATGGTCGGTATGACCTTGATCAGTATGCTTCGCAGAGCCGACCGTGTCAAGATCGGCTGTATGGCGCAACTTGTCAATGTCATTGCCCCGATGATGACACGTAAGGGTGGCGGAATTTGGGCGCAGACGACCTTTTATCCGCTGATTCAGGCGAGCACCTACGGTCGCGGGATCAGCCTGTTGCCGCAGATCAACTGCGATCGTTATGATACACTGACCTATACGGATGTCGAGGAAGTGAAAGCCGCCGCCGTTTTGAACGATGACGGACACATCACGATTTTTGCCGTCAACCGCAATCTCAAAGACGATATTGCGATGAATCTCGATCTCCGTTCATTCGGCAAGACCGAAGTGATCGAACATTCCGTCCTTCATCACGACGATTTCAAGGCCGTCAATACGGAAGCAAACCCGAATGAAGTTGTCCCGCATAATGTCGCGCCGACGCTGGAAGACGGAGCAATCAAACTGCCCGCAGCCTCGTGGAATATGATCCGCATTAAGATCAATCAGTGATAAAAACATCGTGTCACCCCCGCCGAATGGCGGGGGTGACACGGTCTAGTAATGCCGAAAATTTTTTTGCGGAAAGTATTGACATTTGCGGAAATAACCGTTATAATATCAAATGTTGTCACGGTTGTGACAGCAGATGGCCCGGTAGTTCAGTTGGTTTAGAACGCTAGCCTGTCACGCTAGAGG
>DCHG01000005.1 GCA_002315595.1 Clostridiales bacterium UBA1758 | reverse complement strand
ACCGCTTTACTGAGGCCTTGCAGATCAAAAACATCTTGTCCGTAAAACCGTTGACCTTTTTCGGTCGAATTTCGTTTGAGATCATTCTCATCCACTTCTTTGTGTTCTCAAATATCGGCTGTCTATTCTACGGATGGCTAATGGATTATACTGCCTCCCCCTACCTTTTGACCGCGTTGACCTTCATCGTCAGCCTGCCCGCAACCATTCTTCTGTCGTGGCTGATCAATCGCTTTGCGTGTACTCCCGTAAATCGACTGTTGAAAAAAGCCACTGACCAAATAATGTAGTATGAAACGATTTATCCCGATTTTTTACCTGATCCTTGCGGTCTTGTTTGTAGGTTGTGCCGTTTCAACCCACGACCGCAGTACACAAAATCAGATCATCATATCTTCCTCCGACGAACTTGAAAACGCCCTTTCCTGCGCAAAAGCGGGCGATCGTATTCTCCTGCGTGCCGGGACATACGAAGGGCATTTTATGTTTTCAAGCGACGGAGAAGAACTTCACCCCATCGAGATCGGCTCGTATTCCGATGAAAAGGCGGTGCTGACCACACCGAAAAATTCCGACGGAGCCGCAATTTCGGTGGACGGTCATTCGAATATCCGCATCAGCAACCTTGTTTTTTCGAATATTTGCGCCGAGGAAGCCTACGGCATCCTTATGACCGGCGGTGAGAACAGCATCACCGTCTGTAATTGCGAATTTATGCGCATTGAAACGACTGCACCCGGCTCTTTGTTCGAGCCCGGCGGTGGTGCAAACGCAATTCTTTTATTCGGCGAAAGCGAAAACGCCATTTGCAATGTCTCAATCGAAAACAACCTCGTCCACGACAATGTGAACGGCTGGTCGGAAAATATTTCGGTCGCGGGGAACTGTGAAAACATTTCCGTCAATCGTAATAAAGTCTACAACTGCTCCAATATCGGCATCGACTTTTACGGGAACGCCGAATATTGCGACAATTCGACTCTCGATCAGCCCCGCAATTGCGAGTGTATTGGCAATATCGTTCACGACTGTAAGTCGTTTTACGCAGCAAATGCGGGCATCTATATCGACGGCTCATACGAAATTACGATCAAAGACAATGAGGTCTATTCCAATCCCTACGGGATCGAAATCGGATCCGAGGAATGGCGGTCTTTTTATTCCGACGAAAAACGCGTCCACGGCATCACCGTCAAGGATAATCTCATCCACGATAACGCGATCTGTGGACTTCGTATCGGCGGTTGGACAAACGACGAAACCACGGGCGTTGTCTTTGATTGTACGGTCGTCGGCAATCGTTTTGAAAACAACAACGCCGAAATTCTGTTGTCAAAATGCGATACCGTCTGTTTTGAAAACAATGAATTTGCAAACGGCGTCGAATGTGAAAAAGCCGTTGTCTACGACGTGGCGATCTCCAACGGTAAAATCACAAATATCGTGTTTCGTTGAAAGGAAGTTGCAATGTATTTTGTCGAAGCAAAAGGAATTCTATCAGCTAAAACAGGATGAACCTATTCGCAAAAATTAACGGATATTTTGGTTGCCCGATGCAAAGAAAACGGCATCGTGTCCTCATCAAAGGAATGTTTTGATTATCTTTCGGAGTTTCCGAACAAATTCGAACAAATTTCATTATTTGATTGACGTATGTGTTCAGCCATATGAAAATCAAAACCAACGCCGTGTGATTACCCCGAAGGCAAAAGGATTTTCAAATCACTACCAAAAACAAAAATAAAGGAGAAAAAAATGTCAGAAATTTTAGAGGTCATTATGATTGTCAGTTTCGGCTTTTCATGGCCGATCAATGTCGTAAAATCCTATCGTTCACGCACCACCAAGGGCAAAAGTATCGCCTTTCTCGCGCTGATCTTTTTCGGCTATATCGCCGGCATCACCTCAAAACTTCTCAACAAAGCGTACATGGCGCAATTTTCAACAAAATGGTATGTTCTTGTCTTCTATGCGCTGAATTTCACCATGGTCGGCATTGACATTTTGTTATATTTCCGTAACCGTCGGCTTGATAAAGCGCAATCGAAGTGATTATCACATTCAGTTTCCCGTATAAAAAACGAGGCATCCGTCAGGATGCCTCGTTTCGTTTTGTTGTTATGCGTCGTTCAGCGTTGTTCTGATGTCAAACTCGTCTTCGACCTTCGGAATACCGTCAGAGGTAACAATGACGTCTCTTTCGTCCAAAATCAGAAATTCAATTTTTGCCTGTTCAAAATGTTTCATTGTTTACCTCCTTTCGTTGTTATTATTGCACCGTATGGTACGAATTGTAACTAGCCGACACAATATCCGAATATTCGGTTATGATCTCCGTCACCGGATTGTCTCCCGAAGATTGCACATACTGATATTGAATAAACGCTCTCACATAGATGACCTTGTCGGGATCGGCGGTCAGTGCGAATAATTGATAAGTACCGGATTTTTCCTCGGGAACGGAACTTTTGTCCGTAAAACTGATCCTTGCATATTTACCGTCGATCGTCATCGCCGCATTGTTAGCAACTTCGGCATCCGCCGTATAGATAAATCCCGACTTTAAAATAGTGCAGCCAAACTTGCCGACATTATAACTTTCGGTCCGGATGGTAACGGTAAGTACACGGTTTCCTTCACCGAAAGTTATAATGTCGGCAAGT
>DCHG01000012.1 GCA_002315595.1 Clostridiales bacterium UBA1758 | reverse complement strand
GGGGACGATGCCCACATCGTCCCGGCTTTGTGGATTTCGCAACAAAAAAACGGAGCAGGAAATCCTGCTCCGTTTTGGTTGATTAACTTAAATGAAACTCATGATCTTGTTGAAGTTCAACTCTTTGGTCTTGCCGGAGATCGTGAACCAGTCAACAATGGCAAGAATGCCACAGCAACCGCCGGTCAGGAGTTTCAAAACGCCCATGCCGGTGTCACCGATCATAAAGCGGTCGATGCCGAGGGTGCCGAGGAAGATCGAAATGAGGAGAATTGTGGTCGGATCCTTCATTTCGAGGCTGGTGAGAAGAATGTATTTATCATCGGGAAGAGCAAGCAACTTTTCACGGATGTACGGAACCTTCTCAGCCGGGAAATACTTGGAATTCGAGAGAATATACATATCCACTTTTTGCGTGTCCATAGAAGTACCTCCTTAATTTAGTAATTAAAGCATACTCTTTTTTGCGAAAAATGTCAAGAAAAAAAGGATTATTTCTATCAGTTTTGTTCAAAGTATCGTTCCTGCCGAGAGTCGGATCAGCCATGTGACGAAAAAAGCCACTGCCGAGAGGATGACGAAGGCGTTCGACACTCGTTTCGGGATCCAAATTGACAAAATTTCCCGATGAAACGCGACCATGACCATAAACGGGGCGAGCCAGAACAGGGGTTGATAACGGAACGCGGCGGAAAGATCCCACCGAAACGCCGCAAACATTGCGCGGGTAAATCCGCAAAACGGACATGGCACACCCGTCAGCGTTCGGATCGGACACTGAAACCAGCGCATTGCGACAAGCCCGTAGGCGACGCCTACGAGCAGGATGAAAATGTGAGAGAGAAACTTTTTTTTCATGGCCCCCCCCGTACAACAAAAGACGGAAATCACATCACCGACTGCGTTTCGACCGTATCCGCCGATATTCAAAGGCAATACTATTTAAAACATTATATCATTTTCGCCGTGAAAAGTACAGTGTCGGTCAACGCTCACAAGAAATACCTATTTATATACAAAAAAGTTTACAATTAGAACACTTGAAAAACGAAAAATAAAGTCGTATAATAGTTATAACTGGTTACTATGTGTAAAAGTGACATAAAGTAATTAGGAGGAAAGAGATGTTACCGAAGTTTAGTGTAAAAAAGCCGATGACGATCCTAGTTGCCGTGGTGCTTATCATTGCCCTCGGACTGGTGTCGTTCACCAAAATGACGCCGGATCTTTTACCGGACATTGAAATGCCCTATGTCGTCGTTGCGACGACCTATATCGGCGCAAGCCCCGAAAAGGTCGAAAGCGACGTCACAAAGCCCATTGAGCAGGCGCTGTCCACATTGGACAATGTCACGAGTATGACTTCGACATCATCGGACAACTATTCGATGATCATCATGCAGTTCAGCAACGACGCCGATATGGAAATCGTTTCTCTCAACATTCGTGAAGAGATCGACTCGATCTCCGGCGATTGGAACGAATACGTCGGGACGCCGTACATCCTCAAAATCAACCCGACCATGATCCCGGTCATGACCGCCGCGGTCGATGTTGAAGGTGCGTCCCGTGCCGAACTGAGCAATTTTGTCAACAATACGCTGCTTCAACGTTTGGAAGGTATTGAAGGCGTTGCAAGCGTGACCACCAGCGGTACGATCACCGAAAAGGTCAACGTCATCATCAACGAAGACAAGATCGACGCCGTCAACCTCCGTATTGCACGCGCACTCGACGAGACTTTTGACGAAAACGTCGCAAAACTCATCGACGCAAAACAGCAACTTTCCGAAGGTATTCAAGCCGCAAAAGACGGCGAAAAGCAGATCGAAAGCGGTCGTTCACAGATCAAGGCGGCACAAAACGACATCGCCAAGCAACTGTCCGACGCCAGAACCGAACTCGATAGCAAGCAGACCGAAATCCTTGAAACCCGTTCGCTTCTGAATGAGAAGCGTTTGGAACTGACCGACCAACTGGAAGAACTCATCCAGCAGGAAAATGAACTCAACAAAGCCGATAGCGGCATCAAGCAACTGGAAGCCGGTATCAACGAATATCAGAAATTCATCGACGGACTGAAAGCCTCGGGTGAGTATTCCGCCGAAATCTACGGCAAAATCCAGTACGCCGAATCCGAAATTGCTTCATTGAAGTACCAACTTTCCCAGGTGGAAAGCCAACTTTCCGCAAACGGAATTTCCCGTGGCACTCTTTCCGACACCCTTCGCCAAATTCGCGTTGCCCGTTCCCAGATCGAAGAAGGCATCGCAACCCTGAAAACCACCGATGAACAACTTGCCGCCGGACTTGTGAGCATCGAAGACGCCCGCAAAGAGGTCAATTCGAAGGAAGCCGAAAGCGGACTTGAAATGTCCGGCAAGATCGCCGAAATCATCGTCGGTGAACAGACCATCAGCGACACGCTCGATGATCTTAACGACAAACTCGACGAACTCGACGAAACCGCGGAAACCATCGAAGATGCCCGCACCGACGCCAAGGATTCGGCGGATATGACCGACAAGATCACCATCGAAACCGTGGCTACCATCCTCGGCGCTCAGAATTTTGAAATGCCCGCGGGCTACATCACCGAAGAAGGAACGAAATGGCTCGTCCGCGTCGGTGACGACATCGACGGTGAAGAGGAACTCGCCGGAATGGCACTCTTTGACACCGGCATCGACGACGTCGGCGTGATCTATTTGAGCGACGTCGCGGACATTATTATCACCGATAACACCGATGAAACTTACGCCAAGATCAACGGCAAAGACGGCGTTCTGCTTTCGTTCCAGAAACAGTCCGACGCCGCAACCGCCGATGTTTCGGCAAATATCGACGCCCGCTTTGAAGCCCTCACCGAAGACTACGACGGACTGTCTTTTACCAAACTTCTCGATCAGGGCAAATACATCAACATGGTCATCGGGAGCGTTCTCGACAACCTCCTGATCGGTGCGGCTCTTGCCGTGATCATCCTCTTCCTCTTCTTAAAAGATATTCGCCCGACGATCGTCATTGCATTCAGTATCCCGATCAGCGTTATGTTTGCGATCGTACTGATGTATTTCTCGGGTGTTTCGCTTAACATTATCTCGTTGTCCGGTCTTGCAATCGGCGTCGGTATGTTGGTCGATAACTCGATCGTCGTCATCGAAAATATCTACCGACTACGCGGTAAGGGCGTTTCCGTCTTGAAAGCCGCCGTCACCGGCGCGGTACAAATGACCGGCGCAATCACGGCGTCAACCTTGACCACGGTCTGCGTTTTCGCCCCGATCGTCTTTGTCGAAGGCATTACGCGTCAGTTGTTCACGGATATGACGTTGACGATCACCTATTCGCTGATGGCGAGCCTTGTGATCGCGATCACGCTTGTTCCGGCGATGGCGTCCGGCACACTGAAAAAGATCAACCAAAAGGAGCAAAAGGGCTTCAAGGGACTTTTGAGAATTTACGAAAAGGCGTTGAAATTCTCGCTTGCCAACCGTATCATTGTCCTCTTTGTGGTCGTCGCCCTTCTTGCGGGAAGCCTGCTTCTCACCCTCAAACGCGGTTATTCGTTCATGCCGTCCATGGGCTCGACCGAAATCATGGTCAACATCCAAATGCCCGACGACTTTGTTCTTGCGGATACGGAAGTTGTAGCCGATCAGATCGCCGAGGAAATTTTGGAACTCGACGGTGTCACCTCGATCGGATCCATGCTTTCCGGCGGTATGGCGAGCGTCATCGGTACCGGTCTCGGCACCGAAAATGACGAAGGTGCAGTCACCATGTACGCGATCCTCGAAGACAATGCAAACCCCGAAAAACTGATGAAACAGGTCGAAGAACTTCTCGAAAAATATGACGTCACCGGCAATGTTTCCGGCGGCACCGATATGACGAGTTATCTGACTTCGCTCAGCGGATCCGGCGTTCAGGTCAAGGTCTTCGGCGAAGATCTTGACGATATGCGTGACGCGGCTCAGCAGGTTGCCGACCGCCTTGAAAAGGTTGAAGGCATTACCTCCGTGGATAACGGTATGGAAGAAACCACGCCTGAACTCCACATCACCGTGGATAAGAACGCCGCGGCAAAAGAAGGTTTGACGATTGCACAGGTCTATCAGGATCTTGCGTTTGCCATGACCGAATCCGTTGACGTGGGCGACCTCGATGAGGGAACGTATTCCCGCACGCTCGTCGTCGGCTCCGATATGGTCAAATCGCTCGGTGCCCAGGGCATCCGCGATTACGAAATCGACTTCACGGCACAGGACGGCACCAAAAAGACAGTCAAACTCGCCGATATTGCGGAAATTGAAGAATCGACTTCGCTTGCCTCGATCAACCGTGATGAACAACGCAGAGTTATCACCGTTTCCGGTACGCTCGACAGCGATTACAATGTCAGCCTTGTTACCGCGGACGCCGAAAAGCAGTTGAAGGATCTTGTGCTTCCGGAAGGTTGCGAAATCGAATTCGACGGCGAAAACTCTATCATTACCGATGCGCTTGAACAACTTGTCAAGATGCTCCTGCTCGGCGTTCTGGTCGTTTATCTGATCATGGTCGCCCAGTTCCAGAGTCTGATGAGTCCGTTCGTCGTCATGTTCACGATACCGCTTGCGTTCACGGGCGGCTTGCTTGCCCTTCTCGTCAGCGGCTTCGAACTCAGCGTTATCTCGCTGATCGGCTTCGTCATGCTCGTCGGTGTTATCGTCAACAACGGTATCGTTTTGGTTGACGGTATCAACCAACTCCGTGCGGACGGCATGGAACGCCGTAAGGCGATTTTGGAAGCCGCAACCACGCGTCTGCGCCCGGTTCTTATGACCGCGCTGACCACCATCCTCGGCCTCCTGCCGATGATGCTCGGACTCGGCTCCGGCTCCGGTCTTGTTCAGCCGATCGCCGTCGTTTGCGTCGGCGGACTTGTGTACGCGACGTTTATGACACTGTTCGTTGTTCCGATCATGTACGAGTTGCTGACCAAAAAGCATATGCGTGTGGTTAAGGACGATGAACTTGAAATCGTCGACGAAGGCGCTTTGGAAGAAGCGACCGAGGAAGAAAAAGTTGAAGAAGACGAGGACTTTAAGTTCGACATCGAATTCAATCAGGACGAGAAAAAATAAATAAGTCTGCCGTAGCAGACCTTTGACCGACCGATGTGGGTGACCATGTCGGTCGGTTTTCTATACAAAAAAACAAAGCCCCTTGCCAAAGGGGCTTTGAAATTCATACTTTATAGGCGGATTTTTTTGATCTCATCCGCGTAATACTGCACGAGTTCAAACTTCGTACCGGGCATCAGGCGATGGTCGGGGCATGGGATGAAACCGCCGAGTGCGGAAAGCCGTTTGAGTCGTTCGATTTCCGCATCGACCGCGGCACGGTCTTTGCGAAGTGCGGTCTTGTCCATTCCGCCGACGCCGAGCATTCCCGTCCCGTACTTAACGCGGGCGGCTTCAAATTGGTCGCCCCAAGTGCCGATCTCGATGGGGAACATCGTGTTCACGCCGTTTTCAAACCATGTCGGCAGAAGGCGATCCGTTCTGCCGTCGCAGTCAAGAGAAATGATGTCGATGCCGTACTTGTGGACGAGATCGTTGCGTCGCTTATAGTGCTTTGCGCAGAGTTCGTCAAAAATCTGCGGTGAAAGCAGGGGACCATTACTGTAACAAATATCCTCCCAATAGTGTGCAAAATCGAATTTTGCACCTGTTTTGAGAACTTCTTCGGCGCATTTATACTGCATTTCGGCGTAGGTGTCGACGATGTCGGCGAACAGATCCTCATCCTCGTCGTACATCAGATAACTCATGCCGGCGACCGAGCAGAAACTTCGGATTTCGCCGATGACGCTTCCGAGTTTAAGTCCGATCGGCATATCGGCGGCTTCATACTCCGCAGGGTATTTATTCAAAAAGTAATCATAATCAACGCGTTCGGGCGAAAACTTGATTTTAGGGAGAAATAATGTTTCAAAAGCATCTCTGTCTTTGAGCAGGTAGTCATCTTCGCCTCCGATCGAAACAATGCCGGGGTGAATTCGTTCAATAATTCCTTCGGAGTTCAGCCAACGCTGACTTCCGTCGGGGTACTCTTCGAGCATTTTCGGCTCGAAAAGCGGGAAAAGTCCGTTTTTGGGGCTACGCAGAGTGTTCCAGTTGAAATCCCAACCAATGAGTTTGTCAATGGCTTTGTCGACTGCATTGCCGTCTTCCCAGTTTTCGGCAAGTTCTTTCGGAATGTAGCCTTGTTCCGCCCATTCGGGCAAAAGTTGCGGCCAGTAACCGAAATGCACCGCAGGCATACGGTCGACCGGGCGGTAGTGCAGGATATTCATAGCGCGTTCACGATTTGTCATGTGGATCATCCCTTTCTTTGGATTATTGTATCATTTTATGACGGGAAATGCTATGAAAATATTATCGTTTTTTGGAAAATTTTGCGGTAATGCGCAGTTGCGAGGGCAAGACGGGAGGGGAGGGGGGAATATTTTGCACGAGTTCGTTGTGGCGTAACACGGAATTAGGGAACGGATTAACGCGTTTGCGTAAGCAAACGCCATACATATTCGAAGAATACGTGAGCCACACCGTCGGGCGTTGCCCTCCTCGCAATGACGGGGTGGGTGCGACGCAGTTAAAATTTGTCATTCCGAGGCGACTTTGTCGCCGTGGGAATCCG
>DCHG01000029.1:42596-58938 GCA_002315595.1 Clostridiales bacterium UBA1758 | reverse complement strand
ACGGGAAAGGTCTTTCACCACGATACCGAGAAAAGCATTTCTACTAATCTCGGTATAGAAAATCATGTTGCTAATTACCAGCTATATTTTTAATACATCGTAATGGAATACTGGCAATTATTAATTCTTTATTGATCCATACAGCATGTGGTTTGAAAATAAAGCAATGCGTCATTAAGCATTGAAATAAATGTGCCATTGCTATCCATGTCTAAATATCGGGTTAATGTCCCTTTTACTGTTTCGTTTGTTAAGACAAAACGATCATCTGTTTGGAGAATTCGCTGCATATTTCTGTAGAAATCTTCCGAAGGCAGGTATTCATCTCTATGAGTATATATTTGTTCGAGGATGTATATTGGAATAATTCTATCTTCATGTTCAAAATCAAGCAATTCAGCTATAGATATCTTTTTCGCTTGATAGGCAGGTAGTTTTTTCGAGATTTCCGCAATACAGTTCTGCAAGTATTCTCGAGATAAGTCTCTCTCTCCAAGATTCGACAATCTGGACTTAGTTTCTTGGGATAGCGTAGAAAGTCCAACTGACGGCGATATTGCGCTAACATGGAAGTCACCCAATATACCGAACATCGTGCCTTTCTGCGTCCCGTCCACATGATAAAAGTATGCTATAGGGCAATGAGCAATACTGGGCTCTGCACTATGTGTACATACTTTGACTCTGTATGCAATCACATTCCATAGAGAGAAGATGACATAGGTATTTCCATCAGGATCATTATACTCAAAGAGCATATTGCTTCCTGTGCGTGAAAAGCGCTCTGATAACATTGCTACATAACCGTCATTTACTACATCAACTAATGTGTTTGTCTGCTCGGGATCTAAAATATAAGAGGTAATGACACCATATATATCTTTTTGAAATTCCTCTACATCGTTAATAAAGCAATGCCACTCATATGCAATTTTAGCCACTGCATGTAATGTTGATTCTGTAATGAAGATATCTCTAATATCCGTCGTAGAGCTAATAGAAATATCTTCAAGCAG
The DNA here is from genome assembly GCA_002315595.1 of Clostridiales bacterium UBA1758. GTDB lineage: Bacteria > Bacillota > Clostridia > Oscillospirales > UBA1758 > UBA1758. Next base: position 57,922 of record DCHG01000029.1, on the reverse strand, counting down.
TAAATCTGTTATCTTTTCTTCAGTGGCACCATTTATCTTCAGCAATTCTTCTTTTGGGCCAACTAAAACGGTATGCCCTTGATTATCTTTCATCCTGAAAAGTCTGCCGGCATCCATAATGGATTTATTATCGGATACACTAATATTTTTTTCGGAAGTATAATCTCCGATATTTAGTTTTGCGTAAAATCGAACAGGATCGCCATCGCGTTCAGTCAGTCCAATTCGATTTCTGAATATGTCAAGCTGTCGTATCATCGTTTTTTCATAGTGTTCATTTGTAAATGAATTATGTGTGCGGCAAACAAACTTTTTTCTCAATTTTGCGCCCGTTAGGGCAGTAGGAATAATATCAGAAACAGTCAAATCAGAGTCGCTATTGCAATAGATACACTTCATAATGTATTACCTCTAATTTATAACGCCTTAAACGCCTTTCCTTCAATGTTAATTTTATGGTGGCTCGATGCATCCAGCCCATCTATAATACTTATGAGTTCCTGGCTGTTCAGTGTAATAGCGGTAATGATTTGAAACGGCTTTTTGATTTCTACAACTGATTCAATGAAGCTTTTCATATCTTCTGGTACAATGCTCTGTTGTGCAGGCTCATCAAAAACGATAATGCCAGGATGATTGCCGTCTTTTTCAATAGAAACCTGTAGTAGTGCCATTGTGAATGCCCAAATTACACGAATACCATCACTGGCAGAAGAATCAAACTTCATATCAAATCCATCGATAGTGGGAAGAAGTGATGAATCCATGGAAATGTCAATTCCATCAAAACTTGACAAACTGCTATAGTGATACCGTGTTAAGTTTTCAATAAATCTCTTTTTTAGGAGAACTATTTTTTCAATATCTGACTCTGAAATATCCTTTTTGGGAAGCTTGTTTTTTTGGTCAAGATATGTATTCCACTCCGCGGATAAGTCCTTTAATTGATCAATTAAAGAAGAAATGGTATCTTGCAATTTTGACAAACGTTCAATACGGTTACTAATCTCTATCCGTTTGAGCATAATTGCCTCTGAGGCTTCAGTATCTATGGTTGTAAACAGATCCGAACGAAGCGTATGTGCTAATCGTCGTAGTGCTTGAAGCCGAACTTCAAGATCATGTTTTTCTCTGCTGAGTTTTTCGCGTGATTCTTTGCGGCTGCCCAACGTAAATTCCAGCATCTTTTTTTGTTCTTTAAGATGCCTTATATTATCCTCAATACTCATAAAACCACTTACGGCTTCTGCATCAAGCAAATTGTCTTGAATGTGCTGTTTGCAAACGGGACATATATCTACTGAAATATCTCCACCATATGCCTCAGAACCAAATTTTTGAAGTCGTGCAGCATCATTATTATTTCGAATATCCGAGTTCACAAGTGCCAAATCTGAGCTTAGTCGTTTGATAGCTTCATCATAGCTCGCTAAACTTCGGCTTATTTCATGCAGGTTATTTTCAAAAGAAAGTATTTGTGTCTGCGTCTCAGAAAGTTCCGCGTTAAGGGCTTCAAAATTATCGCGTACACGAGGTTTTAACTGGCGTAATCCATTATAGTTTGTATTCAAAGATTGGACTTCCTCTTCAATAGAGGAGCCTCCTAAAACCGAAACAACTATTCTCGAACAATCAGTGTCTGATAAAACTCGTGGATGAATTGGAAGATTAGATATTTCACATGATTCTGAATGAACGGCTCTTTCAAAATCAGAAATTAATTGTTCCCATTTATGTTCCAGTTGAGACTTTACTGCATTAAGGCGGTCTCGCTCTTTTTCATTTTTTAATGTATCCAATCCCAATATATATTCTACAATTCGTTTCTTTGATTCGCAGATTCCAAAGACTGGCATACCAGATAGAATATCTGACCAACCATGTTTTTGCTCAATAAACATTGAGGCAAAAATCACCTGGAGATATAATTTCCGCTCATTACCATCCGATGCTCGAACCAACGGAAGATCCATATGAAGAAACTCTTCAAGAAAAGTATGGAATCCCTTTTCACTTACTGCGGAGTTTTGAATGTTGACATAATAATCTTCAAATAGTGTTTCGGGATTGCTTATCGAATCGTATTTTCCATAATAAACAGTTACAAGGCGATTATCTTTACTTTCTGATTTGATATTTCTATAAATTGTTACAGTTTCATTTCCATTACTGATCTCAAGATAGGCTCCAGACTCAGTTACAGTTAAAGGCTCTCCATTGTCCTCAATGGCAGTTTTAAAAGCAGACGTAAGAACTTTACTTCCAATCCCGCTGGAACCGCCAAGGATTTGTTCGAAGCCAAGACAATAATAAATTGCAGCAAGGATAGAACTCTTTCCACATGTATTTTCAAGGCTTGCAATGAAGTTCAATCCATCATTAAAAGATTCATCGATTCCATATACACCTTTAATGGTGTTAATTTCAACTCGCAGTCTATTGATTCTCAGCATCTTTTATCCTCCACATATCAACTATTTCTTCAACTTTGCGTTCGGTTAACTTTTTTGCCAACGAGTTTAAATCAGTTATCTCGGCTACCATAAGATCTCCAACAGCCTTTATTTGTTCTGCAAGTTTCTTACCACGGTCGGTTAATTTAAATTTCGAATTTTGCTGTTGCTCAATTAACCCATATCCAATCGCATATGTCAAAGCCCGGTTAACTGATGGATCAAAACGAACAATTGGTGCACTACCGATTCCATCCGCAAATTCAATAAGATTTCTCATGTTATCTTGTGAAATCAAAGCAAAAGAAATCATGTGAAGTTTTATTAGAGAACAGATATCTCCACGACCGCAAATCCGCATGATTAAGCATAATTGAGTGACTTTATAACTGATACGGTAATTGTATGGAACGGCATCTGGTTTTGCGTCGAAAACGATACCGGTATAATCTATAGGATCTTCTCTCATATATTTACCCTCTAAACTCCATTGAGCAGTCTGCAAGCCAACTTGCAATTAAGTCTTGCTTTAGTTCACCAATAGAAGCTTCATTAAACCGAGAAGAAAAATCTCGCTCGAGTTTGGAATGAAACTCATTGAGAATAGTATCAAACAAAGTGCGATTCATGGCCTTGTCCGTATTCATAAGTGTTCTAACGGAAACTTCGCTTTTATAGCTTTGCTCAAGACGATAAATTTCTTCATATATCTCTGGAAATTGTACACGTAAATTATTCAAGATTTCCAAGCCACTTATATAGCATTCAACATAAATTCCGACGACCTTGTTTAAAGCTGCATCGGTATCATCAACAAGCATTATCGCCTTGATCTTTCTGCGTATGTTTGCAACTTTTTCGGAATCACATTTCGTCCAATCTGGGTCACTCACGTGCCCAATAGCAACATTAAGTTTGATGTCCGATAAGTTCGTGCGAATGATTCGACTTATTTCTGGCGTAAAATCCTCCGCGGTCTTAACTACGATTTGAAAACCATCAGCAATATGTTCATAATCAGAAGGCTTGTCTTTTTTAGCTTTAAGGACTTCCTGACGCTTGCTTTCTGCGTGTTCAATAATTCGAGAATCCTTATACTCCGGAATGTTGAAATGCCACTCAACAACAGAAGGGACGCCGAGTTTCTTTAGCCTGACAGCATTTTGCTTTAGTTTTTCTATATCAGCAGTTAGCTTTTTGCGCTGATGTTCATAGAGTTCGTTATCTGTATATTCTCTCTCTGGGCAGTAGCACTGGTGAACAATTCCTTTATTTGTAAATCCCTCTATTCCTGCATCCCCTCCTTGGGTGGCGGGAATTGGAGTGTAATTATCTGCTTGATAGCGAATACGATAACACTGAACGCATAATTCTTCCCATGCATTGCCAGACATATAACCCTCAATATATCTTTTGATGCTGTTCACGGCATTCCCTCCTTAAACAACCTTAACGAAATAGTGTTTGTGCAATCTGGTTTTCGAGATAGGGCACAAAAATCCACACCAAATTCTTTTGTTTCACCCAAATAACGTACTGTTGCGAGCCTAAATAATGCATATACACTTATTACAACAACCTCTTTATTTATCAAAAATAGCGTATCGCCTATTTGTGGAGAATTCTGAATAATCATTACAAAAATGCCTTTTCTGTCGGATATCTTCCATAATGCGAAACTATAAATATCATCTATCATCACATACGGAATGCTCTATTCTTTTACAATCTCCATAATATCTTCAATGTTACACTCCAGTGAAATACATATCTTGTTAAGTACATCTGTTGTAACGCAACCGTTTTTTCCCATCTTTGTAACAGATGCGTTGCTAATACCTGCCAGTTTACACAACTCACCCTTTTTCATATCCCTATCAATCAGCAATTTCCAAAGTTTTTTATAACTTACAGCCATTCTTTCACCTCATTGACTCAAAAAATCCCTGCCATGCTGGCAGGGATTTCTAAAATACATAGATGTCTGCCAAGCACAAAAACAGCGCTTTGACAGCGTTGTATATTATTTTACAGCAATTTTGCTGCAATGTCAAGAATAGCACACCGAATAGGATGTTTTTCTTGCGCTCGCATTATTTTTTATTAGAACCACAATATTGGACTCCATGATTATTTCAATTTGTGCAGAGGAAATCATAGAGTCATAACAATTTATTACAATGTGCGGATATAGCAAAAGCACCATCCTGGAATTAACCAAGATGGTGCTTTTGTAATTCGTATCAGAAGGACACTTTCACAGCAAAACCGCCGTTGAAAAAGAAGGTGTTCATCCAATACACATTTGGTGGAGCAAAAATGTACGAATCAAAGGGAGGAACCTTGATATTACTCAAGGTTCCTCCCTTTGACGCTTTAAGCTGCATCCGTAAGAGATTTTTCAATTACTTCCTTATGTGGCTGTGGCTAATGAATCGTTGCCTTCTTTCATTTTTGATTATTGTGCGGAATAGAGCGTGACATTCGTTTCACCGTCGTATGCGGGAAGTTTGACGGCGATGCGTTCGTTTCGGGCAGTCGGGATATTTTTGCCGACGAAATCAGGCCGGATTGGCAACTCACGGTGACCGCGATCAATGAGAACGGCAAGTTGAATGCGTGCCGGTCTGCCGAGATCCATCACCGCATCAATGGCGGCACGAACGGTACGCCCGGTGTAAATCACATCGTCGACAAGAACGACGGTCTTTCCGTTGACGCTGAACGAAATATCGCTTCCGTTGAGAACGGGCGAGTCGTTGAGCGTGGAAAGGTCATCGCGATACAGCGTAATGTCGAGTTCACCCATCGGCGGACGGTTGCCTTCGATGGTTTCAAGTTTTTCGACCAGTATCCGCGCAAGGTCGACGCCACGACGGCGGATGCCGATCAGCACGACACCATCCATACCGTTATTTCGTTCGATGATCTCATGCGCGATGCGCGTCAGCGCACGCTGCATAGCGCCTTCATCCATTAAAACATTACTCTTGGGCTGATTCATGGGAACCTCCGAAGATGATAAATCCGTGACGGAAAAGATTTTTGCCGTCATATTTCAGAAAGAAGAAATATGACGTTACTTTGCCAAAAAATTGTCGTAGAGATTTTTGAAAAGCGTGACCGCGTGCGCACGCGTCGTGGTACCCTTCGGATCGAAAATATTGCCGTCCTTACCCTGAACGAGCGAACAGGCACGGCAGATGTAGACATCACTTTTTGCCCATGTCGCAATGGACGCATCATCGGCAAAGAGCGTCGAATCGGATACGGGAAGTGCGATCCCGAGGGAATTACAGCAACGGACGAGAATGGCACACATTTCCTGACGCTTGATATTTGCATTTGGGCGGAAGGTGCCGTCGTCATAGCCGAGGACGATTCCGTTTTCGACTGCCCACTGAACATATCGTGAATAATACTGATTGGAGGGCGTGTCTTTAAATTCGGCGGGCGAATATTGGGTTTCGTCGACGCCGGCAAGGCGCGCAAGGAAGGTCACGAACATCGCACGCGTGATGTCGGTATTCGGCTCAAAAGAGCCGACAACAATGTCATCCGTCAGGCCGTTTTCATAGGCAAAGCGGACATAAGGAGTATACCATGCGTCAAAAGGAACATCGCTATAACAGTCTGTTGTCCAAACATTGCTATTTTCAGCAACAACTTCGACGGTGAGAATATCAAGCCCACCGGTCGAAGTGAAGGCATAAATATAGGCTTTTCCCGCCTTTTTTGCGGTGAGAAGACCGCTTTTGTCGACGGTGGCGACGGTGTAATCGCTCGACTGATAATAGACGACGTCATATGTATTCGGTGTGAGCGTACAGGCGACGTTTCGGGTATTTCCGACCTTGACGGAAACAGAAGTGTCGGGGGTGATATAATCGGCACAGACATAGCCGTTCACGGTCGCACCCGAGGAAGCGACATACTGAACATGATACCAATAGGGGTAATAGAGAAAATTTGTGGTGTATGACTCCGAGGAAAGAGAACACCCGAGAATGGTGACTTCGGCATTTTTTTCAAGTTGTCCGACTTTTGTGAACAGTTTGCCCGCACCTCCGCGAACGATGACACTGTTGTTATTGACATGACCGGTTTTGACCGTGGAGGTCGTAAACGACGGCTGTGTTGCGGTCGTGGGCATATTTTCATACACCGGGATGCGGAAAAGTTTCGGCTCGGAAAGTGTGCTTTGCATATTGTATGCGGTGTGCGTTTTGATTGCTTCGGCGGCGGGTGCGGCAATGTTACCCATATACTGGTGTGCGTAAAGGTTGGACGATTTCAGCGGAACGACATTGAATTTTTGCAAATAGCCCGTATCCTGCCCGGCGTTGATATACGATGCACCGATCCAGCAGGCACCGCCGATGATCGCCTTTTCGGGATCCGTCCACGGACGGTCGTTGGATGAGCCGTTTGACGCCCATTTCAGCCCATTCGAGATCGGATCAGTGCCGGAGGTCGCACCGATGTTATAGAAGTTATAAATGCCGGGATAATTGCCGTATTTGCCGGAAACACTGCCGGAGCCGTTCTTTCCGACTTCCTGCATGATCTTGCTTGCGAGATAATACGGGCTGACACCGGATGTTTCCGCCGCTCGCATGATCAGTTCGGCATAGGTAGGATAGTCGAGGATCGGGTTGCCGAACTCATCGTAGACTGTGCCTTCGGGCAGGATCGGCTCGCCGAATTCGTCGAGTTCCGGCTCGCCGAGAATGTGGGTGTTGCCCTCACTGTCGAGATAGGTGACATTTTCGGCGTCCATAAACGAACCGTCGATGATGGCTTCCACGCCTTCAATGGTGTGGAAAGAAGGATCGTAGGAAAGGACTTCAAATTGGAAGATCAATTGATCGACGAGAAAGTTACGGGGATCCATAAAATAAGCGACTGCCGCGGAATTCGAGCCGACAAAGCCCGCGTCCTTATAGACGTATTTGCCGGTTGCGGGGACAAAGTCGCCGGAGTTCAGGCTTTTGAGGAAATAACTCGACGAACTCATCAGCATACTTTTGGAGGTGCTGGATTCGCCGTTGACGGCGTCCGCCCAATCAAGACCGGTGTTGACCGGGATGAATACCCAACTCGGATATTTTTGGTGGAGGACGAGAAGTTTTTCACGGTAACTTTCGGGAAAAGAATAGATGTATTCAAGGATCGTCGCTTCGTCGGTTTCGGTGAATGTGCTATTCAAAGAAGCGTTTTCCGAGACGAAAACGGGTTCCTCGGCGGCAAGCACCGAAAGGGGAAGCACCCCGACAATCATAATAATGACAAGAAAAAAGCTGACGATCCTTTTACAATTCATCTGTGAAACCTCCGAAACAGATTGACATAATTATTATTTATTATACCGCGAAAATCGACGATATGCAACACGAAATCGTAAATAATATTCGACGCGGAAAAATCGAAAAACGTCGTTAATCGGGCAACAAAAATGCCCCGAAGAAAACTTCGGGGCGAAGTATTGATTTACAGATGATATTCGGTGTTGAAAATGCTTTTTTCGTCCGACCAATAGAAGTCGATGATATTGCTTGTCTCGGAGCCGAGACGGGTACGACTTGTGAAGATCGAATAGGCGGTGTTACCCGAATAGATTTTTTTCGGCGTGTCGACGGTTGTGCCGTTTACTTCGCAAAGATAGATGCCGTCGCCGAGGTCGTCCTGCGGAACGGTGTTGGATTTGGCGAAGAAAAGATATTCTTTTCCGTCCGGTGTGATATGGAAGCCACCCGCGTAACCGGTGGTCGGGTTTTTGCCGTCAAATTCGTTTGAAACATCGAGTATGGAGCGTCCGATGATCTTTCCCTTGCGCAGGCGTACAAGTTCCAAAACATTGTCGAATTTCGTATCGGGGAAGAATTTATCGCGCATAAAATCGTGCCAGATACGCTTGGATGCACAGAGGAACAGAACATCGCCGTTCGGTGTAAAGGTGCAATCGAGGTTGCTGACATGACCGCAGGTCGCTTCGCGTTCCGTGATGACGAGGGACGGTGCAAAATCGGTGTTGCGGATATCCGACGAATAATTGAGAAAAATCGTGCGGAAGTCATAATCCCACTCGTTCCCCGTCATTTTCAGTTTGTAATCCGCCCATTCTTTGTTCGGCTCGTGAATATCCTGCACGGCAAAGACATAGGTTTCACCGTCACGGATGCAGATATTGTGATAGCAGGAGCGTTCGGCAAAGTCGAGTTTCCCGAAACGAATGGTTTTGAAGTCCTTGTCGAGAAGTGTCCAGCAATGTGCGCCTTCGCCGTTGCCGAGGTAATACTGATCGGCGAGGAAGATATCACCGCGTACCTTGTCGACGGCGTGACTGCGATAGGAGTGATCGACGAATTCATAGGTCGGATCGTCCCATTCCGGCACGACGGTACGGACAAGACGAAGTTTATCGGCGGTGTCGAAGATGTAAATTCGAGGCTGGCAGGGGGCGAGCATATATTCCTGATCGGCGGGGATTTCGATCGTGATCGGATTGACCGTCACGCCGATCAGTGTGCCGCCGAGATACATCACCGGGCAGGGCTCACGCTGATAAACGCCTTCGTCGTAGTATTCAAGCGTCCACTCGCCGCCACCACGTTTGGCATAGACTTCAAGGCTTGTGCGGTTGTGACGCTTTCTTTCGGGCAAAACACGCATATTTGTCGCAAAAATATTGTCACCGACACGGACGATGGTGGAGTTGCCGTAGCACCACATCGGGCCGGCGCCGTTTTCGAAAGGAATGGTTTTGCAGATCGTTGTTGCTTTCATTTCCATAAAATTCAACCTCCAATACGTTTTCGCTGTAATGAGGCGGCTTTTTCGGCATATTCGTGGAGCAGTGTCACATAAATGCGGTAGTTCTCCATGCTCACATCCGGCGGTGTTTGATGATCCACCGAGGGGATGACCTTTCCATTTACCATACTGGGAAGCAGGCGCTCAAATTCCGCCCGCATTGCCGCTTCGCCGTTTTTCATGCACATCTTGTCGAAATGCCCCAAAAAGGTCATCTGCGGTTGTTTGCGGATATACACCGACACATCCACCCCGGCTTTGCGCTCCAATGGGAGCATCCCGTCTGCACCGACGGATGCGTACCAGTCCACGGCCTGCGTAATATCGCCGTCGGAGTCGATGAAGACCGGGACGCCATAGGCGTGAATGATTTCGATGATTTCCCGATAATAGGGCGCCAAAAATTCATCAAACAACGCCTTGGAGATCATCGGTCCGCCGTTGTAACTCATATCCTCCGCAAAGGTCATAAAATCAAAGCGAAAACGGGAAAGCACTGTCGGAAACAGTTCTTTCAGCCATTGCACATAGTCGCGACACATTTCATGCACCAATTCGGGCTCGTCGTAGAAACTGTACAGATGCCGTTCAATGCCGAGTATTTCACGGGGAAACCAGAAAAATCCGGCAACGGACAGGAAGTGCAAGGTATCACCGCGTGCCGAGGTGAGTTCCAAAAAGTTCAGCCGTTCGTCCGTGAGAAGACCGAATACATCGGGGTACATGGTCTTTCGAACGGTCGCGTAGTCGCCGGTCTCGCCCAAAATGCCCATGCCGAACCCTAATTCTTTTGGAGTTGTTTCCGTAAACATGGAAATCCATGTTTGCAGGCATTTATCCAGTCCCCAATAGTCCTGCAAGGACTCAACCGTCACGGCGGCCTCCATGTTGAGACCGTCCGTTTTCCAACGGTCGACTGTTTTATCCCACCATGGCGCCCATTCGATGACCGGGAATTTATCCACCGGACGACCGTGAATGATGCCCGCAAAGCGTTCCCGAGCGTTCATATCCATTGCCCCTTTTTTTATTGATTTCACCGTCAGTTTAGCACGGAAAAAGTGGAATGTCAATGAATATTCAGGACAAAAATACGGTTTCGATCCGTTTGTCGAAGCAGACCTCCGGCGAGTAACGCCAATGAGAGATTTTGCCTGTTTGAATGAGATAATCGGGCTTACGCGGTGGTAAAAAAACATCATCCAATGTGTCGATGATGATCAGTTTGATCTTCATCCGATCGGGCAGAATGGATTTGATGAAAACGCTGACGCGTTCGCCGTCGTGCAGTCCTTCACGAAGTTCGGCAAGTCCTGATAAATTCGGCGTCAACTCGACAAATGCCCCGTAGGCCTCCAATCCGCGGACAACGCCGGGAACGGTCTCGCCGACGGAAAAGAGAGCGACGTTTTCCTCCCATGTACCGAGAAGTTCGCGGTGTGTCAACACCACGCGCCCGAGGGCGTGATCGACGGAACTGACGCAGACAAAAATGCGGTCGCCCGTCGAAAAACGGTCGGCGGGATGCGAGATCCGCGAAACGGAGATATGCTCGATGCCGATCAGTGATACGACGCCGCATCCGATATCGACAAATGCACCGAAACTTTCAAGATGCGTTACGCGGGCGGGAATGACCTCACCGGGCTCCAACAGCATCATTTCCGCTTGCGCGGCGGCTTGCGCACGTCGGCGGGAGCATTTTGCAATGACGCGTCCGGATTCATCAGGTCCGACCGAATCGACCATAAAGCAGGTTGGCTTTCCGACACGTCCGATAATGGCAATGTCACGCACGGGACCGCTGGCGGTGCCGATGGCGGCTTCGGATTTCGGAATGATCCCGGTGATACCGCCGAGATCGAGAATGAGGTTTTTTTGTGCGTCACAGACGGAAACGACGGCTTCTAGCACCGCACCGTCCACCATGGCTTTGCGCAGACCGTCGGAATTCAATAAATAGGATGTATTTTGTACCGTGCCGATGAGGTCGCCCTCGGGCAAAAACTTTCCCGAATACATATTCTTCTCTCCTTTGCTCTGTTATCTGGGCAAGTATATGTTGTTTTGGTGTATCTTATGCCCGAGGGGAGGGAAAAGAAATTGAAAAAATCTTTTCGTATCTTTTTTATTTGTGGAAAATGTGGTACAATAATTGCGGGAAGTGATGATGATGCAGGTTCAGGTCGGCGATATCCTCGAAATGAAGAAACAACATCCATGCGGATCGAATAAATGGGAACTCATGCGAGTCGGAATGGATTTTCGTATGAAATGTCTCGGTTGCGGCAGAGAAGTAATGGTTGCGCGCGTCAAAGCGGAACGAAACATCAAAAAAGTCATCAAAAAGTCCGGGACTGAATAATGCACCACCGCAGGATTTTTCTTTACAGATGGCGGATGCTATGTTATAATGGTTCAGTTGCAAATTGAATATGCGCTCGTGGCTCAATTGGATAGAGCATCAGATTCCGGTTCTGAGGGTTGGGGGTTCGAATCCTCTCGGGCGCGCCATTGTCGGAGTGGACTTCATATCGTTCACTCCGATTTTTTATAATCGAAGTTCACCCATTCCGTCACTTCTCCTCTTCCAATCAAACCCAGTGCGTTGGGCTTTGATTTGGTTGAGGAAACGAAGACGGGAGAACGGGGGCGGGAGCGTCGAGGTCATGAGTGGACTTCGAAAATCAAAACCGACGGCAAGACCTTTGCCATACGCAATGTCTAACGGATCGGCGAAGAATAAATAAAACAGCGAATGTCGAATTTCCGGCATTCGCTGTTTCGATTTTGTGAGTTACACCATTTTTTTCGGTTGAACGGCGGCATCAAATTCTTCGGCGGTCATCAATCCGGATTGAAGGACTGCTTCTTTCAGCGTCAACTTTTCAAGATACGCCTTTCTTGCCACACGGGCGGCGTTTTCGTATCCGATGATCGGGCTGAGGCAAGTGACAAGCATCAATGAAGCATCCAACTTGGCTTTCATCGCATCGCGGTTTGCGCGGATGCCGGAAAAACAACGCATTCGGAATGAATTCAACGAATCGGTGAGCAATTCGACAGATTCAAGATAATTGTGGATGATCACCGGCATAAAAACATTGAGTTGGAAATTCCCCTGCGACGCCGCAATGCCGATGGTGGTGTCATTACCCATGACCTGCACGGCGACCATTGTGACCGATTCGCATTGTGTGGGATTGACCTTTCCCGGCATGATCGACGATCCCGGTTCGTTTTCGGGAATGGTGATTTCGCCGATCCCGCAACGCGGTCCGCTTGCGAGCATTCTTACATCGTTTGCGATTTTGAGCATATTTGCCGCCAATGCTTTCAGCGCACCGTGCGAAAAGACGATGTCATCCTTGGCGGTGAGTGCGTGAAATTTGTTGGAATCGGAAAGAAACGGATAGCCGGTGAGTCGACTGATTTCCACCGCGGAAATATCGCCGAATTCCTTTGGGGCATTGACCCCGGTACCGACCGCCGTTCCGCCGAGTGCGAGTTTGCAAAGTCCTTCGGAGGATGCGGTGATCTGCAACAGACTGTTTTCGAGCATTCCGCGCCAGCCTGAGATTTCCTGACTGAAACGGATCGGTGTTGCATCCTGCAAATGCGTGCGACCGATTTTGATCACGTCGGTATTTTCGGCTTCCAAAATCCGGCAGGCTTCGATCATTTGACGAAGCGCGGGCAAAAGACGCTCCTGAACCGCCGTATAGGCTGCGATGTGCATCGCCGTCGGAAAGGTGTCGTTGCTGCTCTGTGACAGATTGACGGTATCGTTCGGATGAAGAACGGTTTCGCCCGCCATTTCATTTCCGCGGTTTGCGATGACTTCGTTGAGGTTCATATTCGACTGTGTACCACTGCCGGTCTGCCATACGGAAAGAGGAAATTCTTCATCCAACTTGCCGTCGATGATCTCGTCACAAACACTTGCGATCAGTTCGGCACGGCGGGAATCAAGTTTGCCAAGTGTTTCATTGGCTTTTGCCGCCGCTTTTTTTAGGATCGCAAATGCGTTAATGACCGATTTGGGCATTTTTTGCGTGCCGATCGGGAAATTTTCGAGGCTTCGTTGTGTCTGTGCGCCCCAATAGCGGTCGGACGGCACCTGAACGGCACCCAAAGAGTCGTGTTCGGTACGGTAGTTCATATTAGTTCCTCCTGCGTATAAAGACTAAATTCTGCGTATAACGGATATTTTATGTATAAAATGATAGTCAAACGGAAGCAGCCGGACGGCGGTTATTCAAAAACAGCATACATATATTATACACGTAAAAATATAAATAGCAACGACCGGCACTATTTTTGGATATAATACACAAGATACAAAGGAATATATTCGCAAAAATAATAAATTCAACAAATTTCAATAAATGAATAAAAAACCATTGACAAAGAATAATTATTCGTTTATACTATCATCATCAAGCAAAGCTTCAAATCGAAAACAAAAATCAGGAGGATATTACAATGAAAAAGATTTTAGCTTTTGCCCTCGCCATGGTGATGGTATTTGCACTGGTTGGATGTGCAAAGACGGAAAAACAGAGTTCTTCTGCGACGCCCACTGTTGACGCGATCAAGGAAAGCGGAAAACTGGTCGTGATGACCAACGCTTCCTTCCCGCCGTTTGAGTACATCGACAGCGAAGGCAACACCGTCGGTGTTGACCTTGACCTCGCCCAGATGGTTGCCGACGCGCTCGGCGTTGAACTTGAAATCGTCGATATGGACTTCGATCTTTTGGTCGATTCCCTCAAAGCCGGAAAGGGCGACCTTGTTGCCGCCGGCATGACTGCGACCGAAAAACGCGCCGAGATCATTGACTTCTCCACCACCTATATTTCCATGGGCTTGAAAGTCATCGTTCCCGCCGGGACCGATATTTCGAGTTTCGACGATCTGGACGGATTGAAGATCGCAGTTCAGGAAGCGACCACCGCTGACATCTATGCACAGGAAAATTACACGAACGCCGAGATTCTTGCGTTCAAGAGTGCCATTGATGCCGGTAACGCCGTCAAGAGCGGCAATGCCGATTGTGCGATCATTGATATGCTTCCCGCCGAATATATGACCGCCAACAGTGCCGAAATCGAACTGATGGACGGACTGTTGAGCCAGGAAGAGATTGCAATGGGCGTTGCAAAGGGCGAAGAAGACCTGCTTGCAGTCGTCAATGAAGTTCTTGAAGCCGCGATGGAAGACGGCTCCCTTGATGAGTCGTTCGCGAAGCACATGGAAAACTTCGTTATGTAATTTCCGTTTTCGAAACCGAAAAAACGCCGGACAGTCAGCAATCTGACTGCCCGGCAGTTTGAATTTCTTTGGTTAGGAGTACAAGAGATGGCGAAAAACACTTGGCTTCAAAGCATTTTGGATGATCTCTACCGCGGGGTGGTCATGGAAGATCGCTGGAAACTCTATATCAAGGGCACCGGCGTCACGCTGATGCTTGCCGCCGTGGCTTGCATGATCGGCATTGTGATCGGCGTGCTTGTTGCGATCGGTCGATTTTACGGTACAAGAAAGAAAGCCGGTCCGATCGGAAAGGCGATTTCGGGATTTTGTGAAGTTTACACCACCGTGGTTCGCGGTACGCCGATGGTGTTGCAACTTCTCATTATTTACAGTCTGACGGTTTGGACAAGGGGAACCTACGCGTGTATGCTCGGCTTTGGTATCAATTCGGGCGCGTATATCGCGGAAATCTTCCGTAGCGGTATCAACTCCGTCGATATCGGACAGACAGAGGCAGGTCGTTCTCTCGGCGTATCGGAAGCGACCACGATGGTGCGTATTATTCTGCCGCAGGCGGTTAAAAATGTCCTCCCCGCACTTTTTAATGAATTCATTGCGCTTGTCAAAGAAACATCCGTTGCCGGTTATATCGCCGTTCGTGATATCACCAAGGTTGCTGCGGCGATCAAAGGAACTTATTTTATTTCATCTCCGCTATATATTGCGGCTTTGATTTATCTTGCGCTGGTCATGGCTTTGACCTCGTTGCAGAAAAAACTCGAAAGGAGGTTGGCACGCAGTGAT
>DCHG01000029.1:42313-42590 GCA_002315595.1 Clostridiales bacterium UBA1758 | reverse complement strand
TGATAGAGGTTAAGGATCTACACAAAAGATTCGGAGAACTTGAGGTGCTCAAGGGTATCAACGAACATATTGAAAAAGGGGAACGGATCGCGGTCATCGGACCGTCAGGTTCGGGGAAAAGTACGTTTTTGCGTTGCCTGAACCTTTTGGAGGAGCCGAATTCCGGCGAGATCTGGTTTGAAGGGCAGAACATTCTGGATAAAAACGCCAATATTGATGCGATCCGTCAGAAAATGGGAATGGTGTTTCAGCATTTCAATCTGTTCCCGCATTTCAC
>DCHG01000029.1:32836-42106 GCA_002315595.1 Clostridiales bacterium UBA1758 | reverse complement strand
ATGAACCCGGATGTGATGCTGTTTGACGAGCCGACATCCGCACTTGATCCTGAAATGGTCGGTGAGGTTTTGGAACTCATCCGTGAACTCGCCGACGAAGGTATGACGATGGTCATCGTCACGCATGAAATGGGATTTGCCCGTGAGGTTGCAAACCGCGTTCTGTTCATCGACGAGGGTGTGGTAAAGGAGCAGAATACGCCCGAAGAATTGTTCAATCATCCCGTATCACCACGTTTACAGAGTTTTTTGTCAAAGGTGCTTTGATTTTTTATTTATTGATTTGAGGAGTAATATTATCATGGAGAAGAAAGACATCAAAAAAATTGTACTTGCCTATTCGGGAGGACTTGACACCTCCATCATCATTCCGTGGCTGAAAGAAAACTATAACAACCCTGAAATCATCGCCGTTGCGGGCAATGTCGGTCAGGCGGACGAGTTGGACGGATTGGAGCAGAAGGCGCTCAAAACCGGTGCATCCAAGTTGATCGTCGCCGATCTGACCGATGAAATGGTCGAGGATATTATCATCCCGAGTTTGAAAATGGATGCGAAATACGAAAAGTATCTGCTCGGCACGGCATTTGCCCGCCCCGTCATCGGCAAAAGACTTGCCCAGATCGCACTTGCCGAGGGTGCAGATGCGATCGCGCACGGCTGCACCGGCAAAGGAAACGATCAGGTGCGTTTTGAACTTGCCATCAAGCGTTTTGCCCCGGATATGAAGATCATTGCCCCGTGGCGTGAGTGGGACATCAAGTCCCGTGATGAGGAGATTGACTATGCCGAGGCGCACAATGTGCCGTTGAAGATCTCCCGTGAAACAAACTATTCCAAGGACAAAAACCTCTGGCATTTGAGCCATGAAGGTTTGGATCTCGAAGATCCCGCCAATGAGCCGGATCTCGACAAGAAGGACTTCCTCGAAATGAGCGTTTCGCCCTATCAGGCACCCGATACGCCGACGCTTGTTTCCATTGATTTCGAAGCCGGCGTCCCGGTTGCCGTCAATGGCGAAAAGATGAAGCCCTCTGCCATTATTGCAAAACTCAACGAACTGGGCGGTGCAAACGGTATCGGCATTCTCGACATCGTCGAAAACCGTTTGATCGGTATGAAGGATCACGGCATTTACGAAACCCCTGGCGGAACGGTGCTTTATTATGCACACGAACAACTCGAAATGCTCACCGTGGACAAAGAGACTATGCACCTCAAACAGAAACTTGCTGTCGACTACGCCGACCTGATCTACAACGGAAAATGGTACACCCCGTTGCAGGAGGCGTTGACCGCCTTTGCCGATGAAGCCAACAAACATGTCACCGGAACGGTAAAATTGAAACTCTATAAGGGGAATATGATCAACGCCGGTATCACCTCGCCCTATTCGCTCTATTCCGAAAATCTTGTTACCTTCGGTGAAAGTGATTACGATCAGGCACAGGCCGCGGGATTCATCAATTGCTGGGGACTTCCCACCAAGGTCGAAGCCTATCGTGAGCAGGGGAAACTGTAAAACAAGGAGCGAACTATGGCTAAAATGTGGGCCGGAGTGACCTCCGGGCAGACAAGTAAGTTGGCGGATGATTTCAATTCTTCGTTGCATTTCGATTGGAGGATGTATCGTCAGGACATTCAGGGAAGCATCGCCCATGCTGAAATGCTTTCCGAATGCGGGATTATTTCCGAAGTGGAATGTGAGCAGATCCTCGGCGGACTTCATTCCATTCTAAATGATCTGGATCGAGGCACGCTGACATTCGACCGTCCGTGCGAGGACATTCATATGTTTGTGGAAGAAGTCCTCACCGAACGGATCGGTGAACCCGGGAAAAAACTTCACACGGCGCGAAGCCGAAATGATCAGGTCGCACTTGACCTGAGAATGTATCTGCGCAGTGAAGCGAATGAGATCCGCAAACTGACGAAAGAAGTCATCCGTGCCCTCGTTTCCCAGGCGGAAACGGGAAAAAATTACATCATGCCCGGATATACGCATCTGCAACGCGCCCAACCGATCTTATTCGGGCATCATCTGCTTGCTTACGCCATGATGCTTTTGCGGGATGAGGAACGCATTGCGGATGCTTCGAGACGAATGAATTTCTCGCCCATCGGCTCCTGTGCGCTTGCGGGCACGACCTATCCGACCGATCGGCGGATGGAAGCGGCGGCACTCGGCTTTGACGGGATTTGCATGAATAGCATCGACGGTGTATCCGACCGCGATTTCTGCTTGGAACTGATGAGCGCATTTTCCATTGAAATGATGCACCTTTCGCGTCTTTCGGAGGAATTGATCCTATGGTCGAGCCTTGAATTCCGCTTTGTACGCATTGATGACGCATTTACCACGGGATCTTCGATCATGCCGCAAAAAAAGAATTCCGATATGGCGGAATTGGTGCGCGGCAAGACCGGACGCGTTTACGGCGATCTGATGGCGTTGCTTACGGCACTCAAAGGTCTGCCGCTTGCATACAATAAGGATATGCAGGAGGACAAGGAAGCCGTTTTTGATGCGGTTGACACCGTGAAAATGTGTTTACAGATCATGGCTCCGATGCTCAAAACCATGAAACCTATGCCCGAAAACATGAAAAAAGCGGCACAGCAGGGCTTTATCAATGCCACTGACCTTGCCGATTATCTGACGCGTAAGGGCGTTCCGTTCCGTACGGCGTACAAACTTTCGGGCAATATTGTGGCGGACTGTATGGAAAAGGGGCTCGTGCTGGAAACCTATTCGCTTGAACAGTATCGCGCCCATAGCGATCAGTTCAACGAAGATGTGTATGACGCGGTCAATTTGGAAAACTGTGTCAGCCGTCGCATATCGGAAGGCGGAACGGGACCTGCATCGGTCGAGGCGCAGATCGCTTTCGTCAAAGAAAAGATATAAAATTCGCCCCGTCTTCGATAAAGAAGACGGGGCGTTTTTCAGTCGTTTTGTGAATGATAAAGCGCGTCGAACAATTTTTCGGCAGTTTCTTTTAATCGCAGATCGTTTTTGCGGATAAAAATCTTTTTGTCGGGGATTTGGCACCCGCGCTTACAGTAATATTTCGTATCGGTTGGCACATATTGCGTTTCGGAATGTTTTTCGCGGAGTTTTCGTTCGAGAATGAACGGCCAATCCATCAAAATTTCCGAAATAACACTGGCAATGCCGAGACCTGCAACGACGACGAACAATACAGGAAAGAACCATCCTTTATCAAAGCAGACCGAAAGGATCGCACAAAAGATGCCGGCGGTCAGCACGGAACCGACGATTGAGGATATTTTAACTTTTCGCAGGCAATGTTTGCAAATGCCGAGGTCTTCGACGCAACGAACGGATTCCTGCGTCCATGTCGTGACTTGTTGGGTATCCGCTGAAATATGAACGGAGGATGAAGACGAGGTCGAGTTGACGAGGATGAATTTGTCGGTAAAATCAGCGTTCTGCTTTTGGCAAACAGCGCATTTGATCGGCTCTGACATGATCTTGTTCTCCTTTTTTCGGGAAAATCCCCATTGACATATTCATTTTATCTTGTTTTGTGTAATTATTCAACATTTATTGACGGAATAAACGATTTTTGTGGTTTTTTCATAGAAATGAAAGCGAAAAATTCAACAATATCCCGATAAAAATGGTGTATAACGGATGTATAAAACGCGGATTGCGCCGAATAAAAGAATATGATATAATTTATAATTATTCCGTACAATGCTCGAAAGATTGAAAAAGAGGAAATTATGACCACCGAGAGTAAAAACAGGGACTTTGTTGCCGGCGTGGAAGCGGGAATTCCGATCGCCCTTGGCTATTTTGCAAGTGCGATTACCATCGGCATTATGGCGGTGCGTGCCGGTGTGACGCCGGGATTTGCCGTGCTGACGAGTGTTCTTTTAAACGCATCTGCCGGTGAATATGCGTTCTTTACCACCGTTGCCGCTGCGGGAAGTTACTTGGAAATGGCAATGGTGGAACTCATTGCCAACATTCGATATTTGCTGATGAGTTGCGTCATTGGACAGATTATGTCGCCGGAAATGAAAATTCACCACCGTATGATCGTCGGTTTTGATTTGACGGACGAACTTTTCGGGGTGTCCATTGCACGAAATAAGCCCCTCACCCTAAAATACGGCGTGGGAATGATGGTACTCATCATTCCCGGGTGGGCGCTCGGTACCTTGTTTGGTGCAATCCTCGGCAATGCACTCCCCGCAGTGGCGGTAACTTCGCTTGGCATGGGACTGTACGGGATGTTCCTTGCAACCGTCATTCCGGCGGCAAAGAAGTCAAAGGTCATTTTTGCCGCGGTCATTTCATCCATGGCGTTGAGTCTTGGCGCGACATTGATCCCGTGGTTTGCAAATCTGTCATCGGGCGTGCGCATCATCCTCATCACGCTTGTGGTGTCGACTTTTTTTGCACTGGTGTTTCCGATCAAGGATGAGGAGGAAGACCGATGACAAAAAATCTTGCGCTTTATTTGGCAGTTGCGGCGGGCGTGACCTTTATTATCCGTGTCCTGCCGATGCTGATTTTGCAAAAGCCCATTAAAAATCGCTTCGTTCGCTCGTTTTTGCACTATGTGCCGTATGTCACGCTTTCGGTGATGGTGTTCCCGGCGATTATTACGGAAACGGGGAGTGTTTGGATCGGTATCGCCGCAATGGGCGCGGGGATACTGACCGCATGGATTTCGGGCAATCTGTTTTTGGTTGCGTCTGCGGTCTGCGTTGTGACACTGATTCTCGGATTGATTTTTTGAATGATAAAACGGAGTACAAGGCTTGCCTTGCACTCCGTTTTTGCGTTATATCTCTTTATCGCCGTTTTCCGCAACCCACTTGATGGCGGCATCATAGCCGGGTTCGCCGTAGCCGCCAACGGCGTTGGTGTGAAGGATCACGCCGTCGATCTTTCCGTCACGGATAAAATCCATATCGCGGTTCAATTCACGCTCGACAAGTTTCGGATCGGCGGATTTTTCCCGACCGAAGTCGTAAAGATAGCAACCCACCATACGTTTCAGACCGGGAGTCTTTTCAATGAAGCGGACGATGGTCGATTCATATTGTTCGATGGTCGGTTGCGACCAGAACCAAAAAGTCATTCCGTCGAAACAGGTCAAAAACGGCGTCAGGTCGAACTCAATGTCGCGCTCATAAAACACCGCCCAGAGTTCCATACCGGCGGCATTGATTTTTTTGCGAAAATCAACGAGCGATTCGATCGAATAATGGTCAATGGAGTTTTCGTTTTCTTCGGTACGGAAAAAATCGTCAAAAATCAGGATACCAAGCGACGGATTGTCCGCTTTCAGCGGCAGGAGTTCGGCAAGCATTTCGGGGTTTTCAATGCTCCAACCGAAGCGGTTACATTCTTTCTGCATTTCGGCGGAAAGTGCGTTACGGTCAACTTTTCGTCCCATCGGAATGTAGAAAAGATTGCGTGCGCCGAGTTCGTGAATTCCGTCAATCGGCGTGACATGGGATTCGTGTTCTAAGCCGAATAAATGGTGCAAACTGTTTTCCGGGTGTCCCCAAATCCAAAGATGATCGCGAATCTTCATATAAGCATCCTTTCTTACCAGCGTACAAGAACGCTTTGATGGCGTTCGAGACTGACGGTCAACTTGCCGGAGCCGAGGTCAATCGGCAGGGAAGAATCAACGTTTGCGGGAGCGTCTATGCCGAATTCGTCGAAGTCGAATTCTTTTTGCGCGGCATGGTCAAGCAGGTTGACAAGCAAAAGCGAATGTTCGTTTTTGTTGGAAACACTGTACCACATGGACGGAGAAATGCCGTCGCCGAGGTCAAGCGGACGCACGGTCGCGCCGGTGGTATCGAGGTTGTTGTGCAGAAGATCAAGTCCCGCATCGTTCAAAAGTCCCACACGGTCACCTGCGAAGACATTGCCGCCGGAAATACGAACGAGTTTTGCCCACGAATCGGCTTCGTATTTGTCGAAAACGGGACGGCGGCGGAACGAGTCGATTGCGACGACGCCGGTCATCGGGGCGTGTTCCCCGGGCCAGTAGACATTCGTTTCATTTTCAAGCGAGGTCTCGTCACCGCGCACGATGAGAAAGTCGGGGTCAATTCGGAACAATTTGTCGTTGTACCACCATGCAAGTCCGAGTTCGGAAGCCGTCCAAAGATAACGCGACCACATATTGTGGATATCCGCACTGATACGGGCAGAGTCGACGACATTCGGACCGACTGCGGCGGACATTCCGCAACCGAGGATGTGACTGTCGGGACCGACACATTCACGGATGATTGCAAACAGTTCACGCATGGCGTCGTAGACGCCGTAATCCTTTTTATAGAAGTCCACGCCGAGCAGTAATTGATTGACGAAATCGACCTTGAACAGACGGTAGCCGTCCTTGTAAAGTTGGGTGTAGGTGTCGATGTAGAACTGCCGTCCCTCCGGACTGGTCGGATCGACGATGTAGTAGTCGCCGCGACCGATGACATCGCCGTACTGATCTTTGATAAACGGGCGACCGTTGGTGCGGAGGGCAAAATGCGTCATGTTGTTGACATTACATCCGTTCAGCCAAATGCCGGGGGTAAATCCGGCGTCGCTGATCTCCTTTGCCATGGATGCCATACCATCCGGGAAACGCCAGCAGGCGTGCCATTCGCCCCAGTCACGCTGCCACCCGTCGTCGAGAACGAAGTATTTCAAACGCTTCGAAAGGATCGGATCGGCGGCGACTGCGTCAAGTTCCTGCTTCATTTCGTCGTGCGAGATCGCGGCAAAGAAAGAATCCCACGAATTCCAGCCGGTTGAAGGTTCCGCACGGTTGGCGAGGTCGGGATGAAGTGCGGCAAAGGCTTCGAGCGTTTCAAGGGGGCGACGGCCGGAGGAGATCCACATTTTTTCGGAACACGCGTGGTCAAGTTCGCCCTGACCGATGGTGAAGACCGTGGACGCCGTATAGGTCAGTTCATCCCCACCGAGACGGCGAATGGAATACTGATTGAGATTTTTTTGCGGAATGATCGTTCCGAGATAGAAGCAAGGGGCGTTTCTTCCGCCGAAAAGGCCGGTTTCGATGTTGTTTTTCTTGTCGGGATCGACCGCGGAAAGGGCACAGAACGCCTGATCGGGATGTGCAGGAACAAGACGGGCACTGAGTTCTACGCCGGGTTCACGGTAGACAAAATCAAATTCGATGCGGGAAACATACAAGGCGTTGTCGCCCTTGACCTCGGCATAAAAAAGGACACCGCCGTTTTTTTCTTCGAGATGAAGTTGAAGTTCCATACCCGCAAATTTGCCGGTGAGTTTTTCGGCGGTCAAACCGAAATCCTGCGCGGTGTAGGTGAATTTGCCGTTATGGGTGACAATGCGAAGCGACGCATCGGCAATATTCGAAAGTTTCATAAATGATCTCCTTTTTATCCAGTTTAATTAATCATAACATAATTCACGAAAAAATGAATTGCAAAATGTAACCAATCCATGTTAAAATGTCACCATAGAGAATTCGGAGGAAACCGCCATGATGAAGAATTTTGCGCTGATAAATTACGGATTTCGTGACCTTTCTCCATTGAACTGTGGCAGTGAGGACTGTGAACCGCTTCATTCCGCCCAGGGACGGGGAGACAAATTCCTAATTCATTTTGTGATCTCCGGCCGCGGTCGTTTTGCAATTGACGGGGTGGAATATCATCCCGAAGCGGGGCAGGCGTTTCTCATTCGACCGGGGCAACTGTATTTGTATGAGGCGGATGAACTTGATCCGTGGACCTATGTGTGGATGGGGTTTGAGGGTGAACGCGCGGAGGAATTGCTCGACAATTCCGATTTCAAACTGGCACCGATCATCTGTCCGCCGGAAAAGTTTGGCGAAATCTTCACACAAATGGGCTATCACGCCGACGAAAGCAATTCGTTGGAACTGACGGTCTGTGCGAAACTGTTTGAAGCACTCGCCACCATTCAAAAAGAGGGTGCGGCGACGAAACTCGCATACCACAGTGAACACGTTGCCCGAACGGTGGACTATATCCGCGCGAATTTTGCGTCCGAAGTGAGCATTGCGGGGATTTCAGAACTTTTGAATATCGACCGACGCTATCTTTGCCGTATTTTCTGCGCTGAGGTCGGCATGACGCCGAAGGAATTTTTGGTCGAAACCCGTCTGCGCCATGCGTCGGAACTTTTATGCGAAAGCGAATACCCAGTCGGTGAAGTCGCACGCTTCGTCGGCTACGACGACGCGTTCAATTTTTCGAAAATGTTCAAACGCGCCTACGGGATGTCGCCGAGCGAATACCGCAATGCACATATGATGAGATAAAAAATCTCCCGGACGACCGGGAGATTTCCATGTATTTATGCTTCGAATTTCATGTCGGGGCAGTCGAGCGTGTTTGGCACAACCCAACGGATCGCGGACGGCAGGATGTTGATTTCCGGATCCTCGATGTGATAAATCTCGCCGTCGACATTGACCGGGACCGACTTGTGGGTGATGATTTTGAGTTGCTTGGTGCGTTCCAATTTGATGAAGTCCGTCTTTTCCAAATGCTCGCCGAGCGTGTAAATTTTCACAAGTCCGAGCATTTTGCGGCGCGGAACGGCGGGAACGCGGATGAAGTCGATCAGTCCGTCCTGCAAGTCGGAGGTCGGAGCCGCTTTAAATCCGCCGCCGTAATACTTTCCGTTTGCGGCTACGGCGAAGATAAAATCGGCTTCATCCATGGTTTTGCCGTTGAAACGATAGCCGAAGCGATGATAAACGTTTTTGAAAAAACAGTAGACCATCGACAGATTATACGCCATTTTTCCGTTGACAAAGGGGAGTTTTTTGTACTTTGTCACGCGCTCTGCGATGGATGCGTCAAAGCCCGCGGAAATGATGTTGATACTGTACTTTCCGTCAACTTCCAGCAAATCGACCTTTGCGGTCTTGCCGTGAATGAGCGCATCGAGATCCATATAATTCCCCGCCGCATTCATGCCGAAGGCTTTGATAAAGTCATTTCCCGTCCCGACGGGGATCTGCGTCAATTCGACATTCGGATACGGATACATTCCAGAAAGAACTTCGTTGAGCGTTCCGTCGCCGCCGCAGGCGTACAGACGGAGGTGTTCGCCGGTACTACCGTATTGTTTCGCAAGTTCCGTGGCGTGATGGGGGTATTGCGTGCGAACGATTTCAAATTGTTCGTCGTGACCGGAAAACGCGGCGGTAATGCGTGCCGACAATTCCTCGGAACGGTCGGTTTTACCGGCGG
>DCHG01000029.1:0-32821 GCA_002315595.1 Clostridiales bacterium UBA1758 | reverse complement strand
GGGGTTGATGATAAAAATATGCTTCATATCCGTCTCCGATTGAGATAACTTTTATTTTGTGATGGTCACTTTGTTCAGACCACGGGAAACGTCGGGTTCGATGCCCTTTTCAAGGGTAACGGCGTGGGCAAGCATCTGGCTGAGGACGACCGCCGGGAATACGCAGGCGGGGCCTTCGAAACCGTCGGGCAGACGGACGACATTTTTCGCCTTGGCGGCAATTTCGTCGTCGGTGGTGTAGACAAGCACATCGGCGTCGGTCGTGGCAAGTTTGTCAAGCATGGCAAGGGCGTCGGCTCGAACGGTTTTGTCGCAGGCAATCATGATGACGGCGGTGGTGGCGTCGACCATGGCGAACGGACCATGATAGAAGTCCGAGATCGCATATCCGCGGGCGCGGATGTAAGAGGTCTCGCTCATTTTCAGGGCGGTTTCGAATGCAATCGGGCTTGCAACACCGCGGGCAAGGACGAACAGATCGGACATGAAGCGATAACGCTTGGCGAGTTCGATCATCTTCGGCTCAAAGGACAGTGCCTCGTTGACCATGTCGGGTACTTTGTCGAAAACGGCTTTCAGTTCAGGATCCTCGGACCAACGGGTGACGAGGTCGAGCAGAATATACATCTGTGCGGTAAAGGTTTTGGTGGCGGCAAGTGCCTTTTCTTCACCGGCGGAGCAATGCAGGTGATACTTTGCTTCTTTTGCGACCGGGGAGTCGGCATTGTTGGTCATGGCGATGGTGATCGCGCCGGAAGCATTCGCAGAACGGACAACTTCCAAAACATCAGCCGCCATGCCTGACTGGGAAACGGCGATCACGACGCAGCCGGAAAGGTCGCTCGGACGCTTATAGCAGGTATAGACGGACGGGCTCGAAAGAGAGACCGGGATACCGACATACATTTCGAGAAGGTATTTGGCATACATACAGGCGTGGTCGGAGGATCCGCGTGCGGCGAATACAACGGTATGCGGTGCATAGGAACGGATCTCGGCAATAATCTTTTCAAGGGTGGGGGCGTTGTTTGATGCGGCGTCACGCAGAACACGCGGCTGTTCAAACATTTCGTTATGCATAATGCTCATAATAATTCTCCTTATCAATGAAAGTTTTTTCCAATCAAAAAAAGAGTCGAAAAATCGAAACAAACATATTATACTATAATCTGCAATTCGTGTAAATGCTTTTCGACGTTTTATAGTCGGCATTTCTCCCAAATTTGGGACTCGGAAAGGGTTCAATCATGTACGAAGAATTTACATATTTGTCCGCAAACGGAAAAAACCGCGTTGTGGCGCATCAATGGGTGCCGGACGGCGAGATCGTCGGTGTGGTGCAATTTATCCATGGAATGTCCGAATATATGATGCTTTTTGAAAAATTTGCGTTGGAATGGACAAAACTGGGATATGTCTTTTGCGGTATTGACCTGCTCGGTCACGGAAAGACCGTAGGCGAGGACGGGTACGGCTATTTTGCACCGTCAGACGGTTGGAAGCATATGGTCACCGATTGCCATGAACTGACACTGCGCCTGAAAGAGGAGTACCCGTATTCGAAACTTTTTGTCATCGGAAACAGCATGGGATCGTTTCTTGCACGCTCATTTGCGGAACATTACGGCAACGAGATTGACGGACTCGTCCTGCTTGCGACGGGCGGACCGAGAGCGACGCTTAACCTCGGTCGGAAATTTGTTCACGGCTATGCGAGATTGCGCGGCGAAAAGCACCGCGGTCTTTTGACGTCGATCCTTCTTTTCGGGAATTATAATCGAAAAATTCGACATCCGAAATCCTATATCGAATGGTCTTCTCACGATCCGGAGGTTATCAAAGACTTTAACGCGGATCCGGCCCGCCGTTTTATTTTCACCCTCTCGGCGTACGGCGACCTTTTGGATGTTTACGCCGATGTTTCAAGGAAAGAATGGGTGGAGACGATTTCGAAAGACCTCCCCGTGTTTCTTTGTTCCGGCGCAGAAGATCCCCTCGGTGACTTCGGCAAAGGAGTGACGACCGTCCGTGACCGATTGGTTGCGGCGGGAATTGCGGATGTCTCGATGAAACTCGTCCCGGGATTGCGGCATAATCTGCTAAACGGTCGAGACCTGGACGAGGCGTGGACCGCGATTTTTGAATGGGTTAGAGAAAGAACATAATTTCTAACGAAATGATTGCGTTTTTGACGAAAAAGTGGTAATCTATTACCGAACGGAGGGATGTTATGAAAATTCGCAAATCGGCGGAGGATTACCTTGAAGCAATGCTCATGCTGATCGAGGAACGCGGGAGTGTGCGTTCCATTGATGTTGCCGAACGACTCGGTGTGACCAAGCCTTCCGTGAGTTACGCCACCAAACGGCTCCGTGAAAACGGATATATGACAATGGACAATGACGGGCGTATCGAATTGACCGAAAAAGGGCTTGAGATCGCACATCGGATGTTTACGCGTCATAAAATGATCACGGAACTGCTGATCGGTATCGGCGTCGACGAACAGATTGCACGCGAGGACGCCTGCCGTATTGAACACGACATCAGCAATGAAACCTTTGCGGCAATTCAAGAGCATATGAAAAGGATCGAGAAATGAAACGAAACAAAATGATCGCAATCCTGCTCGCCGTCCTTTGCATGACGGCGGTACTGACGGGATGCAAAAAGAAAAACAATGACTCCGAGCAGGAAAAAGACGATGAACCTGTCCTCACTGATGAGATCATCAATCCCGAACCGGATCCGGAACCTGCGTTCGGCGAGGAAATGGAAGCGTCTGCACTTGCCCAAAAAATCGGCGGAAAGTGGTCGGATGATTACGGCACTTTCCTAATCTGCTATGTCGACGAAAAGGGTGCGCCGCGTTTCAATTACGGCGAATCGGGCGAATCCCATTCTGACCGTGACGCGATCATCAATCATGCGGAACATGACGGCGAAACGGGCTATTATTTTACGGTGATCTTTTCGGGGGAATCGGAGCCGTTGGATATTTACGCCGATACGGGAAAACCCGCGGATGACCTGATCACTGTCAAATTCCCCGGGGGTGACTACCGTGAATTCCATTATCGCGGAAAGGTCGAAAAGACCGCCGAAACGAACACGGAGACCTCGACCGAAACCGGGAATGAGGGTAGCAACGAGCCTCCGGAGGCGATGACGGCGGCGGATTTCAGCACGAAATTCCGCGGCACATGGAAGGATTCGTCGAAGACGGGCTTTGTTACAATCGGGGTGGATGAATTCAATTTGCCGAAGATCACGCTTGGTTCGGATGTTGAAGGAACGGAGCGCACAGAGGGTAGTATCAGCGCCGTCGACACCGAAAACGATGAACTGATTTTGAGCGTTTTCTGCGATTCCTCGGTGAAGACACTTTATTTCAAGGAAAATTCCGATGGGAGCATATCCGTCAAAGTGCAGGGTGGCGAATATGTTACCTATTTTGCGTCGTAAGTTGAAGGAGAGAATGAAATGAAACGACCGATGATTCTTTTTACGGGTGGGATCGGACCATCTTCGTGGGCGACCGGCGTGCAGTTTTTCACGCTCGGCAATTATGTGAATGCCTTTGAGCGTGCGGGCGCAGACACGATGCTTGCACTTCACGCCGCCCCGGAAGCATATGTTGAACGCGCCGACGCACTCCTTTTGACGGGTGGCGAGGATATTAACCCCGCCCGTTACGGACAAACACCGTGGAGCCCGAGTATGAAATGGAACGATGCCCGCGATGAGTTGGAAATTCCGCTGGCGCAGGCATTCTACCGTGCCGGCAAGCCGATTTTCGGCATTTGCCGCGGAATTCAGACGCTGAATGTCGCTCTCGGCGGAACGCTTTGGCAGGATATTCCGTCGACAAAGCCGGAATGGCGTGCGCACGGTCAAATGGATCAGCCGCCTGAAACGCAGATTCCGTGGCACGAGGTGCTGATCGAAAAAGACAGCGCACTCTACCCGATCTTCGGCGATCGCGTTATGACAAACTCCTACCATCATCAGGCGGTGAGAGATTGCGGCGAAGGTCTTTATCCGATCGCAAGAACGGAAGACGGTGTGATCGAAGCAATCACCCACAAAAACGGCAAAATTTTCGGCATCCAGTGGCATCCTGAACGCTTGATCTGTGACGGCGATGAGGAATTTTCCGATATGCGTCCGATGTTTCAAATGTTTGTCGATGTGATCAATCAAAACAAATAATCAAAACGCCACCGAAGTCCGGACGGACTTCGGTGGCGATGTTTTTAATTAGTCGGCAATCTTTTCGCGTTTTGCGGAAAAGTCGACCTCGCTGACGAGAGTCGCCCCGATGATCAACACGGCACCGATCAGTCCGCAGATCGTCAGGCGTTCATTCAAAAAGATTGCGGAAAGGATGAGCGCCGAAACGGGATCGATGTAACTGAGGACAGCGATGGATTGTGCCTTCAATGCGCCCATTCCACCGAAGTAAAGCACATACGCCACGCCCGTGTGGATCAATCCGACCACGACGAGCATAATCAGCGCAAAAGGTTCAAAACGGATTGCCGAAAAATCCTCGGTCAAAATGAGATACGGCAGAAGCAAAATCAGCGTCGATCCGAGTTGGATCACTGTCTTTTCATACGCGTCTTTGACGACCACTCTTTTGTTCAAAAGCACCGCGCAAGCGTAGAGCACGGCGGATGCAAGACCGAGGACGATCCCGATTGCATCGGAATTTTGTTCGTCCGTTCCCGATAAAATCCCCGACACGAAGACCATTCCGACAATGGAGACAAGAGCGCAAAGAAGTTTTTTGCCCGTGAGCCTTTCCTTGACGACGAGTGGTGAAAGCAGGATCACAATGGTCGGTTGCATATAATTGCATAGGGTTGCGATCGGTACGGTGGTGTGATTAAACGCTTCAAACAGGCAAATCCAGTTTGCACCGATGACAGCGCCGGAGCACGCAAGAAGGACGGCAGTTTTTTTGCCGATTCCGAGGAAGATCCTGCGCCTTTTGATTTTTACGAACAAACAGATAAATCCCGTGCCGAGCAGTCCGCGCGCAAAGGCAAGAAGTCCCGATGAGAGTGGAATAAACCGACGGAAAATGCCGATCGTTCCGAAAATCAGCATGGAACTGATGAGCATGAGATAAGAGGTCGCCGTTTTCTCTTTCAAAATACCACTTTCCTTTATCAATGACCGAATCACCCCTGCCTTTGGGATCAAAAGCAGGGGTGATATTTTGTGAATTCAAAGAGACAAAACGCGTGTCGCAATGTTGAAATACAGAAGCACCGAGCAGGCGTCAACAATGGTGGTGATCAAAGGAGAAGCCAT
The DNA here is from genome assembly GCA_002315595.1 of Clostridiales bacterium UBA1758. Lineage (GTDB taxonomy): Bacteria > Bacillota > Clostridia > Oscillospirales > UBA1758 > UBA1758. Next base: position 27,499 of record DCHG01000029.1, on the reverse strand, counting down.
GATCGCCGGGTCGAGTTTCAAAAGTTTTGCCAACATCGGCAGGCAACAACCGAGGGATTTTGCAAGCGTAACCGTACACATCAACGTGGAACAGGTGATGATGACCATACGGAAATCGTGATAAAATACCATGATTCTCGCGGCATTGACGATACAAAGCACCGCGGCACAAAGAAGTGCGATACGGATTTCTTTGAAGACCGCCTTAAAGAAGTCACGCGGACGGATTTCATCCAATGCAAGACCGCGGATGATCATCGTTGAGGACTGTGCGCCGCAGTTTCCGCCGGTATCCATCAGCATCGGCAGGAAGGAAACAAGCAACGGAAGTGCGGAGAACGCTTTCTCGTATTTGGAAATGATCATGCCACTGACAGTGCTTGAAAGCATAAGGATGAGAAGCCACAGAATACGGTTTTTCGCGTGGGTAAAGACCGAAGTGTGGAAGTACGAGTCTTCACTCGGCGTGATCGCCGCCATTTTCGAGAAGTCTTCGGTGTTTTCGTCCTGCAAGACGTCCATGGCGTCATCGACGGTGATGATGCCGACAAGACGGTTTTCGCCGTCTACGACGGGTAGCGCAAGAAAGTTATATTTGTCAAACTGATGCGCAACAACCTCTTTATCTTCGGAGGTGTCGACACTGATGATGTTCGTTTCCATGATGTCGCCGACAATTGTGTTGGGCTCGGAAAGAAGCAGGGTTTTGCCCGTAACAATGCCGAGAAGCACACGGTTACGGTCAGTGACATAGCAGGTGTAAATGGTTTCTTTGTCAACGCCTGTTTTGCGAATGCGGGCAAAGGCTTGCTCGACGGTCATATCGCGTTTCAGGTCGACATATTCGATGGTCATGATACTGCCCGCACTGTCGGCAGGATATTTCAGCAATTCGTTGATGGCAACGCGGACTTTCGGATCGGCATTGCGCAAAATACGCGTGACGAGATTGGCAGGCAATTCTTCGATCATATCGACGGCGTCGTCGAGGTACATTTCATCAAGAATGGCATGAAGTTCGACGTCCGTGAATGCACGAACGAGAAGTTCCTGCGAGTCGGGACTCATTTCAACGAAGGTTTCGGCGGCGAGTTCCTTCGGGAGCAGACGGAAGGCGGCGGGAACACGGGGTTCCGGCAATTCTTCCATCAAAATTGCGATATCCGGCGCATTCATCGTGATGAGAATGGCTTTCAGATCCGCGTACTTCTTCTCGTCAAGAAGCAACGCAACGATGTCGGTGACATCTTCTTTGAGTTTTTCCATGTTTATTCCTCCTTTGAAGTAATCAGGCTTGCGCCTGCTGGGGAGAAGTAAAACATGAGCGATCAAAGGACGGTATCAAGTTTTATTGCTCGATCGAGTGAAAAGCATGTAAGAAATCATCGGACTTTTCACTTCTTCGCCCTCCGGCGTCCATGCCTTTACTACTTCCGGCATCCATGCTTTTCACCTCACATTAAAATCGAAATTTGAATTCGGGGTTCTTGCCCGAACTTCATTATTTTATCACCACAACCGCGTCGCGTCAATTGTTTAGCGTCGAAGTTTGCGATTGTTTTTAAACTTATTCGAGATAGCGGAGCGTCCAACCCTGCAAACGAAGACGGTCGGAAACGTATTCGTCGAGAAAATCGGGACTGTTCACCCATGTGCCGCGCATATGAAGGTTGTGCAGCGCCTGATATTCGGGCAAACGCGGCATCTGTTCGCGTGGGCGCAATTCGACGCTGTCACCGCCTTTGACGATCAGGTCGACGGCACCGAAAAGGAAATCGGCAGGACCGATTTTGACGGATGTGCCGTCGATGCTTTCCACATGGAATTCGGCGGGGATAAATGCACCGGGGATTATCGCGGATGCGGCGCACGCCATGGATCCGCGCGTAACGGTGACGGGCGCGGTGATACCGGCGGGGATATCGAGAAATCCCTTGACGGGGATGGGACGGTATTCGTCCTTTCCCGACAGCAACACTGCGGAAGCAAAAAACACGTCCGCGATTGAGGCTTGATACTTCCGAAGCAGACCGGTCGGCTCAAAATCGACCGAAAGATCGCCTGCGAGTTCTGTGAACAGTGATCTGTCGATCGGCTTTCGTTCGGTGATGATCCCGCGTGTGGTTTCGGGAAGTGTTGTAATGCGGAACCGTTCGTCGGATTTCAAACGGCGGATCAGCATCCGCATATCGTGTAGAAAATTCAGGGTTTGTTTCAGCGGACGGCTCGGGGCTTCAATCCAATCGCCGAAGGGGCGCAGGTTGCCACCCATATAATTCAGTCCGTCCCAAAACTGTGTTTTGAGAATGGAATTCGGATGCAGAAAAATGATGACACGGCGATGGATTGACAGTTCGTCAAGCACCGCATCAAGGTCGGGACGCTCTTTTTCCAAAAAGAGCGTTTCCAAGGCGAGATTATACTGAAATTGCGTCAAACCGCAGTATTCGACAAGAGCGTTTTCGTTGTCGTAGACGACCGAATCACAGAGGAACGGGATGCCCATATCGCGGTAGGCATACATGGCGACATAGGATTTACTGTTGCCGGGAGGGCAACCGAAGGCGACCATGTCAATGCCGAGATTGTCGCGGATTAGGCGCACGCCCTCGTCTTCCGAGGAACGGACGCGGTTATATGCGGCGTCAAAATCATGTCCGTCGCTCATTTCGGCGATATTCGGATGTAAAGAGTGACCGTAGGTATGCGTGCCGACGATGTGACGTGCAAGTGCCTGTTTTGCATCATCACGTCCCCAATTCGTCAACTGTTGCGCAAGAAGCCCCACCACGGCAAAATGCCCGGTAACGCCCTCTTCCTCCAAAAGATCGGTCAGGGCAATGATCGTGTCGGGCGCGGTTTCGGAGGTGAAATCCTCTGTATCAAAGAAGAATAAAATATCGGTAGGCTGTTTCATAGCGCACCTCAATTATTTGAAATCGGAAAACGGAGTGTAATGATTGTCCTGAGGCACATCGTGTTCGATCACACGCGGCGTGCCGGCGACGATGGTGGCGTTTGCGGGGACATCGGAGGTAACGACGCAGTTTGCGCCGACGCGCACATTGTCACCGATGGTGATGCCGCCGATGATTTTTGCGCCCGCGCCGATGTAAACATTGTCGCCGATCGTGGGCGAACCGGGCTTTTTCGTCCCTACGGCGGTGTTGGAACCGATCGTCACCTGATGAAAGATCGTGCAGTTTGCTCCGATTTTCGCTCCTTGTGAAATAAAGACTCCCGCAAGACCGTGAGGAAAGGTCGGAATTGTCGCAAAATACGCTTCTGCGGGAATGTACGCCCCTGCGCGTGAAAGCATCCTCTCACAACGAAACCAGTGGTATTTTCGGATAAATCCGCGGGACGCCAGCATTTTTTCACGATGATCGAAAAAGACGGAAACACCGGGACGGACGAGGGCGCTGACGATTCTTAATTTGAGATTCATAACAAGACCTCAGTTTTTCTGACTGTGGATCGGTGCGGGGATCCGTCCGCCGCGGGAAATGAAGCGGGCGGGGGAACTCATATTGATCGGCATGACGGGTGCGGTGCCCCAAAGTCCGCCGTAACTGACTTCGTCGCCGACGGTTTTGCCGTGAACGGGGATGACGCGAACGGCGGTGGTTTTGTTATTGACGACACCGATCGCGATTTCGTCGGCGATGATGGCGGAAATGACATCAGCGGGGGTTTCACCCGGAATGGCAATCATATCAAGGCCAACCGAGCAGACGGCGGTCATTGCTTCGAGTTTTTCCATTTTCAGCACACCCGTTCTCGCTGCGTCGATCATGCCGGAATCTTCCGAAACCGGGATGAACGCGCCGGAAAGTCCGCCGACATGGGAGGACGCCATTACGCCGCCTTTCTTCACGGCATCGTTGAGCAGGGCAAGTGCGGCGGTCGTTCCATAGGCCCCCACGCTTTCGAGCCCCATTTCTTCCAAAATATGTGCGACGGAGTCGCCGACGGCGGGCGTCGGAGCAAGCGAAAGGTCGACAATGCCGAACGGCACACCGAGACGGTCGGATGCTTCGCCCGCGATCAACTGACCGATACGGGTGATCTTAAACGCGGTGCGTTTAATGATTTCGGACACGGCGGTCAGGTCGCAATCGCCCGCCTTTGAAAGCGCGGCACGGACGACGCCGGGACCGGAAATGCCGACATTGATGACTGATTCCGGCTCACCCGAGCCGTGGAAGGCACCTGCCATAAACGGGTTGTCTTCGGGTGCGTTGGCAAAGACTACAAGTTTGGCGCATCCGAAACTGTCCCTGTCCTTTGTGATGATGGAAAGATTCTTGATGATTTGCCCCATTTTCGCAATGGAATCCATATTGATGCCCGCACGGGTGGTGGCGACATTGACCGAGGAACAGACGCGGCTTGTGGTGGAAAGTGCTTCGGGAATGGAGTCGAGAAGACGCTTGTCGGAGCGCGTTTCGCCCTTGTGAACAAGTGCGGAGTAGCCACCGATGAAGTTGACACCGATGCTTTCCGCCGCACGGTCGAGGGCGCGTGCGATTTTGGCGTAATCCGCGGATTCACACGCCGCGGCGACTTCGGCGATCGGTGTGACGGCAATTCGCTGATTGATGATCGGAATACCGTACTCACGCGAAAGTTCGTGACCTGTCAAAACGAGTTTTTCGGCGGTTTTCGTGATTTTATCGTAGATCTTTCGGCAAACGCGGTCGATATCTTCCCCGGCACAGTCGAGCAGGTTGATGCCCATGGTGATAGTGCGGATATCGAGGTTTTCCTCGTCGATCATTTTGATTGTTTCGAGAATATCTCCTGAATTTAACATGACGATTCCTTTCAATCAAATGCGGTGCATGGTGTCAAAGATTTCTTCACGCATGGCGTGAATCTGCAATCCGTTCTTTTTTCCGAGACTGTCGAGTTCGCTGACAAGTGCAGAAAATTCGAGATCGCAACCCGAAAGATCGACAAGCATCATCATGGCGAAAAGATCGTCGAAAACGCTTTGGGAGATGTCGCTGACATTGATGCCGTGCGAAGAAAGCGTGGCAGATACTTTGGCGATGATACCGACGGTATCCTTACCGATAACGGTGATAATGGCTCTCATAATTATTTGCTTCTATTGAAGCGTCCTTTCGTTATTTTTCACTGTTTTCCAAGGCTTCCATACATTCGACGATAATGGTGTTGGAAATAAGGAAGCCCTGAATCGTTAGTTTCCAGCAGTTTCTTTCGAATTTCGCATGGCCGGATTCGGCGTATTTTTCGAAAACGGCTTCGATCGGAGCAAAATTTTGATGGAAGCGTCGCTCGAATTCCATGCGGTTGACACCGCGTGTCGTGCGGAGCGCAAGCATAATGAATTCGCCGGGACTGTCCGTCATGCGTCCGCTTTCGGTTTCTTCGACGATAGGTTCGCCGGATTTGACACGGCGAATATATTCGTCAATATCCGAAATACAGGCGTAGCGTGTGCCGGCGACAAAGGAGTGCGCCGACGGCCCGAAGCCACAGTATTCGCCGAGTGTCCAGTATTTCATGTTGTGGCGAGAATATTTGTCATCCCGCGCAAAATTTGATATTTCGTATTGCGCAAAGCCGTGTTCGCCGAGTTTTGCCACCGTCATCAGGTACATATCCGCGACGGTATCGTCATCGGGAAAGGTGTAATCACCGCGGTGATCGGCAAGCGGTGTGCCGTCTTCCAGCGTGAGCGCATAGCAGGAAATATGCTGAATCGGCAATGCTGAGGCGTGTTCGAGGGAGCGTTCCCACGATTCGATGGTCTGTCCCGGAACGCCATAGATGAGGTCGATACCGACATTTGAGATGCCCGCGGACCTTGCGGCGGCAACGGCGGCTTCCGCTTGTTGCACACTGTGGCGACGACCGAGAACTTCGAGTTCGTCTTTCTCAAACGACTGCACGCCGATGCTGACGCGGTTGACGCCCGCATGGTGTATGGCACGGAAGAAAGAGCGCTTTGCCGAATCGGGGTTAACCTCGACCGTGATCTCGGCATCTTCTTCGACAAAAAACGAGGTGTAGACGGCTTTCAGAATTCGTTTGAGTCCCTTGGCGCCGAAATACGAGGGCGTTCCGCCGCCGATGTAAATTGTGTCGACATGGTAGAGTTTTTGGTCAAACGAGCCCTCGCTAATATTTTTGACAATGGCGTCGGTATAGGCGCTCCGTCGATCCATAATATTCGGTTTGGAGTAGAAATCGCAGTACGCGCATTTAGAGGCACAGAACGGAATGTGAATGTAAACGCCGAGTTTTTTCGGCATGGATTCCGAATGTGACGAAAAAAGCCGCACAACGTTTCGCCGTTTGGAATTTTTAAAAAAAATCATGGGCATTGCGACCCGCTTGCACGGGGGACTTCCTTTCTGAGGTTGGGAAATGCAATCACTCGTCGAGTTTGAGAACAGCCATAAACGCTTCCTGCGGAACATCGACACTGCCGAGGCTGCGCATACGCTTTTTGCCCTCTTTCTGCTTTTCGAGAAGTTTTTTCTTGCGCGAAATATCGCCGCCGTAGCATTTCGCCAAAACATCTTTTCGGAGGGCTTTGACGGTTTCGCGTGCGATGATCTTTGCACCGATCGCGGCCTGCACGGGGATCTCAAACTGCTGACGCGGAATATTGTCCTTCAATTTTTCGACGATACGTCTTGCTCTCGCATACGCTTTGTCGGCGTGAACGATGAAGGAAAGTGCGTCGACCACATCGCCATTGAGCAGAATGTCGAGTTTGACAAGTTCGGATTTGCGGTATTCGGAAAGTGTGTAATCCAACGACGCATATCCGCGGGTGCGTGATTTCAGTGCATCAAAGAAATCGTAAATGATCTCGTTCAGCGGCAGATCGTAATGCAGTTCGACACGGGTGGATTCGAGGTATTTCATATCCTTGAATACACCGCGGCGTTCTTGGCAGAGATCCATGATATTGCCGACATATTCGGTCGGGATCATGATGTTTGCCGCGACAAAGGGTTCTTCGGCAAACTGAATTTCACCCGGATTCGGGAAATTCAGCGGGTTGGCGATGACGAGTTCTTCGCCGGAGGTCTTTGTGATATGGTACACGACACTCGGCGCCGTGGTAATTAGGTCGAGGTTGTATTCGCGTTCCAGGCGCTCCTGAATGATCTCCATATGGAGAAGCCCCAAAAATCCGCAACGGAAGCCGAAACCGAGGGCAATGGATGTTTCCGGCTCAAACGAAAGAGAAGCGTCGTTCAGACTCAACTTTTCCAAAGCGTCACGGAGGTCGGGATAACGCGAACTGTCGGCGGGATAAACGCCGGAAAAGACCATTTGCAATGCCGGACGGTAGCCGGGCAACGCCTCGTCACAGGGGCGTTCGATTTCGGTCACGGTATCGCCGACACGGGTGTCGGCGACATTTTTGATGCTTGCGGTGAAGTAACCGACATCGCCTGCACTGAGTTCGGCGGTCGGTTCCAAACCAAGCGGACGCATTACGCCGGTTTCGACGATCTGAAATTCGGACTGCGTCGAGAACATTTTGACATTCATTCCCGGACGGATTACACCGTCCTTGATACGAATATAGACGATGACACCTTTGTAGGGGTCATACTGACTGTCAAAAACAAGCGCCTTCAACGGGGCGGAAGCATCGCCCAACGGCGCCGGAACGCCCTTGACGACGGTTTCGAGGACATCCTCAATGCCGATGCCCTGCTTGGCGGAGATCAACGGGGCATCTTCGGCGGGGATGCCGATAATATCCTCGATCTCGTGCTTGACACGGTCGGGATCCGCCGCAGGAAGGTCGATTTTATTGATGACGGGCAGGACTTCCAGTCCGCCGTCGATGGCAAGATAGGTGTTGGCGAGCGTCTGAGCCTCAATGCCCTGGGAGGCATCGACGACGAGAACTGCGCCTTCACACGCGGCAAGAGAACGCGAAACCTCGTAATTGAAGTCGACATGACCGGGGGTGTCGATGAGATTGAGCGCGTAGGTTTCGCCGTCAAGGGCGGTATAATCCAGACGAACGGCACGCGCCTTAATGGTAATGCCGCGTTCGCGTTCGAGTTCCATATTATCGAGGATCTGATCCTCCATTTCACGTTTGGAGACGGCGTTGCAACGTTCGAGAATACGGTCCGCGAGCGTGGATTTGCCGTGGTCGATATGCGCAACAATGGAGAAGTTGCGGATGTTTTTTTGAAGTGCCATGCGTTTTCCTCCGTGAATTCAGGCATTATCTATAAATTATACCATTATATAGACAAAAACACAAGAAAAAACCTTGATTCGATCGAAAAAATAAGTACGTCGCCCTGATGTGAACAAATTATGAATAAAATGTGAAAGAAACTCGCGTTTTCATCTTGACTTTTTTGTGTGATTCGTTATAATGAAAATTGGGTGATAGTCATCGCCTGATCGGTTTTAAAAAATACTTAACTTATTGGAGGAGAAAAAATGAAAAAGACCGTATCTCTTTTGCTCGTACTCGTCATGGTACTTGCATTTATCCCGGTATTTGCCGGAGCCGCGTACACCCCGAACTATACGCTCAGCGCAAATTTCACCCAGAACGTATCCCCGCTTGAACTCGAATACACCGGCAAAGAACTGAAACCCGCCGTCACGGTGTCCATGTCCTACTACACTTGGACGAGATATGGCACAAGAAAAGTGACCACTCCGCTTTCGCTTGGCAGAGATTATGTCGTGACGTACAGCAATAATGTCAACGTTACGACCGAAAAGGCTCCTGCAACCGCGACCGTCACTTTCATCAATGGCTATGCCTACAACAAAGCGATCGTGCTGAATTTTAACATTCTGCCGAAGCCCCTGACTGACAAGACCATCTCCATCGAAGCCATCGCCGACCAAATCTTCACCGGCGAAGAGATTAAGCCGATCATTACCGTCAAGGATCGTTTGAAGAAACTTGAACTTGACGTGGATTACACCGTTGCCTACGCCGAAAACATCGACGCCGGTACTGCCACCGTCACCGTGACCGGCATCGGCAACTACAAGGATATGGCGGAAACCGCCACCTTCAAGATCCTTCCGAAGTCCGTCAAGGAAAACTCCATCACCGTTGCCGACATTGCCGATCGGACCTACACCGGCGCTGAGATCAAGCCTGTTGTCGTTGTCAAGGACGGCGAAACCGTTCTGAAACTCGACGAGGATTATACCGTTGCCTACACCAATAACATCAACGCAGGCACCGCCACTGTCACCGTGACCGGCATCGGCAACTACGACGAAGTGATCGAAAAGACCTTCACCATCAATCCGAAGAATCTCGCCAGCAAGGATATTTCCGTCGGATCGCTCACTGCCCGTCTGTTCACCGGCTCCGCTATCACCCCGACCGTTACCGTTAAGGACGGCCGCACCACGCTTTCGCTCAATAAGGACTACACCGTTTCTTATTCGAATAACGTCGGGCTCGGAACTGCCACCGTCACCATCACCGGAACGGGCAACTATACCGGCTCCGTGAAGACCTACTTCACCATTTATTCCGGCTATACCTATACTCCGTCGATCTACACCTTCGGTCGCGGAATTTTCAATTTCTTCCGTTTCTAATCGTTAAGATATCGACTTTCGGCGATAAAACGGTATAACAATAACGCTTGTTTTGTCCCGGTGGGTACGAATGTATCCGCCGGGATTTTTTTGTCTTAAAAAGTTAAAAAACAACGGTATATTTCGTTACAATTTGCGGATAAGATGATAATAAATTCCTCGGATTTGACAAAATGAGGTCACTTGGGGTATAATAAAACGATTTTGAGGGAGACAACCGTGCAAAGTCAAGCATTGGAGGTTTTATTATTTTACGAAACGCCAAAAATTATTTTAATAAGCATACCGATATGGTCGTGAAACTTGCGACGGTACTGTCCTGCTGTCTGGCATTGTTTATGACGGCACATTCGTTGATCTATGCCTACGGCGCGGATGATATGAAAAACGCCTTGACCTACACCCAATATGTCGGCGAGGAATACAATGAGGTGGAAGCGCCGGAGGTCGGCCGTTGCAATGTTGCCGTTATTGCCGATGGGAAAACCTATGATACTTTCAGTTATCACGACATTGCCGAAGAAATTGTCAACCGTCTCGGCATCGAACTCGGCGAGTACGACTATATCAAAACCGACGCCGATCCGATCATTCGTGATGACGCCGTCATTGAGGTCGTCCGTCGTACCGCATCGACGGAATCTCAGTTCACCGATTTGTCCTACCGCACTCTGCGCCAAACAGTGAAAACTTTATGGCAGGGTGAAAAATCCGTTTCCGGCGGACAGACGGGCACGAGTCTTGACACTTACCGCGTCTATTATGAAAACGGCGTGGAAGTCGAACGCGAACTGATCAAGACCGTCATTTTGATCAAACCCGTCGACCGCGTGCTTCCGTCGGGTTCCTTCGGCAAGGTCACCGTGGACGGCGAAAGCCTTGATTATTCCGCGGTATATGAATTCTCCGCGACTGCGTATTCCTGCGAGGGGCGCACCAATGCCCGCACGGCATCGGGACTTCCGGCTCAGGTCGGAAACGTCGCCGTTGATCCGTCCATCATTCCGTACGGGACGAAGTTGTATATCTGCGCCTCCGACGGAACATCGTGGGAATACGGCTTTGCCACCGCCGCAGACTGCGGTGCTTTCCGCGGTGCGTTGGTCGATCTGTATTTTGACACCTTTGCGGAATGTTATGCTTTCGGTCGCCGTGCCTGTAAGGTGTATGTTCTAAACTGATCAAAAAGAGGGTGGAAGCGATGAATCTCTGCAATCTGGAAGAAATCAAGGGCATTTTGGGACGACATGGCTTCCATTTTTCAAAAAGTCTCGGTCAAAACTTTCTCATCGACGCATCCGTTCCGCGCAATATGGCGGAGTATTCGTGCATCGATGGAAAGCGTGTCCTTGAGATCGGACCGGGAATCGGTTGTTTGACCAATGAACTTTGTCTTCGTGCCGAACGAGTGACCGCCGTCGAGATCGACGAACGGCTATTTCCCGTGTTGGAAGAAACGATGAAGGATCACGAAAATCTTGCCATCGTTCCCGGTGATATTATGAAGATCAACATTGCGCCGATGCTTCGGGATACTCTCGGTGACGGACCGTATGCGGCTTGCGCAAACCTGCCGTACTACATCACAACGCCGGTGCTGACGCGTTTGATTGACACGGGACTGTTCGAAACGATTACCGTCATGGTACAACGGGAGGTCGCCCTCCGTATGGCGGCGAAGCCCGGAACGGAAGATTATGGTGCATTCACGCTGTATATCGACTATCATTGTGAGCCGGAAATCCTGTTCGATGTGCCGAGCGATTCGTTCGTTCCGCAACCGAAGGTTGATTCGGCGGTTGTTTTGCTGAAATGCAGAAAAGTTCCTTCGGTCGATGGTGATCGGGATGCCATATTCAGACTGGTGAAGTTTGCCTTTGCACAGAGAAGAAAGACACTTGTCAATGCGCTGATTTCCGGCTTCGGTAAAAAAACACTCACGCGGGAAGATGTTGAGGCGGCACTGGAATCCGCGGGCATTCCCAAAATGGCACGTGGCGAAACATTGTCGCTTGCGGATTTCGCAAAATTGGCGGAAACCCTGAAAATCGGGGAAAATTGAAAAAACTTGTCGATTTCTCTTGCAAAACCCGTTTGAAATGACTATGATATGGATGAACGGACGAGTGTCCGAATTTTCAGGAACGGAGAATGAAAATGAAAAACAAAGTCGATATTGTCGGCGGTGTCACGAAAAACGTAAAAAAAGCGCATGGATTCTGGAAAGAGTTCAAAGAATTTGCCTTTAAGGGCAATGTGATCGATCTTGCAGTCGGTGTTATGATCGGCTCCGCTTTCGGAAAGATCACCACCTCGCTTGTCAATGATGTGTTTATGCCGATCCTTGCGATCTTTTTCGGCAAAGTTCAGTTTAGCGATCTGTTTGTGTCGCTTGACGGCAATCGGTATGCCACACTTGCCGATGCCGAAGCCGCGGGTGCGTCCGTGTTAAAGTACGGATCGTTCATCCAAACCTTCATCGACTTCCTCATCATTGCGTTCATCATTTTCCTCTTTGTCAAATTTATCACCAAACTTCGTGAAAAGATGGAAAAGGACGAGCCGGCGGAACCCGCACCCGAACCGCGTCGTTGCCCGTACTGCTTCGGTGAGATCGACGACCGTGCCACCCGTTGCCCGCATTGCACATCCGAACTTCCGACGGAAGAAAAGTAACATCGTTTTTTGCACCCCATCCGCTTGCTTTCGGATGGGGTGATTTTTGTTTTTCGGCAAATTTTAAACGGGGGATTGACAAAACGAAAAAACTTCAATATAATATAATGCGTATTTCGGATGCTAGTGTAGCTCAGCCGGTAGAGCAGCTGATTCGTAATCAGCAGGTCGTGTGTTCAAGTCACATCACTAGCTCCATTCACCTCTTTGTTCGTTTTGGGCAAAGAGGTGTTTTTTTACCTTATTTTTTTGTGTCTTTGGCCGTTTTTTGAAAAGTGGAAAATAAAGAGAAAAAAAGAGTAAAATCGAGAAAACGCGAGAATTTTCGGTGCATTTTCACGAAAATACAATGTTGGGATTTGACGGATGAAATGATATGATATACTCGTAGAAGATTTGGATGTCGGAAGAATTTGCAATGTGAGCAAAGAAGGAATTAAAATGGAAACATTTGACATTTTTAATGTATTGACGATGCTTGGCGGAATTGCACTGTTCCTGTTCGGTATGAGCGTCCTCGGTGAGGGGCTTGAAAAGCAGGCGGGCGGTCGCTTTAAGTCCGTGTTGGAGCGTATGACCTCCAAACCGATCAAGGGACTTTTGATCGGTACCGGCGTCACGGCGGTCATCCAGTCATCCGCCGCAACAACGGTTATGGTCATCGGCTTCGTCAACTCGGGCATTATGCGTCTCGGTCAGGCGATCGGCGTTATCATGGGTGCAAATATCGGTACGACTGCGACCTCGTGGATTCTTTCACTGATCGGCTTAAAGGGCGATAGCCTTGTGATCAATCTGCTCAAACCATCCGCGTTCTCTCCGGTGCTTGGATTTATCGGCATTGTTCTTTTTATGTCGGCAAAGAAGGGGCGCCGTCACGATATCGGGACGCTTTTGATCGGCTTTTCGGTGTTGATGTTCGGTATCAATACCATGTCCGACGCCGTCGAGCCGCTTGCCGATGTGCCTGAATTCACCAACATCCTTTTGATGTTCTCCAACCCGATCCTCGGTGTTGTTGTCGGTGCATTGCTCACGGCGATCATTCAGTCGTCCTCCGCATCGGTCGGTATTTTGCAGGCTCTTTCCACGACCGGCGCAATTTCTTACGGCAATGCGATACCGATCATTCTCGGTATGAATATCGGCAAATGTATCACCCCAATGATTTCCAGTATCGGCGCGAATAAAAACGCCCGCCGCGTTGCAATCGTCCATCTGTATTTCAACCTGATCGGCGTCATTCTTTTCCTGTCGGTATATTATTGCATTAAATTTACGGTCGGTATTTCAATGATAGATGATTCCGCAAGCGCCGTCGGCATTGCGATCATTCATACATTCTTCAACCTTGCAACGACTGTCGTTCTTTTGCCCTGCACGAAACTTCTCGAAAAACTCGCAATGTGGACGATTAAGGCGTCCAAGGACGACGAAGAATTCGCACTTCTCGACGACCGTCTTCTCCTTACGCCGTCGTTTGCCATTGACCGTTGCCGTCAACTTTCCTTCTCCATGTGCTGCACCGCACGCGACGCACTGAGCAAGGCAATCGAACAGATGACGGAATTTTCGCCCGATGGCGTGAAACTGGTCTATGACCTTGAAAACAAAACGGATATGTACGAGGATAAACTCGGCACTTATCTTGTGAAACTTTCCAGTAGTAATCTCACCGAAAAGGACAACCACGAGGTGTCCAAGTTTATGCACTGCCTCGGCGATCTTGAACGGATCGGCGATCATGCGTTGAACATCGTGCAGGTCGCGGAAGAAATGCACGAAAAGAGCCTCGAATTTTCCGACACGGCGAAAGCGGAACTTTCCATTGCATATGAAGCGATCAACGAGATCGTCGATAAGACCATAACTGCCTTTATGAGCGATGACATCAGCCTTGCAAAAGAGGTCGAGCCGTTGGAAGACATTATCGACATTCTAAAAGAGGAACTTCGTTCCCGCCATATCGAAAGATTGCGCCGTGGTCAGTGTACCAATGAACTCGGTTTTGTGCTTTCCGATTTGTTGACGAACTGTGAACGCGCTGCCGACCATTGTTCGAATATCGCGACCTGCGTCATTCAGGTGCGCTACGATCACTTCGACCAGCATGAGTATCATATGGACCTTAAAAACGGTACCGATAATCAGTATAACACCTGCTATGAAGAATATATGAAAAAGTACGCGCTTCCGCAAAAATGATTTTCAGCCGCCCGATGGGCGGCTTTTGTTGTCATAACCGCCATGTAAAACGGAATATGCTGATTGACGGGAGGGATCGGCATGGAATGGCACTCGATGACAATCGGGCAGGTGGAACGAACACTTTCTACCGACGGGAAACGGGGAATTAACGACGCGCAATTGCGTTTGGAAAAATACGGGAAAAACGAATTGGAAAGACGGAAAAAGAAAGGCTTTTTGGCGAGGTTTTTTTCGCAACTTTCCGATTTTATGATCATACTGCTGATCATTGCGGCGGGAATCTCGTTTTGCGTGTCGACCATTCAGGAAAAACCCGACTTTGCCGAGCCTGCGATCATTTTGGCGATCGTCGTATTGAACGCCGCTATCGGTGCGGCGCAGGAAGGAAAAGCGGAAAGCGCACTGGAAGCGTTGAAAAATCTGTCGGATCCCACGGCAAAGGTCAAAAGGAACGGGAAAATGATTGAAATTTCCGCAAAAGATCTCGTGCCGGGGGACATTATTTTGCTGAAATTGGGCGACCTCATTGCGGCGGATGCGAGAATTCTTCGTTCGGTCGCCCTTTTGGTGGACGAATCCGCACTCACCGGCGAAAGTACCGCCGTTGCGAAGGACGACACGATCCTGCCCGAAATGACGCAGATTCACGATCGGACGAATATGGTCTACGCGGGATCCGTTGTGAATGAAGGCCATGGCGAAGCGATCGTCGTCGCAACGGGAATGGGGACGGAAATGGGCAGGATCGCGGACAATCTCATTTCCGCCGAGGAGCCGCAGACACCGTTACAGATCCGTCTCGGAAGGCTTGGAAAATCACTTGGTATCGGAGCGATGGCGATTTGTGCGATGGTGTTTTTATTGGGCGTGGCAAAAGGACGCACGCCCGCGGAAATGCTGATGGTTTCGGTCAGTCTTGCGGTCGCGGCGGTGCCGGAGGGGCTACCCGCCATTGTAACGGTGATCCTCGCACTCGGTATCGGTCGAATGGCAGAAAGAAACGCCATTGTCCGAAAACTGCCCGCGGTCGAAACTCTCGGCAGTGCAACGGTGATCTGCACCGATAAAACGGGGACATTGACGCAAAATCGGATGCATGTGGAAAAGACCACGGGGACGGAAACGCTGAAATACGCTGCGCTCTGTTCGAACGGAACGGATGCGACCGAGAAGGCGATCATTTCCGCTGCGGGCAGGGTGGAACGCAGACTGCGAATTCGCGAGATCCCCTTTGATTCAACGAGAAAACGCATGAGCGTGGTACTTCGTGACGGCGAGGGCTACTTAACCGTAGTCAAGGGCGCACCGGAGGTGATCGTCTCGCTTTGTGCGGACATTCCACCGAAACTGCGCGACGAAGTCGATGAAATGGTTGGCAGGGGCTTGCGTGTACTTGCGGTTGCGTGTCGGCGGGATAAAACACTGCCCGAACGGAACCAAACGGAATTGCAGTTTGTCGGCTTGATCGGTTTGAACGATCCACCGCGTCCTGAGGCGGAAAAGGCAGTGCGGGAATGTCGCCGTGCGGGAATTCGCGTGGTAATGATCACCGGCGACAACGCGGGTACGGCAGGGGCGATTGCTGAACGCGTTGGAATCCTGAAAAAGCGCGAAATTGTGATGACGGGCGCGGAACTGGACGCGATCGACGAAAAAACGCTTCGTCGGCTGATCGGTAAGATCGGCGTCTTTGCCCGTGTGACACCCGAACACAAGGTGCGCATTGTGCGTGCTTTGCGGGCAAACGGAGAAGTCGTTGCCATGACGGGCGACGGTGTGAACGATGCCCCCGCGCTTCGTGGAGCAGACATCGGTTGCGCAATGGGGAAAAACGGCACAGAGGTCGCAAAAGCCGCCGCGGATATGATTTTGACGGACGATAATTTTGCAACCGTGGTCGATGCGGTGCGTGAAGGACGCGGAATTTACGAAAACATCCGTCGCACGGCGCATTTTTTGATTTCGAGCAATATCGGGGAGATTCTCATGGTGTTTGTAGCCATTTTACTCGGCTGGCCGTCGCCGTTGACGGCGATCCAAATGCTTTGGATGAACCTTGTGACAGATTCGCTGCCTGCTATCGCCCTTGGAATGGAACGACCTGACGCAAATATGATGCTTCGGTCGCCGACAAAAAAAGAACTGTTTTCGCCCGCAACGGTTCGACAGATCATCGCAGAGGGCGCACTGATCGGGGCACTTGCGATTTCGGCGTTCGGCATGGGAATATTTCGGTATGGATCCTTGAAGATCGGTCGGACGATGGGGTTTGCGGTACTGTCAATGGAACAACTCGTTCACGCCTTCAATCTCCGTTCCGATGAGTCGGTGCTGAAAAAAGGACTGTTCGGCAATCCGTATCTCGTGGGTGCGTTTTTGATCTGCTCACTGGCACAGATCGGCGCGATGTGTGTTCCGTCGGTTGGGGCTGCGATCGGATGCGTGGCACTGACGCAGAGGCAGTGGATTGCGGTGGCGTCGTTGAGTGTCGTTCCCCTTGCCGTGGTGGAGATTTCGAAGGCCATCCCCCAAAAACGACGAAAACGGTGAAAACGGGCAAATCCTCTTTACGCAATGCTTTTTCGGGGGTATAATGGTAAAAAAGAATAGCAAAGGGGAAAAAACAGATGAAGTTAAGTTATACGACGATGGCGACACCGGGGCTCGGCGTGGAAAGGAGCGTCGGGCTTGCCGCAAAATTCGGGCTGAACGGCATTGATTTGCGTGTATCGGATCATTTTGGGGAACTCACAGAAAACAGTACGAATGCGGAAATTGATCGGGCGAAGGATATTCTTAATTCATTCGGAATTGCGCCCGCGGGCTTGCTTTGCTATAACACAAGCGATATGGAAACCGAAAGTTTGCTTTCCGATCAACTTGCACGGCTGGTTGAGATCGCCGATCGTATCGGCTCGCCCTCGATCCGCATGTTTGCGCCGAAAGCCGCGGACGGCGTGGAATTGCAGGGGCATCTTGAAAAATTGGCGAAAATCATCCGCCACGGACTGGAAAAGGGCGGGAAGGCGGATATTCTTGTTCAGCATCACAACGGCAATCTGAATGCTGTGCAGGCGTCGAGACTTGCGAGAC
The DNA here is from genome assembly GCA_002315595.1 of Clostridiales bacterium UBA1758. Lineage (GTDB taxonomy): Bacteria > Bacillota > Clostridia > Oscillospirales > UBA1758 > UBA1758. The sequence continues at coordinate 9,928 of DCHG01000029.1, read as the reverse complement.
TTGTCGACGAGAAACGCTTTGGCATCATCCTTTCGCCGGATCACTGTATGATTCAAAAGGAGGATATTGACGAGGTCGGTCGCGTTGCGATCCCCTATGTTCGGCAGGTCTATATCGCCGATTGGCGCGAGACGGAGGATGGGTTGAAGGTTGCACTTCCGGGGGAAGGAAGCGTACGGATCCGTGAAATGCTTGCGATGCTTCCCGACGACTTTGACGGATGGTACTCGTTCAAATGGGAGAAGATTTGGAACCCGGATATCGAAGATGCTGAAAAAGTATTGGATAAATTCGTAAAATATATGAAAAAATAACCCATGAAAAATCATTTTTTGGCTTGTTTGCAATTCGAAAATGCGTTATAATATATAACATATGAAAAAATATAGGTGGGTGAATTCATTGGAACTCAAAGACCTCTCCGTTTTTGCCGAAGAGATCCGTTTGGAAACGATTCGTGAGATCGGGAACTATGGCTCAGGCCATGTCGGCGGTGCAATGTCGATCGTCGAAATCCTTGCGGCACTGTATGGACGCACCATGCGTTACGATCCGAAAGATCCTGCGATGGCAGACCGTGACTGGCTCGTGTTGAGCAAAGGTCACGCGGCTCCGGCTCTTTATGCGACGCTTGCGCTTCTCGGTTTCTTCCCGAAGGAGCGTCTTGCGACTTTGAATCAATCCGGCACGACTCTGCCGAGCCATTCCGACCGCAAATGCCCCGGTGTTGATATGACGACGGGCTCACTTGGTCAGGGCGCGTCCTGTGCTTTGGGTATCGCCGAAGCAAACCGTCTTGACGGACGCGACAACTATACATATCTCATCGTCGGCGACGGTGAAATCGACGAAGGTCAGGTTTGGGAAGCGGCGATGTATGCCGCCGCCAAAAAACTCGATCATTTTGTCGTCATTGTCGACTGGAATAAAAAACAACTCGACGGACGCACGGTCGATATTCTCGATTCCGGCGACCTTGCTGCGAAATTTGAGGCCTTTGGTTTCAACGTCAAAAAAGTTGACGGACACAACGCGGAAGAGATCGCTGACGCTTTTGCCGAATTCCGCACCGTCAAAGGAAAGCCGTCCATGCTCCTTGCCGATACCGTCAAGGGCTACGGTTGTTTGAATGTCGAAACCGCGGAATCCAATCATCACGCCGTTTTGAACGGTGAAAATCTCGAAGCGGCACTTGCTTACGCCGAAAAGAGATTGGATGCGGCGAAGGCGGGCAAGCCGATGGGGAGGATTGAAAAGTAATGAAAACCAAAGAAGTTCTTACCAAAGAATCCTGCATGATGCGCGATGTGTTCAACAATACTCTCGTTAAGATCGCGGGCGAAGATAGCCGCATCGTTTTCCTTGACGCCGACCTGATGAGTTCTTCGGGCGCCAAGACCTTCAAAAACGCCTTCCCGGAAAGATTTTTTAACGTCGGTATCGCCGAAGCCAATATGGTCGGCATTGCCGCGGGACTTGCCAGAGCAGGCAAAGTACCGTTTATGCACTCCTTTGGTCCGTTCGCAACCCGCCGTTGCTTCGACCAGATTTTCCTTTCTCTCGGCTATAATCGACTGAGCGCCAATGTCATCGGCACCGATCCGGGCGTTACTGCGGCACATAACGGCGGAACACATATGCCGTTTGAGGATATGGGACTGATGATGCTCATCCCGGAATCCGTCGTCATCGAGCCGACCGATTCTCATGTATTGGAAGCCATTATTCCCCAATTGATCAAACTTCCGGGCGTTCACTATATCCGTCTGTTCCGTAAAAATGCTATCGGCATTTATGAAGGCGGCGAATTTACCGTCGGAAAGGGTGTCGAAGTCCGCCCGGGTACCGACGTGAGCATCATTTCTTCCGGCATCATGGTCGAAGAATCCGTCAAAGCGCGCGACATTCTCGCCGCAGAAGGCGTTTCCGCCCGTGTTGTCGATATGTTCACATGGAAGCCGATCGACCGCGAACTTATCGCCCGTTGCGCAGTGGAAACCGGCGCCATTGTCACCGCGGAAAACCACAATGTTTCCGGCGGTCTTGGCAATGCCGTTGCCGCGGTCGTTGCGGAAACCAAACCCGTTCCGATGGAACGAATCGGCGTTCAGGATCGTTTCGGGCAGGTCGGCGAAGAACCTTTCCTGCGTGAGCAATATCAACTTACCGCGAAAGACATTGTCGCGGCAGTCAAAAAAGCAATTGCCAGAAAGTAAGGTTTTGTAAAGATGGAAACTTATACCGTACACATTGGCGGAGTGGATAAAGAACTCCCCATTGTTCCGATCACTGATGATCTTTCGATCGCCGCATTTGTCATTTTCGGCGATACGGATATTGTCGAGCCGTGTGCGAGGGCACTTGCCGAAAAGATTCCTGCCGAAGCGGAGTATTTGATCACCGCCGAAGCCAAGAGCATTCCGCTGATCTATGAACTTGCGAAGGTCATGAAAATGCCGCGCTACATCATCGCAAGAAAAAGCGTCAAGGGGTATATGTCCCATCCGATCGTGACCACCGTTCATTCGATCACGACCGACAAAGAACAAATCCTTTGCCTTGACGAGGAAGATATTGACCGAATCAAGGGAAAAAAGATCGCGATCATCGACGATGTTATCTCGACCGGCGAATCCGTTGCCGCGCTCGAAGAACTTGTCACCCGTGCGGGTGGTGAAGTCGTTTGCCGTGCGGCAGTCCTTGCCGAAGGCGCCGCCGCCGACCGCAAAGACATTGTTTATCTCGATAAGATCCCGCTTTTCAAAAAGTAATGGAATTTCTCAAAACGCCGGAGATTGCTCCGGCGTTTTTTCATATTCCGTTTTTGCCGTGCATATATTTCGTTATCGAGATCGAAGGGAGCGCAAAAAATGGGCAAGAAAAGCATAAAATACCTGAAAAAGGTTTATTCCGGCGTTGTGGAAGGGGAGGAATTGACGGAAATCATTCTGCCGGAGGATGCAAAAGAAGCGGAAAACATCGTCGGGACGGTGTGTTTTGTCAATCTTCGCAAACGCGAGATTACGCACGGGCAAGTCGTGGTTTCGGGGACGATTGGCGGCACGGCAGTTTATTCGGACGAACAGAGATTGAATTCGTCGATTCGATTTTCACAGAATTTTGAACTGACGGCGCGTTTGGAGGAAATTCCCGAAAACGCCGAATGTACCGCAGAGGTGGAGATCGTCAGATCCGAACTGAAACGGATCAATCCGCGAAAACTCCTCGTCCGCATCATACTTTGCGCAAAGGTTGAGGTGTACCGGAGTGTCACGGCACAACCCTGCCCGGAGATGCCGGAGGGCGAAAAGATCCACTACAAAACAAGATCGGCAACGGTCTTTCTTCCGGCGGAGATCCGATATAAGCCATTCAACATTTCGGATTCAAATGAATTACCGCAGGATTTGGACGAAAATGCGGAAATTTTGTACGCAACGGCGGAATTCCGTACCGACGAAGTGAAACTCATTAGCCACAAGGCACTCGTCAAAGGCGAGGTTTGTTTCAATGTTGTGGTGGATTGCGACGCAAAAAAGCGCGCAATTGTGTGGAAACTGCCCTTTTCGCAACTCGTTGAACTTGAGGAAGCGGAGGAAACCGGCGATTGCCGTGTCGACCTTCGTGTGAAGGATATTTCCGCCGAACTGACCGCCGGAAAGATTGAAGTAAATGTTGTCGCCGAAACCGGCGTGCTTCTTTTTAAAGAGGAAAGTTTTGATTATGTGGAGGATGTTTACAGTAACGCATATGATATGAAGACGGAACGGGAGGAAATCTCGGCGATCAAATTCATCGGAGCGCGGGAGGATGTGATCCCGGTGGAAACGACCGTGGAGCCTCCATTCGGAACCGATTCGGTGATCGATGCCGGTGTGCGCATTGCGGAGGTGAACTGTGCGGAACGGGACGGAGTGATGCAGGAAAATATCGCAATGGATCTGCGTCTGCTCTGTGGCGGGGAGGACGGAAACATTTTGATTTTCAAACGGTTTATTGCCTCTGCCCCCGTAAATTGCGATACGGGAGACTGCTTTGTAACGGCGTGCGCAGGAGAACTGTCCGTCACGATGAATGCCGAAGGCGTGCTTGAAATCCGCTTTGAGGTGAAATGCGAATACAAAACGGTGCAGCACGAAACGATCCGTTTTGTTTCCACGGCGGAGATTAAAAAAGATTGCCCGATTTCGACGGAAAACGATCCGAGTGTGGTTTTAAAGAGGGTTTCGGGCGATGTCAGCATTTGGACGCTTGCCAAACAGTACCATACGACGGTGGAGCGTATTTGTAGCGCAAACGAAATCGAGACGGATTCGATCCACACCGACGGCAAAATGTTGTATATTCCGAAAGAATAAAAAACGGCAGGAGCCTTCAAACGCTCCTGCCGTAATATTTCAAATATTATTTTTCCAAAACCGTGTAAAAATGCGTGACATTCATATCTTCGGGGATGTATTCGCCATGCGTTCCGCGTCCGTCGGGGAGATCGTGCATTCCGTGGTCGGTCGCCCATGCGATGAAGGCGTTTTTGCCCGCCCATGCTTTCTTTGCGGTGTCGTACAGACGTGCAAAGGAGTCGATCTCGCTTCTCATTTCAGCGAGTGCTTCGGGGGATTCCGTGCCGTATTGGTGCATTTTACTGTCGTAATCGGCGTTGTAGCAGGCAATGAAATCGTATTTATCGGCGCTGATCAGTTCGATCGCCTTTTCGGTGGCGGCAAGGTCGCTCGGCTCGATATAGTAGTCGATCTCACGTTCGAGAAAGATCTTCGACATACTTGCTTCCGGGACGGAAACGATAGCGACACGCTTACCGGCGCGGTGAAATGTGTCAAATAGCGAGTCGGTCTTGACGACCGGTTTTTCATAACGCCGGATCCCGTGGACATCCGGCGTCACACCGGTGTACATCGTGGCAAAACACACGGGGGTGCAGGACGGCATGACCACGCGCAAAGGGAGGGCAAGACGGGTGCGTGCGAAAACCGGCGCAAAATCTTCTGTATAGCGTTGTGTCAGCCATGTGCCGATGGCGTCTGGGTTGAACATCAAAACGCGCTCGGCATTGCCCACGCCGATCGTGTTTTCCAATAGGTCGAGAACGGGGCGCAACGGGGGATGGGATTGCTTCGGTGCCTCGACGCCTGCGGCGGCGGCAATGGCTGCCGCAAGACCTTCCAGCGGCTCGGTGTTAAAAATGTCGATCATGGAAAACTCCTCCTCTTATCGAATAAAGTCGAGATAAGACTGCAAAATGATGGACGCGGCGACCGCGTCAATATTTTTCTTTTGATCCTTGGCGCGCTTGCCGGATTCGTGCAGGATCCGGGCGGCGTCGACCGTGGTGCGCCGTTCATCCCACATGATAACCTCTACGCCGACAAGCGAGCGCAGAATCTCGGCAAAAGCGCGGCTTGCCTCACTGCGAAAGCCTTCCGTACCATCCATGTTTTTCGGATTGCCGACGACGATTCGTTCGGCGGCGTTTTGAACGGCGAGTTCCGCCAGCTTTTGAGCCAAATCGTTTGCATCACGTTCCGTTACGACAAGTGAGGATGCCGCGATCATACCAAGCGGATCGGAAAAAGCGACACCTGTTCGAACCTGACCGTAGTCGACCGCCATAATCTTCATAAAATCCTCCGGGTAATACTTGCAATTTGTTTGTGTTAATGATACAATTTTATTGGAAAAATGTCAATGACGGCAAAAAATATTGAAAAATCAAAAAAAGTATTGACGAAAGACCTTTGTTGTGGTAAACTACTATTTACCTATGCAGGGTCTATTTTTTGCGCCTTTTTTGCGCAACCGACCCCGAGACGACACAATGCGTCCGCCGGCCCGCCCGGTGATAGGGAGGCAAGATTTCTATAAGGAGGTGCCGCACATGCGGGTAAAAATCACATTGGTTTGCCAGGAGTGCAAACAGCGCAACTATGATACCGTCAAGAACAAGAAGAATACTCCTGATCGGCTTGAAATGAACAAATATTGCCGTTTCTGCCGGAAGCACACCCTGCACAAGGAGTCCAAGTGACTTCACTGAAAAATAAAGAAAGGGTGCAGTAAAATGGCGGAAAAAAACAAAGAAGGAAACTTCTTCGCAAGAACCATGAAGCGCATCGGACGTTGGTTCCGCGAAATGCGCAGCGAACTCAAAAAAGTAGTCTGGCCGAGTTTCGGACAGGTCGTCAACAATTCCATTGTCGTCGTTGCTTCTGTCATCGTCGTCGGTGTGTTTGTTTGGCTGTTCGATGCCGGTTTCACTGCGTTGCTCGGCCTTTTCGTAAGAGGTTGATGAGCAATGTCAGGTGAAGCAAAATGGTATGTGATCCACACGTATTCCGGATATGAAAACAAGGTTGCGTCGACCATAATGAAAACGGTCGAAAACCGCCACCTTGAGGACATGATCCACGGTGTCAACATCCCGGTCGAAAAGGTCGTCGAGATCAAGGATACACAACGCAAGGAAGTCGAAAGAATGATCTTCCCGGGCTATGTCCTCGTCAAGATGGTCATGACCGATGACACTTGGCACGTCATCCGCAATACGAGAGGTGTCACCGGCTTCGTGGGCCCGGCATCCAAGCCGGTTCCGCTGAGCGATGCAGAAGTCGAAGCACTCGGTGTCGAAACGCATGAAATCACCATCGATTATGCGGTGGGCGATAGCGTTAAGATCATGGAGGGCCCACTCGAAAATTTCGTCGGAATCGTCGAATCCATCGAGCTCGACAAAAACAAAGTTCGTGTTATCGTTTCCATGTTCGGCAGAGAGACTCCCGTGGAGATCGAACCCGGACAGGCCGTACCGGTCGAAAACGACTGATTGCGGTCAAGCCGTAAGTGGGAGGGCAAAATGCCCGACTAACCACATTTTAACAGGAGGTGCAGCCAATTATGGCTCAGAAAGTTACAGGATTTATTAAATTGCAGATTCCGGCCGGCAAGGCAACTCCGGCGCCCCCGGTAGGCCCGGCACTCGGCCAGCACGGCGTGAACATTATGCAGTTCACCAAGGAATTCAATGAACGCACCAAGAACGATGTAGGTCTTATCATCCCGGTCGTTATCACCGTTTATGCTGACCGTTCGTTCTCCTTCATCACCAAGACTCCGCCGGCAGCCGTTCTGATCAAGAAGGCCTGCGGACTTGAAAGCGCATCCGGGACCCCGAACAAGGTCAAGGTCGCTCAGCTCAGCAAAGAAGATCTCCGCAAGATCGCCGAGTTCAAGATGCGCGACCTGAACGCCGCATCTGTCGAGAGTGCCATGAGCATGATCGCGGGAACCGCGCGCTCCATGGGCATCACCGTAGAGCAGTAATTGCGGAAAGTGGGAGGGCATTGCCCGACTAACCACATTATAAGGAGGAAATAACGTGTTTCACGGTAAAAAATATCAGGACAGCGTAAAGGCGATCGATACCGCCAAGCTTTTTGAAACCAATGAGGCTATGGAGGCTGTTGTTGCTTCCGCAAAGGCCAAATTTGATGAGACCATTGAGGTTCACGTCCGTCTCGGCGTCGACTCTCGTCATGCCGACCAGCAGGTTCGTGGCGCCATCGTTCTGCCGCACGGTACCGGTAAGTCCGTCCGTGTCCTCGTCTTCGCCAAGGGCGATAAGGCTGAGGCTGCAAAGGCCGCCGGTGCTGAATATGTCGGTGCAGAAGAACTCGTTACCAAGATCCAGAACGAGAACTTCTTCGACTTCGACGTAGTTATCGCTTCCCCGGACATGATGGGCGTCGTCGGTCGTCTCGGCCGTGTCCTCGGTCCGAAGGGCCTCATGCCGAACCCGAAGGCCGGCACCGTCTCCCCGGATGTTGCCCGTGCCGTCACCGAAGCGAAAGCCGGTAAGATCGAATACCGTCTTGACAAGACCAACATCATTCACTGCCCGATCGGCAAAGCGTCTTTCGGCGCTGAAAAGCTCGGCGAAAACTTCGACACCCTTATGGGCGCGATCGTCAAGGCAAAGCCGGCTTCTTCTAAGGGCCAGTACATCAAGTCCTGCGTTGTCGCTTCGACCATGGGCCCCGGTATTAAGGTCAGCACTGCGAAAATGCTTGGCTGATTAGCATCAAAACAAATCAAAAGGACGGGGTTTATCCCCGTCCTTTTTTATGTGAAAAAGGGAATTTATGAAATTTAAGGAACTCAATCTGATCGAGCCGATTCTTCGTGCGGTGGACGAATCCGGGTACGACGAACCCACGCCGATTCAGGCGCAAGCGATTCCACCCCTACTGTCCGGCAGGGATTTGCTCGGTTGTGCACAGACGGGATCCGGCAAGACAGCGGCATTTTCGTTGCCGATCCTTCAAAATATGTACCAAAATCGTCGACGCGGAGAACGGAAAATTCGCGCACTGATCTTGACACCGACGAGAGAACTTGCTGCGCAAATTCAGGATTGCTTTGTGTCGTACGGCAAGTATCTTCCACTGAAATCCGTCGTTATCTTCGGTGGCGTCAATCAAAAGCCGCAAACCGAGCGTCTCCGTCAGGGTTGTGATATCCTGATCGCTACACCGGGCCGTTTGCTCGACTTGATCAGTCAGGGCTATGTGCATTTAGACGGACTGGAATATTTCGTCCTCGACGAAGCGGACCGTATGCTAGACATGGGTTTTATCCACGATATTCGCAAGGTGATGGATCTTTTGCCTCAAAAGCGGCAGACGCTTCTTTTCTCTGCGACGATGCCCGACGAGGTTGAAAAAATCGTTGACACACTGCTCGACGATCCCGTTAAGGTTGCCGTCACCCCGGTTTCCAGCACGGTCGACACCGTTAATCAGAAACTTTATTATGTCGATAAGACGAATAAACGGCATCTTTTGACCTATATTCTCAACATGGAGCATATCTCGTCGGCTCTTGTTTTCACACGGACGAAGCATATGGCTGACCGTGTGGCAAAACATCTGCGTCAGTCGGGCATAACCTGTGATGCGATCCATGGCGACAAATCACAACACGCTCGTGAGACCGCACTCAAAAGTTTTAAGGATTGGAAGATCCAAGTGCTTGTGGCGACGGATATTGCCGCCCGCGGGATTGACATTGTGGAACTTTCACACGTCATCAATTATGATATGCCAGATACGGCGGAGACCTACGTCCACCGAATCGGCAGAACGGCGCGAGCAGGACAGACCGGCACGGCGATCTCGTTTTGCGACATTGTCGAGAAGCCGATGGTCAAGGAGATCGAAAAACTGATCCGAAAAAAAATCGACGTCGTGGAGGAGCATCCGTTCCCAATGGAGGTGCTTGCTCCGCCACCGAAACTTCCACGTCCGCCCCGTCCCGAAAAGGCCGAAAAGCCGTTGAAGGAAAAGTACGGCGATCAGCCGAAATTCGGCGAGAAAAAGCCGAAAAAAACCGAAAAACAGGAAAAATACTGGGAAATTGAAAAAAATACCCCTGTACGCGATGATCTTCCGCCGGAGATCGCCCGAATGAGAAAGAAAAATTCGGGTAATCGTCCGCCTAAATATCGCCCAAAAGGGAAGAAAAGATAATACAATAGCCACCCCAAAGGGTGGCTATTGTTTATGGCACCCCGGAGCGGATTTGAACCGCTGGCCTTCCGCTTAGGAGGACTGACCTCACTCCTGTATGGGGTGTGCTATGTCCATAAAATCGATAATTTACGTATAATCCGCGATTTAAGGTTTTATCTCGCGGTGTTTTTTGTATTTTCAGCAGATTTTACGCCGTGTCAAAAAAGCTTGGCACCAAACAGGGTGCCAAAAATGGTGCCTTAACTAACAGCATTTCTAAATCATCCGCTTCAAACTTTATTTTTATAAAAATTTGAATTGACTATTCCACCGGAAAAGGCTATAATGAACAATACAAAATTATCCGCTTCAAATGATGACGTGCTCATTTTTCGAAAGGAATCTCA
>DCHG01000058.1 GCA_002315595.1 Clostridiales bacterium UBA1758 | reverse complement strand
GCTAGCCTGTCACGCTAGAGGTCGACGGTTCGAGCCCGTTCCGGGTCGCCAAAGAGGCCTGTAAATTCAATTTACAGGCTGATTTTATGCCTTTGTAGCTCAGTTGGTAGAGCAGTGGACTGAAAATCCACGTGTCGCTGGTTCGATTCCGGCCGAAGGCACCAATTTGCGGATGTAGCTCATCTGGTAGAGCGCCACCTTGCCAAGGTGGAGGTAGCGAGTTCGAGCCTCGTCATCCGCTCCAAGTATGAACCTCTTATTCGTCGGCGAATAAGAGGTTTGTTTTATTCCGTGGGAAATTCGGAAAAGACGGTCGGTTTTTGCCGAAATGATCCGTGTGATGATTTGTCGGTTTTGTATTGCGGAGCAGGAAAATGAAAAAAACATTATTTTCGACATTGCGATTTGCCCTCCGGATGACGCTTCCCGTGATGGCGGGTTATGTGTTTCTCGGTCTTGCGTTCGGCTTGGTCGCGGGCACTTCGGGGCTCGATTGGTGGGTTCCCGTTTTGATGAGTGTGCTGATCTATTCGGGCGCGTTGGAATTTGCGGCGGTGCCGATGTTGGGTTCAGTGTTCGATCCGATCGGATCGCTGATTTTCGGAATCAGTCTCAGTGCGCGACATTTGTTTTACGGAATTCCGATGCTGAAAAAGTATGACGGCGTCGGTGCAACGAAGCCGTTTTTGATTTTCGGTCTGACTGATGAAACCTTTTCCATTCTTTCCGCGACGGAAGCCCCTGACGGCGTGAGCAAAAAAGCCTTTTACTTTTTCGTGACACTGCTCGATTATCTTTATTGGAATTTCGGTACCGTGTTAGGCGTTGTTTTCGGCAATACCGTGAAGGTCGATTTGGAAGGATTGGATTTCGTTTTGACGGCGTTGTTTGTCGTTTTGTTCATCGAACAGACAAAGACGAAGGTCGGCTTAAAAAGCGGAGTCGTCGGCATGGCGGTCAGCGTGCTTGCACTTATTTTCTTTGATGCGTCGAATTTCGTTCTTGCGGCAATGGTGATCATGACCGTTGTCTTTTTGGCGGGAAGGCGGGTGATCGGTCGTGAGTAATCAACAGATCGCACTGATCGTTTTGGTGCTTGCCGTCGGGGTATGGGTGACGCGTTTTCTGCCGTTTGCGGTTTTCAAGAACATCTCGAAATTGCCGCAAATCATCGGCTATTTTGAAAAGGTACTTCCACCGGCGATGATGGGGCTTCTCGTCGTCTATTGCATGCAGGACGATTCCTTTTATGATGCGACGGAAATCGTCCCGGTTCTTTTGTCCGTTGCGGTGGTCGCAGTCGTCCATCTGATACGGCGCAACACCATTCTCAGTATTTCCGTCGGAACGGCCCTTTACATGATCCTGATCCGCGTGATGTGAATAAGACACATTTTGCGTTGAATTTGAAAAAAGAGGTAAAAATGGATATTTTCGGAAAACTATGGCAGTTCTTTATGGATGATCCGAGGTTGGTCATCGGCAATTTCGTCGGATTGATTTCGACGATATTTGCGTTTTTGTCGTATCAGGCGAAAACGGCAAAAAAACTTCTCGCCCTGCAAAACGGCATCGTCCTGACGATGATCGCCTCGTACGCGATTTTGGGTGCGTGGTCGGGAATGGCACTGGTCAGTATGTGTCTTTTTCGCAATATCAGTTATCGGGAGGACACGAAGGTTCGACTGTTCCGTCATAAGGCGTGGCCGTATGTGCTTGCCGTGCTTCTCGGAGGCGTCGGAGCCTGCTCATGGCAGGGACCGATTTCACTGTTTGCCATTGTCGCACTGATGATCAACACCGTATTTTTGTCACTCGGCGACAACCGAAAACTTCGTTTCAGCATTCTTCTTACCTCGTCGATGATCATTGTCTACGACTTCGTGTTTCGTGCCTATCTGCCGATGTTGATGGAATCCGTCGCAATCGTTTCCTCGGCGATCGCGTTGGTCCGTTATCGAGATGAAAAATGATCCGATCCTCCCGACGGGAGGTTGCAAACGGTATTTTGCAATGATATAATGAAAAAACGGGCGGAAAAGAGGGTGTCACGATGGAAAAATTGATTGAACAAAAACTCGTCGTCCCCGTCAGGGGCGAATTTGATGTTATTGTTGCGGGCTCCGGTCCTGCGGGGATCGCGGCGGCGGTATCTGCGGGCAGAAACGGGATGCGGGTGCTTCTCGTCGAAAGCGCGGGAAGTGTCGGCGGAATTGCGACTGTCGGACTGATGAGCCATTTCACCGGCACGGTCGGCAACCGCCTTTACCACGAGATCCTCGATCGTGCCGCAAGCCACAATCCCTATGAAAACGGTGTCAAAAAGGTACAGATTGATCCCGAACTGCTCAAAGTCACTTATTTCGAAATGTTGGAGGAAGCCGGCGTCGAAGTCCTTCTTTATACCTTTGTCTGCGATGTGTTGAAGGACGGCGACAAGGTCACGGGCATCGTCTGCGAAAACAAGGACGGTCGTTCGGCGTATCTTTCGAAGGTCGTCATTGACGGAACGGGTGACGGTGATGTCGCCTGTCGTGCCGGCGCAGAGTATTATAAAGGCAGGGAAAGCGACGGCAAAATGCAACCCGCCACGCTGATGTTCAAGGTCGGCGGGGTGGATATGGAGCGTGCGGTGTTCCCGGGAAGTTTTGAAACGCTTGTCGACACCGAAAAGGGCGAATTGCAGGCGCTTGCGCGTGAAAAATTGCCCGCACCCGCAGGTCATGTTTTACTGTATCGTTCCACGATTCCGGGCATTGTCACCTGCAATATGACCAATGTCATCGGCGTTGACGGAACAAGTGCGGCGGACCTGACAAAGGCGGAAATCATCTGTCGAAAACAATTGGAGCCGATTATCCGCTTTTTGCACGAATTCGTGCCGGGATATGAAAATTGTTATCTTCTCAGTACCGCGTCACTCATCGGAATCCGCGAAACGCGGCATTTCAAGGGCGTGAAGACCATTACCGAGCAGGATATTTCCGAGGCGCGGCAATTCGAGGATGCGGTCGTCTATGACGCGTATTTCAATTTTGATGTGCATAATATCACCGGCGCGGGACTGGATAAAACCGGCGCACAGAAGTATTTCAAACAGACCAAGGGCTATACGATCCCGTATGGTTGCATGGTGCCCGAAAAGATCGACGGATTGTTGCTTTCGGGACGCAATATTTCGGGGACACATATGGCGCACTCGAATTTTCGCGTTATGCCGATCTGCGTCGGCATCGGCGAAGCCTGCGGAATTGCCGCTTCGATTGCGGTGAAACGGGGCGTTGAGCCGCGGGAAGTCACCGCAGAGGAAATTCAAAAAATCAATCGGATATGAAAAAACTCCCTTCGGGGAGTTTTTTTCTTGCATTCGCTCCGTGTTCGTGTTATATTTGTGACAGAATTCAAACCGTATTTTCCATCTTCACGGGAGGAATGAGTCACATGAAGAACAAACAGTTTCGTTTTCAAAAAACATTCCGTGCTTTTGCCAATCAAGCCGTCGATCACGAGGCAATTCGGGCGATCTTTTCGGGTTTTACCCTGAAACAGGTCGAACTTGAACTTGTCCCGGTCGACGGTTTTGTTTTTTATACCGAAGGAATGGAAATTCCGTCGCTTCCCGCAGACAAAGAATTTCACATCGTCGTCAGCGAAGCGGGCGTTGCAGTCGCCGCAAAAGACTACCCGTGCCTTGCAAGGGCGTTGATGGCACTGTTTATCCGTATTCAGTCGCTTGATTATGACGGCGTTTACACCTTCGGGTGGGATTGCTTCAATGAATTTGATCACTATCGAATTCAAAAACGAATGATCCACCTCTGCGTATTCCCGGAAACCTCGCTGAAAATGCTTCGGCGGCTGATCCGGCTTGCCGCGGTATGTCAGTACACGCATATCTGCGTCGAGTTTTGGGGAATGTTCAAGTATGACTCTTTCCCGCCGCTTGCGTGGGATCATGCCTACACCAAGGATGAGATCAAACCGCTGATCGAGGAAATGCGCGCTCTCGGCGCAGAACCTATTCCGATGATCAATTCCCTCGGTCATGCGACACAGAGCCGTGTTCTTTCGGGCAAGCATGTCGTGCTCGACCGTTACCCCGAATATCAGTATTTGTTTATGCCGGACGGGTGGGCATTTGATGTCACAAGAAAGGAAGTCCCCGAACTTCTCAAAAACCTCCGTGCGGAGTTGTACGAAGTCTTCGGAGCGACCGAATATTTCCACATCGGCGGCGACGAAGATTATCAGTCGGACAAGTCGTACATCGAAGGCTCTTTCGGTTATTTGAACCGCCTTTGCGGTGAGGTCATCGCCGAGGGAAGAAAGCCGATCATTTGGGGCGATATGCTCCTTTATCCGGGACAGTTCACATCGGATGAAGTCTATTACTGCCTTGCGAAGGATCAGCCGGCGGCGGAGCGTAGACTCGCGGCGCTTCCCGAGGGTACGGTCATCGCCGATTGGGAGTATGAGGTGAAAAAAGCACCCGTGGAGACTGCGGTTTATTTTGAAAAGATGGGGCGCGAGGTCATCGGCGCACCGACGCTCGACGGCGTTGCGGTGGAGCCTTTCCTCGGCACACCGGGGCTTCATGCGCTAATGCTTACCACATGGCACGGACTCGGAAAGGGCTTGCCGAAGTTGCCCGAGATCGCGGAAAATATGGGTGCGATCATGCCGACGCAATTCGCGGACAAGGATGATGAGAACATGATGAGTGGCTATCGAGCCTCGCTTTGGCGCACGGAAGCGGCGGCGATCTTCCGCAGAGTCAGTGCAGGTATCGACCTTGACTATAACGATTGCGGATGGATTGAAAAGCAATATTTTTGGGCTGCAATGGATGTTTAATTGACAAAAAGGAGAAAAACATGGAAAAACTTTCGATTTCGTTTTGGATCTGGGCGGCGTTCGACACGGGCAACGGTGTGTATCATGACTGTGACGCGCGCATGAAGGAACTTGTCGATCGCGGCTTTAACTGCGTACGCATGGAAAGTTGCGCGGGACTTTTCAACGCGCCGGACGGCACACCGCGTGGGGATATTTACCTTCATGCTCCGTTCGGGAAATTCTCCGTCAATGCGCGTCAGTTCAACATCGACAAATGGGAAGGGACATTCAATCCCCGTGAGAGAATTCTCAAATTGTTTCGTGCCGCGGATAAATACGGCGTAAAAATCATTCTTTCGAGTTGGTACTATCTGCACACCAACTGGTTTTTTGATGAAGAGATCAACGAGCCTCTGTTTGCCATGACCACCGCCGAGAAAATGTCATATTTCGGCAAAGAACTTGGCACGGTGCTTCGTCTGCTGAAAGAGAACGATTTGATCCATGTCGTGGCGTTTGCGGAACTTTTCAACGAATTCAACGGCGTGCCGTTTGCAAGCAAGTCCGACGGAAGCCCGCTCGAAGCGAAGGATGCCATGGAACTGCGCGATATGCACGAGACCGTCATCGACGAACTTCACGCGGAATTTCCGGATACAAAACTCGCCTTTGACATTACGGGCACCTTCTCGCAGGAGGAACTTACGCCACGAAATGTTGATGTGCTCAACTACCACTGCTACTCTTTGTGGGATCTTTACGCGATCTTGCAAAAAGATATGTTCAACATCGAACTGACCGAGCCGGATTACCCGCCCGAGGTGCGTCGGTTTATGAAGCCCGAAAGTGAGTGGACGACCGTTGCAGAGGTCATTGCCGAACGCGGCAAGATCCGCACGGGACTGGATTGGAATCGCCGTTGCGCCCTTTTTGAAAGCCTTGATCCGAAAAAGTTCCCCGAATTGGAAAAGGCACTCGAAGACGACCTCGTCAGGGATTTCGACTTCTACTTCGATGCACTGAAAACTTATGTCGATAACATCGTCGCCTTCCGCGATAAGGTCTTGCCGGGCAGAGATCTCGTATTCGGTGAGGGCGTGACCTACTGCTATGCGCAGGATCTTCTGTTTGAAGAACATAGTCGCACCTATTGGAATTTGCTTGAAAAGCAGATCAAAATGTTCCGCGACAAGGGGTTTTCCGGTGCAATTGTACGCACTACGGACGGACCGGAGGATCCTTCGTGGACGGAAAATATCGACGACTATCGCAGACTGAACGCATTGTTTCAGGGAAAGTGAGCAAGGATGTTTTTTTCAACGAAATTTATTCAGGCGAATTCGGAACTCTGTGAATTTGACCACCCCGTTCCCGCACCATATTTCAGAAAAAAATTTGACCTCGATTTCATCCCGGAAAAGGCGGAGATCACGATCTGCGGATTGGGATTTTACGAACTTTATCTGAACGGCAGGGAGATCACAAAGTGCCCGCTTGCGCCGTATATCAGCAACCCCGACGAGGTCTGCTATTACGACACCTACGATGTGAAAAATCTGTTAAATCAAGGCGAAAACATCATCGGCGTGCTTCTCGGCAACGGTATGCGAAATGCCTTTGGCGGTTTTGTGTGGGATTTTGACAAATCCGACGCCCGCGGCCCTGTCACCCTCGCACTCGGCTTTGAGGCGGAAAACGGCGAAAAATGTCTGACTTTCGAGGCGGATCGGGGCTTTGTCACCGCACCGTCGCCGATTTTGTTTAACGACCTCCGCATGGGCTATGAATATGACGCACGCTTGGAGATCCCCGGTTGGAACACCGTGGGCTTTGACGACGAAAAATGGACGCCCGCGGAACCTGCGAAGACCCCCGCGGGGATCAAAAAACTCTGCACGGCGACGCCGGTCACGGTGGCGGAACGTTTGAAACCCATCAGCGTCAAACGCTTTGACTTGTTGCCGTACGGCTACACATCCGCTTCGCAGGATGCGAAACCGATCGAAAGTGCGGTTTGCAAAAATGTCACCGTCTATGACTTCGGTGCGAATAAAGCCGGCGTCACGATGCTCAAAATCAACGGTCGTCCGGGACAGAAGATCGTCATCCGCCACGCCGAACATCTCATCCGCGGCAATTATTCGGAGGACACGATCTTATTCCGCGAAGATGGAAGGCACGAAGTCTATCTCAAATTCGGTCAGACGGACACTTTCATCTGCAAGGGCGGCGAAGAAACATTCATTCCGAAATTCAAATATGACGGCTTCCGCTATGCCTATGTGGTCGGGTTGGACGAGGATCAGGCGACCGATGACGCACTGACCTATCTTGTGTTGAACGGCGATTTTCGTTCGAGGGCGGGTTTTCAATGCTCGAATGAAACGCTCAATCGGCTTTACGCCTGCGCGCGAAACAGCGACCTTTCCAACTTCCAATGGTTTCCGACGGACTGCCCGCACCGTGAAAAAAACGGTTGGACGGGGGACGCGAATATGTCCGCCGAGCATATGCTTCTCAATTTTGATATGAAGGCAAGCCTAAAAGAATGGCTGACAAATATTCGTGCGGTACAGAATGAGGAGGGCAATTTGCCCGGAATTGTCCCGACCGGCGGATGGGGGTTTGCATGGGGCAACGGTGCCGCATGGGATCTCGTTTGTATCGGTTTGCCGTACTATATTTACAAATTCGACGGCGACACCGAGGTCATCCGCGAAAATGCGCATACGATGCTTCGGTATCTGCATTATGCCGTCACACACCGTGACGCGGACGGCTTGGTTGCAAACGGACTCGGCGATTGGGTGGATCCGTATCTGTGGGAAAAGGGCGGGATCTCCGCCCCCGTGACGGTGACAAATACCGCGCTTGTTTATGATTATGCCAATCGTGCCGCGTTTTTGTTCGGTGAGATCGGCGATGAGTTTGCGCGTGATTTCGCGATCCATGTCGCACGGGAATTAAGGCAAAAATTCCGTGCCAAACTGATCGACTTTTCGTCGATGACGGTCGCGGGCGATTGCCAAAGTTCGCAGGCGGTGGCGATCGGTTGTGGGTTGTTTGATGAAAATGAGATCCCCGAAGCCATGGCGAGACTGATCGGGATCATCGACCGAAACGACGGCGAAAACGCCTGCGGAATGATCGGACTGCGCTATATTTTCCACCTTCTTGCGGAAAAGGGGTATGCCGACCTTGCCTACCGAATGATCGTTTCGGAAAAGCGCACGGGTTACGGATATTGGATCAAAAACGGCGCAACGGCATTGTGGGAAAGTTTTGCCGATGCAAACGGCGAAGTTCAGTCGCAAAATCACCATTTTCTCGGCGACATCAGCAGTTGGATGATCCAATGCGTTGCGGGTATCCGCCCCAATCCGAAAATGACGGATCCGACCGAGTTTGAGATCCGTCCGCATTTTATCGAAGACCTTGATTTCGCATCGGCGTTTTTTGAGTCGGCGAAAGGTCGCGTTTCGGCGGAGTGGACAAGAAAAGGAAATTCCGTCGAACTCACGGTTGAGTGTCCCAATGGAATTCACGGCAGGATCGTTGTCGCGGACGGATGGAAAACGACCGCCTCGACCGACGAACTGACGGCGGGCAAAAAGACCTATTGCTTCACAAAAGAATGATCAAACCCCCGCCGAATATTCGGCGGGGGGCATTTTGCGTCATTTCAGAGTCCTTGTTCGGTTTCGCATTTGAGCATAAATTCATATTCCGGCGCAAGTTTCGGCAGATTTTCGATGAGATAATCCGCCAATTTGTCGGAAAAAAGCAGGTCGTAGTCGTCACTGCGGGCGATGAAGGAGAGATCTTTTCGGTCGAGCCAAAGACGCAGGTTTTCGGGTTGCGTCGGGTATTTGGAGCGTTTATACATCGTACCCTCGATGCTGTAAAGCGATTGGGTTTCATAGGCGTTGCGGGCATCCTCAAACACGGGATCTCCGCGCAATATCATCGAACGCATGGCGTCGAGTGTGCCGCGCTCCATCCAATAATATCCGCAACCGAAGGTGAAACCGTCGGGGGAGATGTCAAAGAAAAATCCCGGCTGATCGTAATGCTCATGCTTGTCGCGCATGAAATTGATCCACAGATTGTCGCGGAACAGTGATTTATCTTTTGTAAAGCGCGTATCGCGGTAAATGCGAGAGATCGAACGACCGATCCGCGGATTACACACGATACGATCGTCGACTTCCATCATACGCGGAGCAACTGCCGCGGCAAGTTCTTCGATGGGAGATGCGACGTATTTTTTATATGTATCAAGGTGGTCGTGATACCATTCTTTACTGTTGTGCAGACGGTTTTCGATTAAAAAATCAAGTGTTTCGGGTGAAAATTTCATATTGATCCCTCCGAGGTAATTATAACCGCCACGCAATGAGATTGCAAATGATATTGAAAATGTTTTGTCTTGTGATATAATATGAATAAAGATTTTTGGTTAGGAGATTTCAAATGGTTCGTTTCAATTATCGCACGCTTGATGAACTGAAAGCGGATATTGCGGCGCAGTGTGTGGAGATCGCAGTGCAGGAGGATCTTTCGCCGCTGTCGCGTCCGATGATCATTCACGGTAAAACCGTGCCAAACCGTATCGCACTCA
Organism: Clostridiales bacterium UBA1758; assembly: GCA_002315595.1. Taxonomy (GTDB): domain Bacteria; phylum Bacillota; class Clostridia; order Oscillospirales; family UBA1758; genus UBA1758. Next base: position 7,000 of record DCHG01000058.1, on the reverse strand, counting down.
ATCCGATGGAGGGGTGCGACGGCGAATTTGACGGCACGCCGTCGGATCTCACCCGCCGCAGATATGAACGCTTTGCACGCGGTGGTGCGGGATTGATTTGGATGGAAGCCTGCGCCGTCAAAGCCGACGGTCGCGCCAATCCGCGCCAACTGATGTTGAACGAGGACAATTTGGAGGCATACACGCAACTCGTCAGTGACATCAAACGCTGGGCGGTGGATAGCGGAAATGCCGAGCCGGTCGTCATTTTGCAACTCACGCACTCCGGCAGATACAGTAAGCCGGAAGGCAAACCTGCCGCTATCAAGGCATGGCACAACGACATCCTTGACGTGCCGACCAATCCGGGCAGAATAATAACGGATGAAGAACTCGACGAACTCATCGGTCTATATGTCAAGTCCGCGGTACTCGCCGCAAAGGCAGGATTTGACGGGGTGGACATCAAGGCCTGCCATAAATACCTCATCAGCGAACTTCTCGGTTCATGGAACCGTCCGGGAAAATACGGCGGGGACTTTGACGGCAGAACGCGTTTTTTGCGTACCGTCATCCGTGCCGTTAAGTCGGCAGTGCCGGAAGACCTCATCATTGCGACGCGTATCAATGCCTACGACAGAATGAAATATCCGTTCGGGTGGGGATCGACCGCCGAAGGCGAGGTCGACCTCGGCGAGATCGAACGCCTTGCACCGCTTCTTCGGGAAGACGGCGTGGAACTCATCGACATCACGGGCGGAAATCCGTATTTCACACCGCATATGAACCGTCCGTACGACGGCGGCGGATATCGTTCGAGCGAACATCAACTCCGTGGCGTAAATGACCTGCACCGTGCGGCAAGTGCGGTACAGAAGGCGGTTCCGGGCGTCCCGGTCGTCGCAAGCGGATTTAGTTGGCTGCGCGAATACGGCGCAAATGTTGCGGCGGCTTTGATCGAAAACGGCAACTGCGCGTTCGCCGGGTTCGGACGACAGTCGTTTGCGTACCCCGACTTCGCAAAGGATATTCTTGCGGGCGGAATGGATCGCAATAAATGCTGTGTCTGTTGCAGTAAATGCACGCATATCATGCGTGATTCCGGCGTTTGCACGGGTTGTGTCGTCCGCGACAGTGCGACCTATCTGCCGATCTATCGCGCAGGACGGGAAGGCAAACCGCCCATTGATGAAAAGCGCGTTGCGGAACACGTGTGAAAGGAAGTTATCATGATGGATAAAAAAGGTGCGATCGTCACCGGCGGTATGCGCGGGATCGGACTCGGTATCACGAAGCGTCTGCTTCGGGAAGGATTTGAGGTCGCGGTACTCGGTCACCGTTCGGCGGACGCCGTGAAAGACGATATTGTCAAGGTTGAAAATGAGTGCGGCGGCAAAATTTACTACACTGGGGGAAATCTTGCCGACCGTGAAGCCCGTGAGGCACTTGTGGAAAATGCAAAGAAAAATCTGCCGTCCATCGACCTGCTCGTCAACAATGCGGGCGTTGCGCCGAAGGTACGCGCCGATCTTCTCGATATGACCGAGGAAAGTTTTGACACCGTTCTCGGTATCAATCTGCGCGGAAGTTTCTTTTTGACGCAGGCGGTGGCGAAGGAAATGATCACCCAAAAGAATCCCGCGATGATCGTTAATGTGTCTTCAATGTCGGCATATACCTCGTCGACCAACCGTGGGGAATACTGCATTTCAAAGGCGGGCGTTTCCATGGCGACGATGTTGTTTGCCGACCGCCTTGCCGAGTACGGGATCAATGTGTATGAGATCCGTCCGGGCATTATCCGCACGGATATGACCAGTACCGTCACCGAAAAGTACGACAATCTCATCGGTGGCGGAGTCACGCCCATCAAACGTTGGGGCGAGCCGGAAGACATTGCTTCCGCGGTCGCCGCAATCGCACTCGGATATCTGCCGTTCTCGACCGGTCAGGTCATTGATGTCGACGGCGGCTTCCATTTGAGGAGATTATAAGATGGCGGTCGTTTACTCTCACGCCGCCATTGTCGTCGGAAGCGGAGCCGCTGGACTCAATGCCGCACTCCGTTTATATGATTACGGTGTCAAGGATGTTGCGATCGTCACGGACGGTTTTTTGAACGGAACAAGTCGCAATGCAGGCTCGGATAAGCAGACCTATTACAAACTGTCCTTACAGGGCGGTAGGGCGGATTCCGTCGAAAGCATGGCGGAAACACTGTTTTCCGGCGGATGCACGGACGGCGATAACGCCCTTGCGGAAGCCGCGGGATCGGTGCAGTGTTTTTTTCGTTTGGTTGAAGCGGGCGTTCCGTTTCCCTATAACCGCTACGGCGAATTTCCGGGCTACAAGACCGACCACGATCCGCGTACCCGTGCAACCAGCGTCGGCCCGCTGACATCGAAACAGATGGCGGAAGCCCTCGGCAACCTCGTCATCGAAAAGGGGATCAAGGTCTACGACGGATGGTCGGTGGCGGATCTCATCTGTCGCGACGGTGAATGTCATGGCATTACCGCCGTCAACAAAGAGGGTGGATTTGCCGCATTTTCTGCGGGCAATACCGTCATGGCGACGGGGGCTCCTGCGGGAATGTATGCGCGTTCGGTCTATCCCGAAAGCCAAAACGGCGCAACGGGTGCGATGATCCGTGCAGGCGTTGAAATGCAAAATCTTGCCGAATGGCAGTACGGTCTTGCGTCGACGAAGTTTCGTTGGAATTTGTCGGGCACCTATCAGCAGTGCCTGCCACGCTATGTTTCCACCCGAAACGGCGTGACACGCGAATTCTTGCGGGACTCTTTATCCGACGAAAAAATTATCGAATACACCTTTTTAAAGGGGTATCAGTGGCCTTTTGATTCCGCAAAAGTGAACGGATCGTCCTTGATCGACGTTCTTGTCCACCGTGAATGTGAAGCAGGCGGGCAGGTCGCCCTCGATTTTACGCACAACCCGTCGGGACTCGATGAAGCCTTCGGGATCCTCACGGATGAGGCGAGAAATTATATCAAAAATTCCGGCGGTCTGATCTTTGACTCGCCGTTTGCGCGTTTGATAGCGATGAATCCGAAGGCGATCGAACTTTACCGTTCGCACGGAATTGACATCGCAAACGAACTTCTCGACATTGCCGTTTGCGCGCAACATAACAACGGCGGTGCGGCAGTCGATGTATTTTGGAAAAGCGTCAACACCGAGAACCTTTACATTGTCGGCGAAGCGGCGGGAACGCATGGATTGCGCCGCCCGGGAGGCTCGGCACTGAATTCCGGGCAGGTCGGCTCAATGCGTGCCGCACGCAATATTGCCGCCAAGCAATGTTTTGCATCCGATGAGGCGTTTTGTCTGTTTTCCGCGGCGGAAGCCGAACGAAAATACGGCGTGATGATTCAAAAGAACGGAGAAAATTACGCCGAAATCGACGCGGACGAGGCTCGCTCGATGAGCAATGATGCATCCCAACTTCGTGAAACCGAAAAAATGGAAGAACTTTGCCGAAAACTCGACGGCGAATTCAAGACATGGTTTGAAAAGGTACGGGCGGAACGTTCGACGCTTTCCGCCGCCGTCACCGCCTACAATATGTGCGCCTGCCGTGCGGCATACTGCCACGCTATGCTCAATTCGGCAAAGATCTGCGGAAGCCGTGGAGGTGCGGTCTGTATGCAAAACGGCAAAGAAACTCCCGAAATCACCGAAATGCGAACTCGCATCCAAACGCTTCGCTATGACGGTGCTGAATTTGTGACCGTATCACGCCCGGTTCGTCCGATGCCCGAAGCGGACGGTTGGTTTGAACGCGTGTGGGCGGCGTACAGTGCGGGCGAATGTGATCAATAGGGAACTATAATCGGGAACTTTTCCGAATTAGTTTCGTCAAATCCGCACTTCAATGAAAGGAATGATTTTGATGAAAAAATGGTTGATCGCCATTGGCGTGGCCATCCTTTGCACCGCGCTCGTTTTGGCTTGGAAGCCGTGGACGAAATTCGCAAAAAATGAAGTTGAACCTTCGATCGATCCCGATATGGCGGGTGAAACGCAGGATACCGATATCGATACGGTCGATTATTCCGAAGCATCCGAGGAAAACGGCGAAGAAACGGAGCCGGTCGGCTTTGAAGTCGATGCGAAGGATTGCTGGGAAGGCTACGGCTTTGCCGAATTCACCTGCGTGGTTTCCGGCACCTACGAATTGGTCGCAAAGGGCGATGAAGACATCGAGTGGAAGGTTTTCGTCCTCGATGAGCCGTTTGACGACGCACTCCGCTATCTGCCGCAGGCAAACGAAGCGGCACTTGTCGGCGAAGGTGAGGTCGAGATTGCCGAGGGACAGGAGATTTACATCCAATGCTCATATAATTCCTATACGGGAATTGAAGCGGCGGACGGCGACGGTTGTTCGCTTCTTCTCGTGAACGCAGAATAAAACAGATTTGTCAGTCAATCAAACGACGGTGCTTTTTCGGGTTGCATATCCAAAGAAGTACCGTTGTTTTGTTATAATTTCGTACTTTTTTGCCATATTGAAAAAATGCTTAATAAGTGATATAATGAAACGTACACTAAGGAATTAGGGTATAAATCCAAAAAATTGGTGGTCTTTTAAAATGGAAAGAAAAGTCGGTACAGTCTCTCGTGGTATTCGTTGCCCGATCATCCGTGAAGGTGATGATTTGCCGCAGATCGTATGCAACAGCATCCTCGAAGCCGCACAGAGCGAGAATTTTGAACTTCGTGACCGTGATGTTGTATCCGTGACCGAATCCATCGTTGCGCGTGCGCAGGGCAACTACGCATCCATCGACGATATTGCTTCCGATGTCCGTGCCAAACTCGGCGGCGGAACCGTCGGCGTTATTTTCCCGATCCTCTCCCGCAACCGCTTTGCGATCTGCCTGCGTGGTATTGCCATGGGTTGCAAAAAGGTCGTCCTGATGCTCAGTTATCCGAGCGACGAAGTCGGCAATTGCTTGGTTTCACTCGACCGTTTGGATGAAGCCGGCGTCGATCCATACACCGATGTTCTTTCTTTGGCGGAATATCGTCGCCTTTTCGGTGAAAACAAGCATGAATTCACCGGCGTCGACTATGTTGCCTACTATCAGAAACTGATCGAAGATGCCGGTGCAGAGGCGGAAATCATCTTCGCCAACCGTGCCGTTGCCATTCTTCCGTATGCCGATCATATTTTGACCTGCGATATTCACACTCGCGCCCGTTCCAAACGTCTGTTGAAAGCCGCCGGTGCCAAGGTCGTCCTCGGTCTTGACGATATTATGACGGCTTCCGTCGGCGGTAGCGGTTTTAATGAAAAATTCGGTCTTCTCGGCTCCAATAAGGCCGACGAAAACCGTGTCAAACTCTTCCCGCGTCTTTGCACCGAATTCGTTGAGCGCACCCATAAACTCCTTGTCGAAGCCACCGGCAAAAACATCGAGGTCATGATCTACGGTGACGGCGCGTTCAAGGATCCGCAGGGTAAAATTTGGGAACTTGCCGATCCCTGCGTTTCTCCGGCTTATACCGAAGGACTCAGAGGCACCCCGAACGAACTCAAACTGAAATACCTCGCCGATAACGAGTTTGCAAAACTCTCCGGCGATGAGTTGCGTAACGCCATCAGCGACAAAATCCGAGCCAAGGATGGATCTAGCCTTGTCGGTCGTATGGCGAGCGAGGGTACCACCCCGCGTCAGTTGACTGACCTCATCGGATCGCTTTGCGACCTGACCAGCGGCTCCGGTGATAAAGGCACCCCGATCGTCCTCGTTCAGGGCTATTTCGACAACTATACCAATTTATAATTTTTTACAAAAACGAGTGTCTGCTTTTGCGGACACTCGTTTGTTTTTCCGATTGTGTAAAGCGAAACTTTTTGGTATAATAATTGGCATAATAAAGGCTTTTCGTGGCGAAGCCATGGTTTTTCTTCCCATTCGCCGCGGATTATTTTGATAAGGAGAATGAAAATGTTCGATCCTAACAAGCGTCCTGATACGATGAAACGTATCAATACCCCCGAACTTGCCAAAGCATTCATTGATGAACAGATCAAGGCTCTCCGTACGCAGATCGGTGACAAGAAGGTGCTTCTTGCCCTCTCCGGCGGTGTCGATTCCTCCGTTGTTGCCGCACTTTTGATCAAAGCCGTCGGTCAGCAACTCGTTTGTGTCCACGTCAACCACGGTCTTTTGCGTAAAGGCGAGCCGGAACAGGTCATCAAGGTTTTCCGCGATGAAATGAACGCCAATCTGATCTATGTTGACGCGGTTGACCGTTTCCTCGATAAACTTGCCGGTGTTGATGAACCGGAAAGAAAGCGTAAGATTATTGGCGCAGAATTCATTGAAGTATTTGCAGAAGAAGCCGCGAAACTCGACGGTATCAGTTTTCTTGCTCAGGGCACGATTTACCCGGATATTCTCGAATCTGACGGCATCAAGAGCCACCACAATGTCGGTGGACTGCCGAAGGAATTGAATTTCGAACTTGTTGAGCCGGTGAAACTTCTGTATAAAGACGAAGTGCGCGTTGTCGGTAAGGAACTCGGTCTTCCCGACGGTATGGTCTACCGCCAGCCGTTCCCGGGACCGGGACTCGGCGTCCGCTGCGTCGGTGCAATCACCCGTGACCGTTTGGAAGCCGTCCGTGAAAGCGACGCAATTCTTCGTGAAGAGTTCGCCAAGAACGGCCTTGAAGGCAAGGTTTGGCAGTATTTCACCGTTGTCCCGGATTTCAAGTCCACCGGTATTACGGACGGAAAGCGTACCTATGATTGGCCGGTCGTCATCCGTGCCGTCAATACCGTTGACGCCGTCACCGCGGAATGCGCGGAACTCGATTTCAAGATGATGCAGAAAATTGTCGCCCGTATCACATCCGAAGTCAAGGGTGTCAACCGCGTGCTTTGGGATATCACCCCGAAACCGTCCGCAACTATCGAGTGGGAATAAGGAGTTGAGAGTTTAATACTCTCGAAAACACGAGAATAACGCCGAAAACAGCCGAAAATCGA
>DCHG01000015.1 GCA_002315595.1 Clostridiales bacterium UBA1758 | reverse complement strand
ACCATTCCGAATATCATTGATCCGAGCGTTCCGATCGGATCAATGATATTCGGAATGGTCATCATGATCTTCAAAATGCGTTCGTCCAGTTCGGCTTCCTTTTCTTCCAACGCTTTCAGGCGATCGGCTTCGTCGGTGACGAGTTTTTTGGTGGCTTCGGCTTCCTCACGCTTTCCCTGCGCCATCAGTGCGCCGATACTTTTGGAAAGTTTGTTGCGGTCTGCGCGGAGGGCGTCGGCTTCGGATACGGCGGCACGACGCTCGCCGTCGAGTTCCAAAACTTCGTCAACAAGGGGAAGTTTCGCATCCTGGAATTTTTTGCGGATGTTTTCCTTTACGATTTCCGGGTTTTCGCGTACAAATTTAATATCAAGCATTTTTATCTTCCTTTATCTTCCGGCTGATCACCGGCATTATTTTCATTTTCAGTGGTTTGTTCGTCGTCTTTGGCACGATGATTTTGCAAAACGGCTTCCGCACCGATAACGAGGGCGGCAATAATCGCAATGACGAGCAGGATCGCCTTGATCTCACCCGACTTGGTCAGCACTACGGCGGTCAGTCCGAGGATCCCCGAAAGGATATACAAAATCGTGACGCTCTGTTTCTGCGAAAAGCCCATGTCGATCAAACGGTGATGCACATGACCGCGATCCGCCTGCATCGGACTCTGTCCGTGAAGGACTCTGCGGATAATGGCAAAGGCGGTGTCGAAGATCGGCAATCCGAGGATGAGAAACGGCACAGCAAACGAGATCACCGCGTAATACTTGAACGGTCCGATAATGGATACCGTCGAAAGCATAAAGCCGAGAAACAGTGCGCCGGTGTCGCCCATAAAGATCTTTGCAGGGTTGAAGTTATATGGCAAAAACCCGATGCACGCACCCGCAAGCGCACCGAGAAGCAGTACCATCGCCGGATCGGAAACGATGAGTCCGACGACGAGCATCGAGAACGCGGCGATCGAGGAAACGCCGACGGCAAGTCCGTCCAACCCGTCGATAAGGTTGACGGCGTTGGTGATGGCCACGATCCAAAATACCGTGATCGGTGCGCTGAAAATCCCGAAACTGATATACGGGCGGGTTGCGGAGAAAGGATTTGCAATGGATTGGATCGTCACGCCGTGCAATACGACAACGACGGCGGCGGCGATCTGTACAATGAATTTCGGCAAAGCCGGGAGGGCGACCACGTCATCGACCGCACCGAGTACGACGATGATGACCGCACCGATGAGCATTCCGCGGAACTGCGTACTCATTTCAATGACGCCGAGGGCGACCATAATCAGCACGCTGAACGTAAAGCCGAGAAAGATCGCAAGTCCGCCGAGACGCGGAATGGGAACATGGTGCATCCTGCGGTTGTCACGCGGAACATCAATTGCACCGACACTATGTGCAAGCATTTTCACAAGCGGCGTCAGCGCAAAGGCGAGAATGAACGCCACGCCAAAGCCGATGGCGGCCATTCCGACCAAACTCAGATCCATTTTCATAATTTCACCTGTATCGGCAATTATCGCGGACGGGCGACAAAGCCGACCTTTTTATAAACCTTCGAAAGCGTTTTCTGTGCAAGATACGCGGCGTGATCCGCGCCGTCCTTCATGATCTTTTCAAGGTAATCCTTGTTTGCCATAAGTTCTTCGGTCTTTTCACGGATCGGCCGCAGACATTCGACGACGCTTTCGCCGACGGCGGTTTTAAAATCGCCGTAGCCCTTGCCCGCAAAGTCTGCTTCCGCCTGTGCGATCGTGCAGCCCTGAGTTGCGGAATAGATCTGCAACAGATTTGACACGCCGGGCTTCTTTTCGGGATCAAAACGGATCTCGGCGTCACTGTCGGTGACGGCGCGTTTGAATTTGCGCATAATGTCGTCCGGCTTGTCGAGAACAAGCACGCATCCGCCGGAGTCTTCCTCGGACTTGCTCATTTTGCTGGTCGGATCGGAAAGCGACATAACTCTTGCGCCGACCTTCGGAATGAAAGGCACGGGCATTTTGAATGTCGGACCGTAGACATTGTTAAAGCGTTCCGCGATGTCACGGCAGATTTCGACATGCTGTTTCTGATCTTCGCCGACCGGGACAAGATCAGTCTGGTAAAGCAAAATATCCGCCGCCATCAGCACCGGGTAGGTGAACAGACCGCCGTTGATGTTATCGGCGTTTTTTGCGGATTTGTCTTTGAACTGCGTCATACGGGAAAGTTCGCCGAACATCGTGTAGCACCCAAGCACCCAGCCGAGTTCCGCGTGTGCGGGCACATGGCTCTGCACGTACAGAATACATTTTTCGGGATCAAGTCCGCACGCGATGTACTGTGCAAGTTGCTGCATGGTGCGCGCACGAAGTTTCGCCGGTTCCTGACGGACGGTGATGGCGTGCATATCGACGATACAATAGATGCAGTTGTATTCATCTTCCAAGTCAACCCAGTTGCGAATTGCGCCGATATACGAACCGAGCGTCAGTTCGCCCGAGGGCTTGATGCCTGAAAATATCGTCTTTTTTTCAAGATTGTCCATTTGTTACTCCTTAAAATACAAAATCGACTATTTCAGAAATTCAGTCAGCGTTTCACCGAGGATCGCCATGCCCTTTTGCATCTGTTCGGGAGTGGCGAGTGAGAAATTCAAGCGGAACGAAGACGAGATTTCGCTTTCGTCGACCGAGAAGGAATTGCCCGGAACGGCGGCGACCTTTTTGGCACTCGCCATCTTGCAGAAATCGAACGAATTCCTGCCGCCCGGAATGGTGAACCACATGAAAAGACCGCCGTCGGGACGGATGAAACTCACGCGGTCACCGAAATTCTTTTCGGCGAGTTCAATCATGAGATTGCATTTTTTCTTGTAGATATCGCAAATCTGCGCAATGTGTTGATCGAGGTCGTATTTCATCAAATAATCGCCGACGAGCATTTGGAAAAACAAATTCGTGTGAACATCGGAAACCTGTTTTGCGACGATCATCTTGTTTGCGACCTCCGCCGGAGCGACGGTGTAGCCGATGCGAATTCCGGGCGAAAGCACCTTTGAAAACGATCCGGCATAAATGATGCGGCCGGCTTTGTCAAAGCACTTGATCGGCGGAACGTATTCGCCGGAATAGCGCAGGTCGAAGTACGGGTTGTCCTCGATGACGTAGACATTGTATTTTTCGGCGAGTTCCGCAACGCGTTTTCTGCGTTCAAGCGAAAGCGTGCAACCCGACGGATTTTGGAACGTCGGGATGAGATAGACGAGTTTGACGTTTTTTTCGGTTTTCAGTGCCTGCTCCAATCGGTCGACATCCACGCCCTCGGCGTCCATCGGGATGCCGACGAGGTTTGCCTTATACGAACGGAACGCATTCAGCGCACCCACGAAACTCGGTGCTTCGCAAAGGACGGTATCGCCTTCGTTGACGAGAACTTTGGCGGCAAGTTCAATGACCTGCTGACCGCCGGTGGTGACAAATGTGATGTCGCCGTCGCCGCCGACGCCGTATTTTTCGTGCAT
>DCHG01000032.1:10550-22711 GCA_002315595.1 Clostridiales bacterium UBA1758 | reverse complement strand
TGCCGACTTCCATAACGACGTCGGAATACATCTGAATAAATCTGCGATAGCAGTCCCATGCCCAACGGGGGTTGCCGGACTGCTTGGCGAGAACTTCGACAACGGTGTCGTTGAGGCCGAGGTTCAAAATAGTATCCATCATACCCGGCATGGAGGCACGGGCACCGGAACGGACGGAAACGAGAAGAGGATTGGTGGCATCACCGAACTTCTTGCCGGAGATTTCTTCAAGTTTGGCAAGGTAAGTAAGGATTTCCTGCTGGATCTCGGGGGCGATGGTTTCACCGTCGTCGTAGTACTTCGTGCAGGCTTCGGTGGTTACCGTAAAGCCTTGCGGGACGGGCATACCGAGATTAGTCATCTCAGCGAGGTTTGCTCCTTTTCCGCCGAGCAGGTTGCGCATACTGCCGTTGCCTTCGGAAAAGAGATAAACGAATTTTTCGGGCATGTTGGATCTCCTTTTCAAAATTCATAATTGGCCCACTCCGCCCGGTCGATACAATGCGGACAGATGGCCGTAATTTACACCATAGTTTACCGTTGGATAGTATATCATATTAAATAGGAGAAGGCAACAGTTTGAACGGAAAAAATTCAAATTTGGAAAAAATGCAATAAAATGAGCAAACCGGAGGTGTTGAACAATGGTTAGTATTGTGGTATATTAAGGATGAAAAAAGAATGAAAATTCAAAAGCACGCAAATTCGATGACGGATCATCGTGAAAAAAGCGCGATGATTGCTTTATTTTCGATAAAAAATGGAAGTTGAAACGCCGAACGACACAACACGTGTATGAAAACACGAAACATTTCGGAAAGGAAATCAAATCATGAATGAAGATAATGCGAAAAATCGCGTACATTTGATCGGAAATGCGCATATTGATCCCGTTTGGCTTTGGAGATATGAGGAGGGTTTTGCGGAAATTAAGGCAACCTTTCGTTCGGCACTCGATCGAATTGCGGATTTTCCGAATTTTGTTTTTACATGCGCCTGTGCAAGTTATTATGAATGGGTGGAGCAAAACTGTCCCGAAATGTTTGACGAGATCAAGAAAGCCGTCGCAAAAGGACAGTGGAAGATCGTTGGTGGAATGTGGATTCAGCCCGACGTTAATATTCCGTCGGCGGAAAGTTTTATGCGACATTTTCTTTACTCGAAAAACTATTTTATTGATAAATTCGGCATTGAGGTTTTGACGGGGTACAATGTCGATTCTTTCGGTCACTCGTCCACATTGCCGCGCTTACTTAACGCCGCAGGAATGAAAAATTACGTTTTCCTTCGTCCTTCAAATGGAAACGAGAAAAGTTATGATTTCGACAGTCATACCTTCCGTTGGAAATGCGGAGAAAGCGAGGTCATGGCATTCCGTATTTACGGCGCATACGGCTATGATTTGCAGGATGATGAGACTTGTCGCGACTTGTTGAAGGAATTTGATGAATACGCAAGTATGCAGACGGCTCCGATGATGTTTTTCTACGGAGTTGGCAATCACGGTGGTGCGCCAACAATTCAAAATATCGAGATTTTGGATGCCTTCAAGGGGAAAAATAATTATCAATTCAGCGACCCTGATACTTATTTTGATGATATTCGTGAGAATAAGTGTGAAATTCCGACATATGAAGGTGACCTGCAAAATCATGCAAGCGGGTGTTATTCGGCAAATCACACGATAAAAATGCTCAATCGAAAGGCGGAAAACCGATTGGTCAACGCCGAAAAACTTTCGGTGATGAGTGCGAATATTTTACGCGAATTCTCCGAAATACCGAAATTCGACGATGTATGGAAAAAGGTGCTTTTCAATCAGTTTCATGACATCCTCTGCGGATGTTCGATCCGATCTGCATACGATGACGCATACGCCGAAATGAACGCCGCAATTGCATTTGCAAATCGAACGGGAAACGCCGCCGTACAAAAAATCAGTTGGGCGATCGATACATCCAAGGGACTTGAACGAAACCACTTCACCAAAAAGTGGGGCTCTGTTTGGGACGGTGATGAATTGGGCGGTCCCGTGGTCGTGTTCAATCCGCTTTCGCATGGGGTCAGAATTCCTGTTGATGTGCATCGTCCGAGTTGTATTCGCGTTGAGGACGAAAACGGTCGACGCTATCCTTGCCAAATGGTGCGAGGCGAGCATACAAACGGCGAAAAGGATCAATTTGTTACGCGCTTCATCGCCGAAGTTCCGGCGTTCGGCTATAAGACTTTTTGGTGTTATTCCGTCGGAGAAAAGGATGAAACCGACACGGGATTAAAAGTACGAAAAAATGTGATCGAAAATGGCATTGTTCGCGTTGAATTTGACGGCAAAACGGGGGAAATCGTTTCGTATACGGTGAATGGTCAAAATATACTCGGGGCGAAAGGCACCCGTGTCGTTGCTATTGATGACCATGAAAATGACACTTGGGCGCATAATCAATTCGTCTTTGATAAAGTGATCGGAACCTTCGGAAATGCGAAAATTTCAATTGTAGAAAACGGTCCTGCCGAGGTCGCAATTCGTGTGCAAAAAACGTGGAAAAACAACAAAATCGACAGTGTTTATTCCCTTCATCCGGGCGAAGAATGTTTGAGTGTTCGTACGAGGATCTTTATGGAAGATCCTGAGGTGATCGTCAAATTCATTTTTGATACGGGCATTGAAAATGCAGAATTTATCCGTGAACAACCCGGTGGAATGATGCACGAGATCTTGCCAAACGGTCGCGAAAAACCGATGCAAAGATATATGATTATGGGCAAGGACGGCTGCGGGATCGCGATTTTGAATGACTCGAAATACTCTGCGTCCGCCGTCGGAAGCGAGTGCGCGTTTGTTGCCGTTCGGACTTGTTATTTTGCGGATCATTATGGAGTACGTGACGATCGAATGATTGCACAGGATACGGGCTGGACGGAGTTCCACTGGGCAATTTGTCCGTATTCGGGCAATATCGGAAAGATTGCGGACGCGGCGGAAGAATTAAACACTTATTTTCTCGCTATTCCCGAAACTTTTCACAAAGGAAGCCTTCCGCAAGCCGGATCTTTCTACGCCTGCGATTGTGAAAATGTTGCACTGATCGCAGTCAAAGCGGCGGAGGATCGTGACGGTCTGATTTTTCGATTCGCGGAAACGGCAGGACGTGCGTGCAAATTCAACGCAAAGGTGTTTAATTCGGAAATCGAGGGCGAAATAGAAGCGTTCGGTATTCGCACCTATCGTGATCGAAATTACTTCCTGCATAAAGGTATGCGTCTAATTGATTGCGACTCATACCCCGATGGAATAATGCCGATTATCGAATCCACCGCAGTCGAAGAAAACGAATTTTTTGTAAATTACTTGCATGACGATAAAGTATGATTATGCCAAAGAAATTCAAAAAAGTATATATAGAGATCGGCAATATCTGCAATCTTCAATGCCGTTTTTGTCCGGGAACAAGACGCGAGCCGCGTCAAATGTCAGCGAAGGAATTTGCGCAGATCGTTGAACAAATCAAGGACTATACGGAGCATATCTATCTTCATTTGATGGGGGAGCCGCTTCTTCATCCTGAACTTGCTGAGATTTTGAAAATTGCAAGAAAAGCGGAACTGTCGGTAAACGTCGTCACGAACGGAACGCTGCTTGAAAGCACGGGAAATGCTTTGATAGATGGAAAAATCAGACGTTGCGCAATCAGTTTACATTGCGCTGAATGTAGTGAAAACTATCTGAATTCGGTTTTTGACTTTGCCGAAAAAGCGTCACGGAACGGGATCATTACCGTGCTTCGCCTTTGGGTTGAGGGGCGTGACAGTGAAAAATATCATGCCGTGATCTCACGCTTCGGTGAGGGAACGAAAACGCGAAATGGACTGAAATTCGCCGAAAAACTATATCTCGAATTCGGCGAAGAATTCGATTGGCCGGATGAAAATGCACCCGAACGTAAAGTGGGATTTTGCTATGGACTTCGTGATCAGATCGGCGTGCTTGCTGACGGCACCGTCGTTCCGTGCTGCCTTGATTGTGACGGTACAATCGCTCTCGGAAACCTCTTTGACCGCGATCTCGATTTCATTCTGTCTTCACCGCGTGCGCAGGCAATCATCGACGGATTTTCCCGTAGAAAACCATCCGAAGAACTATGTAAACACTGCGGTTATGCTGAGCGTTTTTAATAAAAAATCATTGTGTTATTCGTGAAAAATCGTCAAAACGACATTTCGCAACAAGTCATTAACATTCTTTTTTTTGTTCAAAAGCCCTTTTTAGCCCTCTTTGCTCTCGAAATAAAGGATTTTTTGCCGGAGATCTGTCTTGAAGTTGACGTAATACTCTGTATTTTCGTCGTCTGACAGAATAGTTTTGACAGAATTGAAATTTTGCCGTGACAAAGCCGTCAATATCGAAAATTTATGCGAAAAAATGCTTGATAATTTCGTTCGAGTTTGGTATAATATTTACAAATATAAATATGCGTGGGGATATTGCGTTTTCGCAGGAATGTTTTCGTAACTTTCCTTGATCAAATATCTTCGATAATCTGCCAAAATATTTGCATTTCCGCACATATTTCGCAAAAATCATCATCAGAGGATGACATTATGAAAAAAACGCTTCTGTCCTTTCTTTTGATCGTTTCGGTACTCGTTGCGATGATTATTCCGGCGTCTGCCGATACCACTGTGCTTACGATCAACCGTCCTTCACTTCCTTCGGTCGGCGAAAGTTTTACACTCACACTTGATATTTCCGGCAACCCCGGTTTCAACGCACTGAATGTGAGTCTCGGCTTCGATCATGCGGTTGTTCGTTGTGATGAAATTATTCAAGGCACTGTCGCGGACGGAATGACGTTCATATCAAATCCGAATGCCATCGGCGGCGCAATAATCGGTGCGGTTGCTATTTCTCCCGCGACCGAAAACGGGACGATTGCAACATTCCGTTTTACCGTGCTTGCTACTGGCGATCCGGTATTTACTCTCAACGGCAGTTATATCACCGATATTGATGACAATAAACTTCCTTTGTCATTCGCGGGTGAAAGCATTCAATCCGATCCCGTTGTCCTCATTGATGATCCTGTCGACGAAACGCCCGTCGATCCCATAATCCCGGATCCCGTCAAACCGACATATCAGACGTTTTCCGATGTTTCCGCATCGCACTGGTCGTATGAATTTGTTGAAAAGGCACACGTCGCCGGATATATCGACGGTTATACCGACGGTACCTTCAAACCTTCCAAAAATATGAGCCGTGCGGAATTTGTCACGCTTCTTTGGAAAATGGCGGGTAAGCCGAAGCCCACTAAAAACGCCGGCTTTGTGGATGTCGGTTCGAAAGACTGGTACGCTGACGCCGTCAACTGGGCGGCTGAAAACGGCATCGTCAAAGGCAAGACCGCCACGGAATTCAAACCGCTTGGCAATATCACCCGTCAGGAAATCGTGTTGATCCTTTTCAACTATGACGGTGCTGATAATGACACCAATCCGATGTTCACGATGATCTATGATGCGATGCCCGATAGCGGATTGATCGCATCTTGGGCGAAAACGAGTTTTTATTGGGGCATTTACCATGGAATTGTCGAAGGCTCCGACAATTTATTGAAACCGACCGGACTTGCGACACGCGCACAGGTCGCAACGATGATCGTTCGTTATGTCGAAAATCAGACGAAGTAATTCGTTCATGATCACGAAAACAAATACGAACATAACCGAGTAATTATACCTATATAATATATGTGAGGTACGAAGTATGAAAAAAGCAAAGAAGATTTTGGCGTTGCTTTTGGTCGGCGTGATGATCATTGCGCTTGGCTCGGCTGCTTTTGCTGCGGACGAGTTGTCATATAACAAAGTCAAAGCCGCCGGGTTTTATAAAACCGGTGAAGTTCCTTCGGACATGACGGTTACGATCAAAAATGCCACCGGCGAAGTCACGAAGATGCCTGCGAATGTCGACGGCACGGAAGGCTTTGAATGGTTCTATCCGACATCCGAACGATTGGAAGTCACGCTCACGGGTGTAACCGAAGGTACGCAAATCGTTGCAATGTTGACGACTTCGACCACGGCACTTCCGACGCAGGATAGTCAGATCCTTTATATTAACCAGTACACTGTGGGCAATACCGGCACCGTTACGATGAATATCCTGCCCTTGCTTCCGACGACTGCCGATAGTCATACACCGATGACACTCTATATCACCGGCAATAATGACTTCGTGATGAAGACCTTCTCGATCGGCTACGCGACCGAGCCGACGACTTCGTATGATTGCCTTAGACGCGGTGATATTACAGGCGATGGATCGGTTGATGTTTCCGATGCCTTGAAGGCACTTCGTTGTGGTGCAAAACTTGAAACTCTTACAGAATTCCAACTTTATGTCGGTAAGGTTTCCAATGATGATTCCGTTGACGTCAGCGATGCCCTTATTATGCTCCGTTATGGTGCAAAACTCATTACAGTGATATAAATAATTCGAGGAGGAGATTGGAATGAGAAACAAGTCTATTAAAACGCTGATTGTTGTTCTGACGATGATCGTTATTTTCTGTGCTTGTGGCGTTTTTGCCACCGCAGGTAACTTCGTCGTAGGGGAAGGATCAAGACCGGATATCACGTTATCGTTGAATCCGCACAATAACCAGAACGAAAAGAATGTACTGACTTCCGCAAAACAGAATGATTATGTTTATTTGGAGGTGCATTTTAGTGGCAACCCGACCACGAATAAGGATGTCAGCGTGAATGGTGCACTTTTGCTTGTAAGTTATGACAAAGACAAGTTCACCCCTGTTGCTTCCGGTGCATGGAGTGACACGCTTGATTCCGCTACTTATAACGAAAATTATGCTACTGGTCTTGTTTATTTCACTGCTGCTAATGCAAATGGTATCGGCTATAAAGTTCCCACAAATATGAGTATCCTCGGTGAAGGCACTCTTTGCTATATTATGTTTCAAGCAAAGACGGCTGTCGACGCCGATGATTTGAATTCTTTTGCAATTGTCGAAAGTTACAATGACGGCGGTCAATTGGTTGTTACGAAACTAGTTTCATCCAACGACGAAAAGTTCGGTATTAATTATTCGCCTAACGAACAGGAAGATGATCCTCCGGCAGGTCCGACGTTTGCGATTACCGAACAGCCGAGCAAGGGAAACAGTTATACTGTCACTGCCGGCGCGGTGGACGGTTATTCCATTTCCTATCAGTGGAAGGATTCCGCCGGTAATTCTCTGTCGGGACAGACTTCATCAAAACTCAATGTTGCCGGTTTGAGTCGTGGTGGCTACTATTGTGAGGTCAAATGGACAAAGAACACCGAGGTTCACACAGTCAGTTCCGCAGTCGTTGCCGTCACCGATCCGACGCACACGATCACTGTAAATGCTGGGTCGAATAATACCATAACAGTAAAAACGGTTGATGGGGTAAGTTATTCTAAGGACTCGGCTGTTAAAGCAGGCGCAAAGGTTGTATTTTCGTATTCGACAACAAACAAGAAATTAATTTCAGTTAATGTTAAAGTTGGGAATGACAAAGTCAAGACTTTTGCAGAAGAGAGTGATTTGGCATTTTATATGCCTGATGCGAATGTTTCGATTTCGATGACAACTCAAAAAGACTTCGGAAAGACAAAAGCAGTCGATGGCAATCAAAAAGATATTACAGTGTTTACATATTATCCTGCTGTGAAAGCCACTTGTAAAACTCCTGGAAATTTGGAATATTGGTATGTGAAAAATGCTAATAACAATTCTGCTTATTTTGCAACAGGTTCTCTCACTGACACTACAACGAAATATGACAGAAGTTATTTCACTATTCCCGCCGCACATGATTATCAAAACTCGATCAAATGGACACTTGGTGATGACGGAACTCCGACGCTGGAATTCAAGAGAATCTGCTCCGTCTGCGGTGAGGAAGAATCGCTCAGCAATCTGAATGTTGACATTCAAAAATCCGGATCCGCCAGTGGCGGCTATCAGACTTGGACGGCTACCGTTTCTTACAACGGCAGTACCCAACTTACTGTCAGCAAATCTTTCGTTGCACCGTCTGCAACCAATGCGTTTACCGTAACCGTTGACGGCAACACATATAACACCACAAACCTCAAACCGGGCGATTCCTTCACCCTCAGCAAGAGTACAGCGGTCGACTGGTATTTGGGCGGCGTAAAGGTTCGTGCGAACTCCAAGGTTTGCTCGTTCATCTATAACGCCGATATGACAATTACCACCCAAACAATCGAGGCTGGCTCGGAAGAACTTCCGTTCGTTTCGATCATCGTTGCCGAGCGTACGGTTACTGGAAACACAAGCAAGGTCAAACTTCAACTTACTTGGAGCACATCGGATGAGGATGTGACCATTAACGAAGTCGGCTTCAAGCGTGGTTATTCCGATGACGCGTACAACGGCAAGGAATCCTTTGCGATCAACAATAAGATCACTCCGACCGACAAGGTTGGTTTCTACACGATCACGATTAACAACAATGCCGATCGATCTGCCGCTGACTTGGTTGCCTATGCGTACATCACTTACACCAAGGGCGGAACGCAGTACACCATTGAGTCTTCGATGGTGACCGTAACTAAAATTTCGGCATAATCATTGACGAAAGGATGATAGAAATGAAAAATCTTTTTGAAGAACCTAAAATGGAAATCATTCGTTATGACGTCAATGATGTTATGTGCACAAGCCCGAACGAAAGCGTGCAGAACGTTGAAGAAGAATACGGCTATTAAGATTTCCTGAAATTGACAGAGGAGAGAGCAATCTCTCCTCTGTTTGTTGTATACAACAAAAAATGCTCCCTCTGACGAGGGAGCATTTACGCATTATTTTACTCAACAAAATCGATAAGCGGAACGGTGATTTCAAACGGATTGAGAAGTTCCTGTCGCACTGCCCACTGAACGGGATAAGTTTTCCCGCGCATGGTAATATCCATCGAAAGCGTGATCTTTTCACGTTCGGTCGCGGTATTGTATTTTTCCGGGATCCTGAACGAATAGAGCGTCGGATCACCTTTGAACGGTGCGCCCGCAGGCAGTTTTTGTGCAAACTCCTCACCGTCGGGAAATTTGACTTTTAATGTCAAAATGCCGGGGACAACGCCGCAACCGTCGTTGATCAATTGGATCGCGAGATCCTGCGATTTGTCGTCGTTTTCACGACGCCAAATCATCGCCGGACGCAGACGGTAACCGATTTTTTCGTCGAGAGTTTCGAGAATATTGCTGTAATTGTGTGCCATCAGGTTGAAATCCCACGGATTGAAACCGATTGCAAAATAGTTGCAACCGAAATCAAGACCATGCTGAACGAACTGTTCGGGCGTGAAGACCGTCGGTTTGGTACGCTGATGCTGACCTTTGACGGTTTCCCAAATCATACAGCCGCCACGCTTCATTTCCTGAATATTTAGGTACTCAAATGTGGACATATGCGGCTGGAAACTATCACGACGGAGCCAGACCGTATTATCCTCGATCGCCTTACGCCCGAAGGGGTATTCGGCGTAGTGCAGATTCATACACACCGGTGTGGTCGGGAACGCATCCATGTGACTGTTGAGCAGGGCTTCCGTGACTTCTTCGACATTGTCGGGCTCCCAGTTATACTCCTTTTCCTGCTCCGGGGTGCGCAGACAATAATGATGCGCCTCACCCCAGAAGCCATAGCCGGAAACATCGCCGAATTCAAGATTCGGATCTTTGTCGTACTTTTCGCCGAGCAGGTGATTCATTTCATCCCAATATTTGAGAAATTCCGGCGAGTATTCGGGGAAATACTTCGGGTACCATTCCTGTACGCCGATGACGCGCCAATACGGGATCATTTTTACCTTGTCCTTGATAAATTCCGGGCATGAGTCCTTATAAACCGAGGAAACAGAACTGCTCATGATACGGAAGGACCATTTTTTGCCGTATTTTTCGCAGGCTTCAAGCATCCATTTAAATTCTTCCGGGATGAAAAGTTTGCCCTTTTCTTTTTGAATATCGCGCCATTCACAACGGTAATAGAGATTATCGCAATGTGAACTTGCGACCATTTTGTCAAAACTTTCGCGGTCAAGTTTAGTCATCGTATGAGGTACGGACGGGCTAACCTCTTCACGCGTAAAACCAAAACGCATATGGTCGGAATAAACATATCCGATGTTGCCCATACCGGGATTTTTGACCTTCCCTTTGGCAGGATCAAAATAGTCCAAATGAACGGCTCTTTCAAAATGTGCCATAATTTTTTATCCTTTCGTCAGCGTGAGTTTTGATTTCATCATAATAAAACCGCCTTCCCCTCCACAGAGGGGAAGGCAATCAGTGATGTGATTATTCGATAAATTCTCTCAACGGGACAACGATCTCAAACGGATTGAACAGTTCCTGACGGACCGCCCAACGGACGGGATAGGTCTTACCACGAAGTTGAATGTCGCAACGGAGTTTGAGTTTGACATTGTCGCTATTTGTGGTGTTGATATACTTTTCGGGAACGGGCAGAAGTTTGAGGGACTTGTCGGCGTGACCGGGCTCACCGGGTTTGAGCGTTTTGGTGACAACCGTGCCGTCCGGGTATTCGATTTTGAGCGTGAGAATACCAGGAATCGAGCCCATACCATCATTGACCAGTTCAATGGCAATATCCTGCGAAAGATCTTCGTTCTGACGACGCCATAACATCGACGGACGCAGACGATAGCCAACGCGTTCGTCCATAAAGTCCATAACATCCTGATAATTGTGGGTGGCGAGGTTGAAATCCCACGGATTAAAAGAGAGAGCAAGATAGTTTGCACCGTAATCGAGGCAATGCTGACAGAACTGCTTCGGCGTCATGACAAGAGGCATAGTGTGCTGGATATGGGGCTGAACAGGCTCCCAAATCATACAACCGCCTTCGGTGAGTTTCGAAATATTTTCGTATTCCTTGGTGGACATATGCGCCTGGAAACTGTCACGACGCACCCAAACCTCGTTATCCGCGATCGCCTTTTCGCCGAAAGGATAACGACCGTAGTTGAGGTTCATGCAGACCGGCGTGGTCGGGAATGCCTTTTGATGGGCTCGGAGCAGATGCTCGGTGACCTCATAGACATCGTCGGGCTCGTAATTGTATTCTTCTTTCTGATCGGGAGAGAGCAGGCAGTAGTGATGCGCCTCGCCCCAGAAGCCGTAGCCGGAAACATCGCCAAATTCAAGCGCGGGATCTTTATCGAATTTTTCACCGAGCAGGTTCATCATTTCGTCCCAGTAATTGAGGAAATCCTGATCGTAAACGGGGAAGTATTTCGGATAATTGTGACCGAAAACACGCCAGTACGGCGTCAGTTTGACTTTGTCTTTTGCAAAATCGGGCACACAATCGGGCGAATCGGCGGAAACGTTGGAGGACATAATGCGGAACGACCAACTCTTGCCGTATTTGCGGCAGGCATCAAGCATCCATTCGAAACTTGCGGGCAGGTCAAGTTTGCCCTTTTCCTTCTGGATCATTTTCCAGTCAATACGGAAATAGAAGTTGTCAAGGTGGGGACTTGCCGCCATCTTGTCAAAACTTTCGCGGTCGAGAGGGAATTGTTCGCTTGTGTTGGAGGGCTCAATGTCTTTCCAACTGAATCCGGAGCGCATATGGTCAGAGTGAACATAACCCTGCACGCCCATACCGGGGTTGCGGACCTTGCCCACGGCGGGATCAAAGTAGTCGAGGTGAATTGCACGTTCGTATTTTGGCATGTTTTTTCTTCCTTTCCAATACAGCGTTCCTGTATTGATCTCATTATACAATACCAACCATATGATGTCAATTGTGTTCAATGAAAAGTTTTTTTTATTGACATTCTTTTGTTGAAGTTATATATTTATTGATGGAAAGGAAAATAGATTTGGTTACTGCCTCCTTCTTTTGAGGAAGGCGGGAAATAGCACGGGAAAGGAAGAAAAATATGATTTCATTCAACAAAACGGCGTACCCGTATGCGTCGAAGCGCAATGTCGTTTACGCAAAGCGCGGAATGGCGGCGACATCACATCCGATGGCGACCGAGGCGGCAATGAGCATTTTCAGAAAGGGCGGTAACGCTATTGATGCAGCGGTTGCGGCGGCTGCGGCACTCTCCGT
>DCHG01000032.1:0-10521 GCA_002315595.1 Clostridiales bacterium UBA1758 | reverse complement strand
ACTCTCCGTTGTCGATCCGATGTCCACCGGTCCGGGCGGTGATCTTTTTGCGATCCTTTGGAGCAAGGGAAAACTTTACGGACTCAACGCAAGCGGTCATTCCGCCGCACTCATGACCTATGACGAAATGAAACGCCGTGGAGTCAGTGATGAAATCCCGGAAATCGGCTGGCTTCCCGTCACGGTTTCGGGTGGTGTTGCTGGTTGGACGGCACTTTCCAAGCGTTTCGGGAAACTCAAAATGACCGAACTCATGGCTCCTGTCGTGGAACTTGCCGAAGCCCATGCGATTTCGGACGGATACGCAAACACCGTCAACAAATACATCAAGCGTTACGGTGATGAAAACGATCCGCTTTACGACGAATGGTTCCGCGTTTTTGCACCGGGACGCAAACCGCTTGAAGGCGGGCAGACGGTATGTTTACATGAACTCGGCGAAACCCTGCGCCGTATCGGAGAAACCGACGGTGAGGATTTTTATCGGGGCAAGACGGCGCACATGATGGCGGACTATTCCGAATCGACCGGAGGATTGCTCCGTTATGATGACTTTGCATCTTATGAAGTGGAATGGGTTGATCCCGTCAGCGTCAACTACCGTGGCTATGATATTTGGGAACTTCCCCCGAACGGTCAGGGGATCACGCCGATCATTGCGCTGAATATCATGGACGGTTTTCCGGCTTTTACGCACGACGATGCGATGACCGTTCACCGTCAGATCGAGTGTATGAAACTCGCATTTGCCGATGCGTTTAAGTATATCTCCGATTACAGATATCTGAAAGTCAAGGTCGCCGACCTTCTTTCGAAAGAATACGCCGCCGAGCGCAGAAAACTCATCGGCGAAACTGCAATCACTCCGCCTCCCGGCGATCCGTATCGCGGCGGGACGGTTTATCTCTGTGCCGCAGACGGTGAGGGCAATATGATCTCGCTGATTCAGTCGGTGGCGCAGTCCTTCGGTTCCGGCGTAGTCGTTCCGGGTACGGGTGTGATTTTGCAAAATCGCGGTGGGCATTTTTCAATGAATCCCGAGCATCCGAATGTTGTCGGTCCGCGTAAGCGTTCCTTCAATACGATCATTCCGGGCTTTATCACCAAGGATGACAAACCCGTCGGTCCGATCGGGGTGATGGGTGGCTATATGCAGCCGCAGGGACATATGCAGGTCGCCATGAATATGATCGACTTTGGTATGAATCCGCAGGCAGCACTCGATGCACCGCGTTGGTTCTGGCAGCATGATAAACTTGTCCGCCTTGAATCTACATGGCCGAAGGAGGTCATCGAAGCCCTTCGTGCAAGAGGGCATGAGGTCGAGATCAATGATGTGGGCTTCGGTCGCGGACAGATCATCGTCCGCATGGAGGACGGTACGCTAGCGGGCGGTACCGAACCCCGTGGCGGCGGAAGCATTTTGGGTTATTAACGAAAGGAAGATTAAAATGTATCAGGCTGCGGAAAACAGATATGACACCATGCAGTATGCGCGTTGTGGACACACCGGTGCGATTTTGCCGAAAGTGTCGCTTGGATTGTGGCATAATTTCGGCGGAAACGGCGACTTCGAAAATATGAAGGCAATGTGCTTTACGGCATTTGACAATGGCATTTGTTCGTTTGACCTTGCAAACAATTACGGTCCTCCGATCGGCAGTGCAGAGGCCAATTTCGGAAGAATTTTGAGTGAAGAACTCGGTGCGTACCGTGACGAACTTTTTATCAGCACAAAGGCGGGATTTCGCCACACCCCCGGCCCTTACGGCGACGGTGGCGGAAGAAAATATTTGCTTTCCAGCCTTGACGCTTCGTTGAAGCGTCTCGGGCTCGACTATGTCGATGTTTTCTATCATCACCGCATGGATCCCGAAACGCCGCTTGAAGAAACGATGATGGCGCTTGACACCGCCGTGAAAAGCGGAAAAGCACTGTATGCGGGCGTATCAAACTACGACGGCGACACTACCCGCCGTGCGGCGGAGATTTTGAAAGAACTGAAATGCCCATTCATCCTCAACCAAAGTTCGTATTCGATCTTGAATCGTCATATTGAGCGTGACGGATTGAAAGGCTACGCTTCTGCGGGCGGATGCGGCATTATCGCATATAGCCCGTTGCATCAGGGGATTCTCACGGGCAAGTACCTCAAAGGTATTCCTGTGGATTCCCGTATCCGAACCGACGGACGCTTCTTGCACGAAAGCGACATCACATCCGAAAAGCAGGCGTTGATCGCTAAATTGGGCGATCTGGCAAGCAAAAGAGGACAGACACTTGCGCAGATGGCACTTGCGTGGATCCTGCGCGATGGTATCGTGACAAGCGTGCTTGTTGGCGCATCCCGTCCGTCGCAGATCCTCGACAGTGTAAAAGCCGTTGAAAACACGAAATTTACCGCAGAAGAACTTGCGATCATTGACAAGATCTGCACGGACTACGGAGACGACGAATAAATGACGAAAAGAGCCTTTTCATTGCGAAAGGCTCTTTTTCATTTTGACACACTTTTGAAAAAGAAAAGGGGAATAATTACTCTTGCAATGCGTTGATAAAAATGTTAAGATTACCACGAACCAAAATAAAAACATAAAGGTGAATTGAATGAAAGAAATTAACTACGGCTTTGATATGCGCATGACGGATGCCCCGAAAATCGTCAAAAAGGGCATTGTCGGCAAGCATGGGGAATCCACGCCTTTTCTTTGGCATGGAAGACTGAAATGGCTTCACACCCGCAGTGAAGGTGATGCGCAAACTTTTGTTTTCAACAGTTATTTCATTATTCGCGATGATGAAACCGATGAGGTCACGCCGCCGCTTTGCCCCGGTTACCATTTTTACAGTTGCTATGAAGAAAACGGTACGCTTTATGTTTTCGGCACCAACGAGCATGAAGGACGTGCATGGGGTGGAGATACGATCACGATGATGTGGTCGAACGACCTTGTCAACTGGGAAAAAAAGGATGTGATTCATCGTCCGGGTTGGGAATACTTCAACACATCTGTCTGTCGCGGTCGTAACGGAAAATATGTGATGGCGATCGAAGCGGGCAAGCCACAAGAACTCGTCGGCAAGCAGTTCACCATTTTCTTTGCCGAAAGCGACGACTTGATGAACTGGAAATGTATGTGCGATGACCTTCGTTATAACGATGAACGCTATACCGCTTGCCCTGCACTCCGTTATCTTCCGAGTGATGACTATTATTATATGATCTGCCTGGAAGAACTTCCGCTTGTCAGATATGCACCGTATATCTACCGCACAAAGGATTTTGACACATGGGAGGTCGGCATCCACAACCCGGTACTGTGGATCTCGCCCGAGGATCGAATGATGGCACCGGGGGTGCATTTTGAGCCGGAGATCGAAGAACTTGCAAAAACCTATATCAATATCAACAACTGCGATCTCGATTTGATCGAATACGAGGGCAAAACGAAGATCACATATCTCACGGGGGATCAAATGAGCAGGGGCTTCGGATGTGAAGCCGAATACGACGGCACGCTTGAACAGTTCTTGCAGGCTCACTTTGGTCTTTATTCGCCGGAAAAATAATCACGGACAAGGAATGGATAAGTATGAAAAAGTCCTTTTATCTCTGTTTTATCATTGCCGCGGTGGTGCTTGCGGTGGTGGGGTGGATGATCCTGCCCGACATGGTTGTCGTTCAGTTCGGTATGAACGGCACACCGAGCAACACAATGCCGAAACTCGGCGCATTGGCGGCGGGGGTTGCCATCACGGTAGTCGGCTGCCTTTTTGGCATGAAAAAGGAAGAACAGTCCTATGCGGAGATCATTTTATCCATTGTCGGGATCTTTATTCTCGGATTTACGATCTTGGTCAACCGTTGATACGCTAAATATAAAAAGAGGTGCGACTATGTTTGATTGGAAAGCCTATGAAAAGCGCATGAAGTGGTTTCAACACGACCGCTTCGGTATGTTCATCCATTGGGGTATTTATTCGATTCCCGCAAGGGGCGAATGGGTGCGCAACACCGAACAGATCCCCGAAAAGGATTATATGCCCTTCTTTGAAGAATTTGATCCCGTTGACTTCGATCCGAAGGCATGGGCAAAAGCGGCAAAGAACGCCGGCATGAAGTACGCCGTTCTCACCGCAAAACATCATGACGGATTTTGTCTGTTTGATTCCGAATTGACGGATTACAAGGCGACGAATACGAAAGCGGGACGCGATCTCGTCCGCGAGTTTTTGGATGCGTTCCGTGCCGAAGGACTCCGTGTCGGGCTTTATTATTCACTTCTCGACTGGCATCACCCGGATTATCCTCATTGCGGTACGATTCACCCCGAAAAGAATTTGCCCGGTATGACCGACGAGGGACGCGATTTCAACCGCTATCTCGAATATATGCACGGGCAGGTGCGTGAACTTTGCACCAATTACGGCAAGATCGACATTATGTGGTTCGACTTCTCCTATGACGATATGACGGGCGAAAAGTGGAAAGCCACGGAACTGACGCGTATGGTGCGCTCGCTTCAGCCGGATATCATCCTCGACAACCGACTGGAAGCCAGCGGTTCGGGTTTCGGCTCGATTGCGACCGAACACCCGAGCGAATATTCGGGTGACTTCACCAGCCCCGAACAGATCATTCCGCCGTACGGAATTCGCAGTGAAACGGGGCGTTCCGTCCCGTGGGAAGCCTGCATTACGATGAACAAAAACTGGGGTTATGCCGCAAAAGACAAGGATTTCAAGTCCGCCGATCTCATTATCCACAAACTTGTTGACTGCGTCAGTAAGGGCGGCAATATGCTTCTCAATGTCGGTCCGGATGCACGCGGCAGGATTCCGCAGGAATCGCTTGCAATTCTTGCCCAAATCGGCGAATGGATGAAGGATAATTCCGCGTCGATCTACGGATGCGCCGCCGCGGAACTTCCGAAGCCCGAAAACGGACGAATCACGCAAAACGGTAAAAAATACTATTATCATGTCATGGAAAATTCCATCGGCGGAATTCCACTTTACGGATTCCATGCCGAGGACGTTAAAAAGGTGCGTCTTCTTGCCGATGGCAGTGAATTAAAGTATGAGGACGCTTGGTGGGCGCAGAATTATCCCGACATTTTGTTCGTTCATATTTCCGATACGGCTGAATTGCCGAACGCTATTGACACGGTCGTCGAGATCGAATTAAAGGCATAATGATAAAAAGACGCCGTTTCCGTAATCGGGGACGGCGTTTTTCATTGCGTTGTGAGCCATAAAATGGTATAATGAACGAAAATGATCGAAATGAGGAAATCGCTTTGTCAACTGCCGAACAAAAAAAGAGCGTGCACGGTACGATATTTATCATCCTTGCGGCACTCGCATGGTCAACGATGGGCTCACTTGCACGTTTGATGAATGCCATTGGGTTGTATTCACTGGAAATCTCACAGATACGGCTGACTGTCGCGTTTATAACGGTTTTTCTGTTTTTGCTCATCGGAAAACGCAGTTTGTTCCGCATAAAATTAAAAGATATTTGGTGCTTTCTCGGCACGGGACTTTGCAGTCTTTTGATGTATTGCATCTGCTATTTCCGTGCGCTTGAAACGGTGAGCATTTCACTGGTCACGGTGCTGACATATATGGCACCGATTTATATTATGCTGATGAGTGCGGTGCTTTTTCACGAAAAGATCACGGGACGCAAACTACTGTCCCTTCTTCTTTCCGTTGGCGGTTGCGTTCTTGTTTCGGGAATACTGTTCGGCGTGAATGGGGATATCACGGGATTGCTTTTGGCGGCAGCCGCAGGTTTCTTTTATGCGCTATATTCTATTTTTACGAAATTCGCCATCAATCGCGGCTATACGACATGGACGATTCTGCTTTATACCTTTGCGTTTTCGATGATCGGTTGCGCTTTTTTTGCCGATTGGGGGCATATCGGTGAAGTTATCGTATCCACACCGACGGCATTGCCGCTTTGTATTGGTTTCGGTGTGATCACCTGTTTTGTGCCGTATGCGCTGTATTCGTGTGGGTTGCAGGAAATCGAGATGTCGCGTGCGTCGATCATCAATTGTCTTGATGTGGTGTCAAGCACGATCCTCGGCGCGGTGTTTTTTCATGAAATTCCGTCATGGACGGCGGTCTGCGGGATCGCGCTCGTCCTCGGCTCAATTGTGTTATTAAGCGTCGGCTCTGACGCAGAATAGAGGTAAAAATTATGGACAACAGAGAATGGTTTAAACAGGCAAAATTCGGTATGATGGTACATTGGGGATTGTATTCGATCCTCGGCGGAGAATGGCAAGGAAAACGCATTCCGCACATCGGCGAGTGGATTCAGCAGTATTTCCGTATTCCGCGCGTGGAGTATGAAAAACTCGCGACGGTCTTCAACCCGATCTATTTCAATGCGGAAGAATGGGTGAAACTCGCACAGGACGCGGGAATGCAATATATGGTCGTCACGGCAAAGCACCATGAGGGCTTTGCAATGTTCCATTCTAAGGTTGACAAGTACAATATCGTCGATGCGACGCCCTTTGGCCGCGACGTCATCGGTGAACTTGCCGAAGCCTGCGCCAAGCACGGACTGAAATTCGGTGTGTACTATTCGCAGGAACTTGACTGGCATGAGCCGAACGGCGGCGGATATTCGGAAGGAAAGACATGGTGCGATAACACTGCATATTGGACGAATAACTGGGATTATCCGCAGGAAAATAAGAACTTCACGCAGTGCTTTGAGGATAAGATTAAGCCACAGGTGACGGAACTTTTGACAAATTACGGCGACCTTTGCCTGATCTGGTTCGACACGCCGTTTGATATCACACCCGTACAGTCGCAGGAACTATACGACCTTGTCAAGCATTATCAGCCGAACTGTCTGGTCAATAGCCGTATCGGTAACGGATTGGGTGATTATCAGTCCACGGGCGACAACGATGTTGATTATGATTATGAGGCGGATTGCGAGAAGACTGAGAAAAACAACGAGGTTTTGTATCGAACCGTTCGCACAGGGCTTCTTGAATGCCCCGCGACGCTCAACGACACATGGGGATATAAGAGTTTCGACACAAATTGGAAAAATGCAGACGAAGTGCTTGCGTTGAAGGATAAACTCAATGCGAAGGGCATCAATTACCTGCTGAATGTCGGCCCCGACGCACTTGGCAGGATTCCCGCCCCTGCAATGGAAATTTTCAGAGAAGCGGGCAGAAGACTGAAATAAAAAACAAGAAATTGACTAAGATATTGCATATCATAACATCGTAAAAAACGATGAAACGTTTGATTGCAAAGCAGTTCAAACAACTGACGAAGGGAACGAGTCTGTCGATGACAAACAGAGAATATGGCATGGCGGCATTGAATTTACAGATGACGGACAAGGTCTGTCGAATGGAATATTCAGTGCTCGGACACGAGGAACTTCTTAAACGTGTGACCGGACGAGAAACGGTTAATGAGGACACAATGCGTGATTTCATGAATCGTTGGGATATTTGCATGACATGGAACACGATGGTCTTTTCTGATTATCTCGGCCCGTATGTCACAAAAATGGGCCATGCTTCTTATGCGGCGGGAAGTACGGATTTCAACCGCGATGTCCGCTGCTGCTTTGAGGATGAGGATGAGGTTTTTTCCTTTGATCCGTATGCAAAGTTGCCGCATTATGACGAGGCGGAACTTATTCGGCAGTTTAATGAAAACTGTGATGAGCAGAACGCATTCAGCCCGGATACCGTCAATACGACCGGCACATACATCACGGCGATGTCGGGGCTGATCGAAATGCTTGGTTGGGAATTGCTCTTGACTTGTGCGGGCATCGATTCCGAGCGATTCGGCGAATTCCTCGACCGCTACACTCTTTGGATGGAGCAATTCTTCCGAGCACTTGCGAAGAGCAAAGCACCCGTTGTTATGATTCATGATGATATCGTTTGGACGGAGGGAGCCTTCATCAATCCCGGATGGTACAGAAAACATATTTTTCCCGCGTATGAGAGATATCTGTCTTATCTGCATGATGCCGGCAAAAAGATCATCTTTACCTCCGACGGAAATTATACCGAATTCATAGATGATATAGCCGCTTGCGGTATTGATTCTTTCGTGTTGGAGCCGACGACCGACATGGCTTATATCGCAAAAAAGTACGGAAAGACACACGGCTTTGTTGGCAACGCCGACACACGCGTGCTGTTGCTCGGCGGGAAAGAGGATATCCGGCGTGAGGTACAACGTTGCATGAATATCGGACGGGATTGTCCGGGATTTATTATGGCGGTGGGCAATCACATTCCCGCAAATACTCCGGTGGATAGTTGTCTTTGGTACGACGAGTTCTGCAAGGAATACGGAAGAAGATAGTAAAAGGGCATCAATTATCTGCTGAATTTTGGTTCCGATGAACTCGGAACGATCCCAGCACCCGTAATGAAAATTTTCAGAAAAGCGGGCAGAAGGCGGAAAAGCAGAATAGAGGGCGGTATGCCCGTAAAAAATCAGATGATCGGGAGATCGAAATGAAAAGAATTTTATCTATTGTTCTTGCAATGATTTGCGTGCTGTCACTCACTGCATGCGAAAAAACGGAAAAAGCGGACCGCGTGATCTACGGCAATATTTATACATCCAATGACGAAGCAAAGACCGCCGAGGCACTTGCCATAAAAGGAGACAAATTCATTTATGTCGGCAGTAAAAGCGGCGTGAAAAAGTACATCGGCAGTGAAACAATTGTCGAAACCTATGATGCGGATCAACTGATTACCGCGGCTTTGGTGGACGGACATACCCATGTGACGCAGTTGATGATCGCCCAAATGGATTCCTTGGGACAGATCTCTCAGGGTGCGGACAAAGAAACCGCCGTGAAGGATATTACCGACTATGTAAATGCCAATCCCGATCTTGATTTCTACTCCCTGACGGGTTGGGAAATGCAAAATTTTGCGTCGGAAGAATACGGTTGCCCCACCGCCGATATGCTTGACGGTATTACGGACAAGCCGATTCTTGCCTTTTCCAGCGACGGTCACAGTTATTGGGTAAACAATGTTTTGATCGAATTGGCGGGCGTGACCAAGGATAGCGTCGCACCTGACGGCGGTGTGATCGTCTGCGACAACGACGGCGAGCCTTTGGGCGTATTTAAGGATACCGCACAGTATGCCATTGACAATGTTCGCCCCCAAAAAGATCAGGAAGTGTATGAGCAGGGTGTTTTTTCGGCGGATCAGATGTGTTTGAGTGAAGGGTATGTCTATCGTTTTCAGGCACTCGATAATGCGTCAAATGATTCTTGGCAATATCCGATGATCACCGCTTTGGAAGAAATGGACAAAGAAGGCAAACTTTCCGCCTATACGCAAGGCTCGTTTATGATCAATAACACGGATGACGCGCTTGAATTGGTGGATGAAGCCATCAAATTACGCGATCAAACGGCGGGCGGAAATTATGAAGTCACTGCCGTGAAAATATTCCTCGACGGCATTATTGAAAATGCGGGCGCATATCTGTCCGAAGAATACAATGGATATGCCGACTATTACGGCACGCAGCGATGGGAAGGCGACGACGCCATCGTGAAAATGGGACATATCATTGCAAAGGCAAATGCCGCCGGGATGTCTGTTCACTTCCATGGTATGGGGGATCAGGCGATTTCCGATATCTTGACCGCCATTGAGTATGCGGCGGACGAAATCGGCACTGACCGTGTAAGAGAAAGCAGAAATGCCATCGCACATCTGGGTTTGGTCAAGGATGCGGATTATGAACGCTTCGCAAATCTGAATGTGATCGCCGTGTTTAATCCGTGGTGTAATAAGGATCCCGGCTATTATGATTTGCAGGTTTCTCTGCTTGGTCAGCAAAGGGCCGACAAGCAGTACCCGATGCAATCGTTTTTGAAAGCAGGAGTCAACTACGCCTTTGGTACCGACTTGGGCGCGTCGTTCACATACGACAGTATTGAATGTTTCCATGCTCTAACCACGAGAACATACAACAACGATGATCCTGAGTCTCTGCTTAATGCGGACGAAAAACTTTCTCGCGAAGAAACTATGAAAGCCATGACCATCGGTTGTGCTTATCAGATGAAAAAGGAAGACACCTTCGGCTCCATCGAAGTCGGCAAGGACGCATCGCTGTGCGTATTTTCCAAAGATCTGCTCACCATTCCCGATACCGAGATCATGTCAACCGAGATGCTGAAATGTATGTGCAGGGGCGCATGGTGCGAAACGGACAAATAACGAAAATATGAAAATGTGATCGCGTGCATCCCGACAAAAGATGCACGCGATTTCGGTTTTGTACCGAGGATGGGAAAATCCATCGTAACCATCGCCGTCCCATTTTATCCGTCATTGCGAGGAGGGCAATGCCCGACGTGGCAATCCGTTATCCTTGCTTGGTGCCGTGTTCCGCCAAAAAGACGGGACGATATGGGCGTCGTCCCCTACGGGTGAGGGACAAATATCCACCGCACATTTCGCTTTCAAA
>DCHG01000028.1:65230-70146 GCA_002315595.1 Clostridiales bacterium UBA1758 | reverse complement strand
AAGTATCCGTTACATTTGATAATGTTAATATTATCATGAACCATAGCCAAGCACCGAAAAAAGACGGAATGGATAAGACCTGCGTGCCGATTCAGAACAACAGATCTGAAATTACGGTGAAGAACTCGCTCGGTATTACCATGGACATATTCTGCGTTGCAGCCATCAATGTTGATGGTAAGACCACAGGTGCTTCCGTAACATTTGCGTCCGGAGCAAGTGCGACCTTCACCGATAATCGTACTGATGCTGAAAAGGTTAAAGAGCCTCTTGTGGGCATTGAAGGCACCAACGCAACCGTCGTCAACTATGCAAGTGTTGGCCTTGGAAAGACAACCAAGGCAGCCATGAATCCCAAAGGCACCGAAGGACTGCGCTGCAAGGACGGCTATGACCTTGCTGTTGCAAAGATTGACGACACTGTATACGGCAGCTTGGTTGACGCAGTTGCGTCAGTGAAAGCCAGTACGGCAACTACCATCAAGCTTCTCGGCAACGTGACCGAAAATGTCACCATCCCCGCAGGACGCTTCATCACCCTCGACCTGAACGGCAAGGTGCTGAAAGCAAAGAATGCCGGAAGTGTCATCACCAATAACGGTACGCTGACGGTCAACGACACAGCGACCGAAAACAACACGCATTATTTCAAGGTGAACGCCGACGGAATGTGGGTGTTGGATGATACGCTTGACTCGGCAACTTACACCTTTGACGCAGTCAACGGTCTGAAAAAAGACGGAGAAACCACCACGGATATTCCCGCGGAAAATGCGGTTATCAAGGTCACCGGCGGCGTAATCACCGGCGGCACGGGAAACTATGGCGGCGCGATTCGCAACAAATCCGATTTGAAACTTATCGGCGGTAATCTTGTTGGTAATGCAGTGAATTCGGAAGGCGGAGCGGTTCGCAACAGCCTTTCGTTCCAGATGTCCGGCGGCGCGATCGCGGGATGCACAGCCGAAAATGGCGGCGCAATTCTGAACGATTCCAGTGCAACAAACTTTACATTGAACGGTGGCGTAATCGCCTATTGCAGTGCGACCGCACAGGGTGGCGCAGTTTACAATATCGGCGCTTTCGACATGACCGACGGCAAGATCATTGGTTGTAGTGCTAAAAACGGCGGCGGCGTGTTTGTAACAAAAACCGCTACAAAGTTTGGCAAATTCACGATGTCCGGCGGCTCCATCGAAAAATGTGTCGCTGAGAATAACGGCGGCGGCGTCGTGAACTTCTCCGGAAATACAACTGATTTCGGATTTATCATGACCGCAGGAACGATTTCCGACTGTAAAGCGAAGTACGGCGGCGGTGTGTTCGCCAACGGTGAAAATGATTTTTCGCCCTATACGAAACTCGGCAGCGGAATAATCAAAGACAACGAATGTACTTCCCGCGGCGGCGGTGTGTATTTCGGGCCGCTCACCGAATCGACATTGACGGGCAATATCAAGATAAAGAATAACAAGGGCAATCCTGAAAAATACGGTGCTGTCAGCAATCTGATGACCTTGAAGGCTGTGAAGATTGACAATCTCGGCAGCGGTGCTGATGTGGGAGTTGCTCTCTTTGACGGAACGGATGTGAAATTATGCGCAGGCGCCTTCACAACCAACGGAACAAGCGCAGATAAGCAGTATTTTTCCTCCGATAGCAAAGCTTATGGTGTCATCTACAACGCCGGAACGGGCAGTGGCGGATATCTGGAACTCGTAGAGTCTCCCTGTACCTATCCTTCGACACTGACCGCGGGGAAAGGTGAGACACTTGTTCTCGGCGGCAAGACTGTCGGCGAGTTCACCATCGAGGGTGACACGACCAAAGGCTTCACGGTCGTCGACAAAGACGGAAATTATATCGCCTGCATCAACGGCTCGATTGAGCGCAGAAATGATCCTTTCACATGGAAGTATGACGGCGGTCTCTACACCGAAATCAGCACCACCGTCAAGACGAGATTCCTTTTCTGGACAAGAATCACCACAAAGCTCACCAAGAGATATCTCGGCTATGCCAATGAGCAGTTTGCGCCGTCGGAGAAATTCGTCATCGCGCAGACGATGTTCACCGACCCCACGGGTCATAGCTACACTTATGAGAACGACGGCGACGGATGTCATGTCGCGGTCTGCACGAAATGCGGCAAGCGCGAAGAGGCCGAAGAGCACGATTTCACCTTCGACACGACCAACCATAAGTGTATTTGCGGAGCGATTGACCCGCAATACTGTTATGTTTCGGGCGTGACGGTGAATGAGCGTCGGGTCAACACCACCGTCAGATTCCTCTTCTGGAAAAAGACGATGAGTTACTACGAATATACCATTGGCTGCAAGGCGCAGAATACCTGCGTTTTCAAGGTCGAGTATTCCGGCAACGGAGAGGATTATTCGGCCGGAAACACCTTCAAATCCGATGTCAAGCTGTATGAATTCTACATCCGCATCACCGATATGAACGGTAAAGTGACAAACTGGAAGTATGAAAACGGCAAAGTGAAATAAAACGTCGAAGAATTCAAAATCGAATATCTCGATTGAAAATTCACATCAATGACAAGCGCCCGATTTGAGATGAAAAGTCCCGAATCGGGCGTTTTCATTTTCGGAGCAAATTCGAATTATCTTGTGATTGCAAAATGATAAAAAATAGTGTAAACTATACTTAATTACCAAACGGCTCTGCCGTATAACGGAGGGAAAACTGTGATTAAAGTAGTTCTTGACAATATGAAAGACTTCGTCAGCAAGCAGGATTTTGACGCCGTCAATGCCGCCATTCCGACTGCTCACGAAATTCTTGCCGCCAAAACCGGTGCGGGCGCCGATTTCACCGGCTGGTACGATTGGCCCGAAAGATTTGATAAAGACGAATTTGCCCGCATCAAAGCGGCGGCAAAAAAGATCCAATCCGAGTCAAAAGTTCTCGTCGTCGTCGGTATCGGCGGCTCCTATCTCGGAGCGAGAGCCGCGATCGAATTTGTCACCTCGCCGAATTATAACCTCATCCATAAGGATACGCCGGAAATTTACTTTGCCGGCAATAATATGAGCGCCGATCAACTCAACGAAATCATTTCCATCATCGGCGACCGTGATTTTTCCGTCAATGTTATCTCGAAATCCGGCACGACCATCGAACCGGCACTTGCGTTCCGCGTTCTTAAAAAACTTCTCATCGCCAAATACGGCGAAAAACAGGCCAACGCCCGCATTTACGCGACCACCGGCAAAAAGGATAAAGGTCTGCGTCACCTCGCCAATGTCTACGGATATGAAACTTTCAACGTCCCGGATGATATCGGCGGACGCTTCTCCGTCCTCACCGCCGTCGGCCTTCTTCCGATCGCCGTTGCCGGTGTCGATATCGACGCTATGATGAACGGCGCCGCCATCGCCATGAAGGAACTTTCCGTTCGCTCCATGGACAATGCCGCATGGCAGTATGCCGCCGCCCGTCAGGCGCTTCAACGTTCCGGCAAGGTCACCGAAATCATGGCGGCGTATGAGCCGAGATATCACTATGTATCCGAGTGGTGGAAACAACTTTACGGTGAAAGCGAAGGCAAACAGCAGGGCGGCATTTTCCCGGCTTCCGTTGACCTGTCCAGCGACCTGCACTCTATGGGACAGTATATTCAGGAAGGCCGCAGAAACATCTTCGAAACCGTGATGGACATTGAAAATACTGCGTCCGAACTCAAAATTTCCGAGGATCCCGATAATATCGACGAACTGAACTTCGCCGCCGGAATGAGTATGAATTACATCAATCATCAGGCGATGGCGGGCGTCGTGATCGCCCATGTTGACGGCGGTGTGCCGAATATCAAGATCAAACTGCCCGATAATTCCGCCAAAACCTTCGGTTATCTCGTTTATTTCTTCGAACTCGCCTGCGGTATTTCCGGTTATGTTCAGGGCATCAATCCCTTTGATCAGCCCGGCGTTGAGGCGTATAAAAAGAATATGTTTGCGCTTCTCGGAAAGCCCGGTTATGAGGAGATCCGTGAAAAACTTCTCGGCAGAATTTGATTGCTTTCACGATACGGTTGTGAATAAAATATAAATTTTCGATTATATATTGCAAATTGCTTATACATATGATACAATGTAATCAACCCGAAAGGGAACTGTAAGGAGGAAAGCAACATGGTTAAAGTGATTGCGGGCCTGAAAGGCTCGGGCAAGACCAAACAGTTGATCGGTTTGGTGGATGAGGCTCTTGAAAAAGAAAACGGTGACGTTGTCGTTATTGAACGGGGAACCGGCCTTTTAACCGACATCAATCATAGAGCGCGCCTTATTGATACCGACGATTATCCGATTACCGGTTATCACACCCTCGAAGGATTTGTTTCCGGTATGAATGCGGCGAACTTCGATATTACGCATATTTTCTTTGACAACCTGACCAAGATCGTTTCCAACGACGATACCTCCGTCGCCGCAACGTTCCTTGCGTGGCTGGAAGGTTTCTCCAAAGATCACGAAGTCGATTTCACGCTGACACTCAGCCTCGATGCCGCTTCTTTGCCGGAAACCATTAAAAAATATATGTAAATTCGTTAAAAAGGCCGGGACGAAAATCCCGGTCTTTTTTTGTATGAAAAAGGGGAGGGTTAAAACCCTCCCCGGATTGTTACGGTTCAATCAGTCCTCGGCTTCGACGATTTTAATGAAGCGTTTCAGATTGTCGCCGCCGATACGGATGCCGGTGTACGGATCTTCAAGCCCTTCGAACTCAACGGAAAGATAACCGTCGTAGCCCGCCTTGTGCAGGGCACGAATGCTTTGAAGTATCGGCACATCACCGTGACCGATGATGGAGCCGCGGACGAAGCGTCCGCCACGGGTGGTGAACCAGCCCTCGCCCGGGTTGGGCATCAACCCACTCTTGATGTGGAAGTC
>DCHG01000028.1:26987-65189 GCA_002315595.1 Clostridiales bacterium UBA1758 | reverse complement strand
GATGTGGAAGTCCTTTGCGTGGGCGTGGATGGCGTACGGTGCAATGCGTCCGGCGGCGAGTGTGAAGTCGTCGTCTGCACAGACAAAGTTGCCCATATCCATCAACAATCCGAAGTTTTTGTTGGCGACTGCGTTGACCAATTTTTCAACACAAAGTGATTCCTGGCTGAAATAGCCGTGATTTTCGACACAGGTGCGGATGCCTTTGGTGGCGGCGTATTCGGTGACTCTGCGGCAACCGTCCGCCAAACGGGGCAGAACGGTGTCAAATCCGTCAAATCCGCGCTTGCCCGGCTCAAAACCGAAGGTCGCGTCATGGCGGACAACGGGGGCGCCGAGGATTGCGGCATAGTCGATGTGTTCCTTGATGCGTTCAACCTCTTTGTCGAGGTCGCCGTCACAGCCGTTGAGCAGATCGGCGCCGAAGGTGTAGCCGACGATCTTGATGCCGACGCGTTCGGCTTCGGCACGGATTTTTTTAAGGTATTCGGGGTACTTTTCGTTGATGATTGGCTCGTATTCGACGATTTCAATGCCGTCGAAGCCGAGTTCTTTGGCTTTTGCTACACATCCGACGAGGTCGATGCTACCCTCACGGATCGGACGAATAAAACTCCATGTATTGACAGATACTTTCATTTTCTTTCCCTCCAAATCATATCTTATGATCTGTGTTTCATTATAACTTGCCGATTTCGAAAATGCAAGTTTCTTTTGAAAATCGGTAGCGTAAAGTGAGGTACTTTATGAAAAATACACCCAAATGGCTCTATCCGCTGATCGTCAGTCTTTCGGCTTTGTGTGTGGTGACGATGATCGTCATTATGGTCTTTGGCGGAAGAAAGGAACACGGGATCGCTGTTTTTTCGAATAAATTCACATCGCCCACGGAGTTCACCGTCGAGATCACGCAGGAAACGGCGGAAGAACTGTTAAGCGAAATTATGCCCGAAGGAACGCGTGATGTTTCGGTGAAGTTCGGCGACGGAACGATCAGGGTATCGGCGGATCTTTTGACCGAAAACGCGATCAAACTGCTTCTCACGGGGGATAAATCCGTCCCGAAACTCGCCCTGCTACTCCTGCCCGAACGCGCCGCACTCAGTGCATCGTCGTCGGTGGAGGTTGTCGAGGGAAAACTGAAACTCGACATCGGAACGGTCGGTATCGGCGGTATTGACATCAGCGGAAGCCTTTTGCCCGATACGTGGTTGCAGAAGGCAAACGATAACCTAAATCGTGCGATCTCCGAAAAAAACATAACCGTCAAATACGTCACCGTCACCGAGGGTAAGATGAGCGTGACCGTTTCTGTCGAAAAATGAGAGCACTTCATCCTTTTCGGCACTTGTAATTGGGAAAAAGATTTGTTATAATATAGTATCATTATTTAATTGTATCAAAGAGGCAATAC
Organism: Clostridiales bacterium UBA1758; assembly: GCA_002315595.1. Taxonomy (GTDB): domain Bacteria; phylum Bacillota; class Clostridia; order Oscillospirales; family UBA1758; genus UBA1758. The sequence continues at coordinate 63,775 of DCHG01000028.1, read as the reverse complement.
CGTGATTTCTTATATTCTCAATACTTTTCGTTCAATGTTGACCGTTCCGGGGCTTTTGATGATTCCGGCGGTGCTTTTGACCATTCCGCTGCATGAACTTGCACACGGTTGGGCTGCATATCTTTTGGGTGACACCACTGCACGCGACCGCGGACGGCTTTCGTTAAATCCGATGGCGCATTTTGACCTGATCGGCTTTATCTGTATGGTGTTTTTCCGTTTCGGGTGGGCAAAGCCCGTCCCGATCGACTCCCGCTATTTCAATGTCAAAAACCGCAAACTCGGTATCTGTTTTGTTTCGCTTGCGGGACCGATTATGAACCTCATCCTTGCAGGGTTCAGTGCGGTCGTGTTCCATATCATCATGCAATTTGTGGTGGATTTGGGCGTTGTCTATTATGTTGCGATCTTCTTTTACGAACTTGCGGTGCTGAATGTGTCGCTTGCGGTGTTCAATTTGATCCCGATCTCGCCGCTTGACGGCTCAAAAATCCTTTATGCGCTCCTGCCGGATCGCATTTATTATCGCATACTTCAATATGAACAGTACGGGATGTTCGTGCTGACGGCACTCATTCTTTCGGGTGCGCTCGACGGTGTGCTCGATTTTCTGCGCAATCCGATGTTAAAACTTTTCGGACTGATTTAATCCCGAACAAAGGATATTTTTTTATGGATTCCGTCACTTTTAAACTCGAAGTCTTCGAAGGCCCGCTTGACCTTTTATTGCACCTCATCAGCAAAAACAAAATTGATATTTACGACATCCCGATCGTTGACATCGTCGATCAGTATTCGAACTATCTTGCCGAAATGCAACGGCTCGACCTTGATATTGCGGCGGATTTTATCGTCATGAGCGCGCAACTGATGTATATCAAGGCGAAAATGCTCCTGCCGAAGTATGAAGAAGACGAAGAGGATCCGCGTACCCAACTTGTCAATGCGCTTCTTGAATATCAACGCTTCAAAGAGGCAAGCGAGTATCTGCATAAGCGTGACGAGGAACGAAGCGAGGTCTATGTCAAATCCGCCGAACACATCGAGCCGGATAAGGAATATCAGCATGTTCACGACGCGTCGATCCTTGTCAAGGCGATCCGCAATATGCTTGAAAAGGCGGACAGCGCACTGCCGCCGGAAGTCAAAAATTTCGACGGGATCATCAAACACGAAGAATACCCGGTCGAAAACAAGATACAATATGTTCTGTCGGGGCTTGCCCGAACGGGAAAGACCGGATTTTTGGAACTTTTGAGCGTCGTTGAAACGCGCTCGGAAGCGGTCGCAACCTTTCTTGCGGTGTTGGAACTGTTCAAAGAAGGGCGGATTTCGCTGGAAGAACACGACGGCGATTATGCGATCACGCTGACAAAGTAAATTATCGGAGGAAAGAATGGAATATAAGGAAGTAGAGTCGGCGATCGAAGCGATCTTGTTTGCCGTCGGCGATCCTGTTCCGCTGGAACGCCTTGCGGTTCTTGTCGGGATCGAAAGTGAAACGGTGGAAGGAATTTTGACGCATCTTGCCGATCTTTATAGTTATGAACGCCGTGGAATGCGCATCATTCAACTCGAAGATAAGTATCAGATGGTTTCTTCACCCGAACACGCGGAATGTGTTCGTCATGCGCTTGAAACACGCAAGGCGCCCCCGCTTTCTCCTGCGGCGTTGGAAGTTTTGTCCATCATTGCTTACCGTCAGCCGGTCACGCGCACCTTTGTCGAACAGATCCGTGGCGTCGACTCCACCTATACGGTGTCGAGCCTTGTCGAAAAGGGGCTCATCGCCGAATGTGGGCGACTGGATGTCCCCGGACGCCCGATGCTTTTCAAGACGACGGATGTGTTTTTGCGTGCGTTTGGGTTGACCACGCTTGACGAATTGCCCGATCTGCCGGAGTTTGCAGAGGATGTAACCCAACTTTCGTTCGGGCAGGAGGTCGTGTGACGCAGGAGGTGGACGATGCCGCTTGTTGTGAAAATTATACTCATTGTCCTTGCAATTGTTTTCGGACTTGCCATGATCGTATTCGGTATTTCGCTTCTTTTCATCGAAATATGGTTGGAATACGACGCGGACGGGTTTCGGTCGGTCGGCAGGATCGGGCCGTTTCGGTTGGATCTTGCGAAGGTTTCGGATCGGTTTTCCGAAAAACACATCGAACAGTCCGGCGGCGGGGTAATATCCGAAAAGAACCCCAAAAAGCCTTCCGTCAAAGGGAAACTGAGCGAGTTTCAACCTTTGATCCGCGGTTTTTTCGAAGCATTTGGCAAATTTATCAAACATTTTCGCGTCCATCGTTTATATATGGATCTCACCGTGGGCGGGACGGATCCGTTTGAAATTGCGATGGATTACGGCAAAATCGCAGCCCTTGTCGGCACACTGTTTCCGTTGACGAAAAGCGTGCTTGAACAAAAGGGGACGGATATCAATGTCGGTTTCGATTTCGCACTTGACGAAACGACGGTGTCCTGTTCGGCGGATATGAGAATTCGCATCATTTGGTTTCTCGCGGCCGTATTGGGCCCGATGATGAAAATTCGTAAGAATAAAAACGAAAAGGCGGTACGAGTATGAGCGCATCCATCAAAGAACTTGTCAATGAATTGTCGGATCACCTCGGTCAGGTCGCAGGCGTCAATACGGTCGTCGGCGATCCCATTATCGCGGACGGAATTACGCTCATCCCGGTTTCCCGCGTGTCCGTCGGCGTCTGTTCCGGCGGTACCGATTTCGACGGAAAAAAGGAAAATTCTCCCGTGAAATTCGGTGGGGGAGCAGGCGGTGGCGTCGCCGTGACGCCGATGGGATTTTTGGTCGTCAATAACGGCAGTGTCCGCTTTGTGAATATCGGCACGCAAAATCCCAGTCCCGTCGAACACGCACTCGACGTTGCCCCGGAACTTGTTTCACGCATTACGGGCGTGATCGACCGTTTTAAGAAAAACAAAGAATAAAATCATCGCCGAAGCATTGTCTTCGGCGTGATTTCTGATAAGGAGTATCATTTGGAACTTCGTATTTCGAAATACATCTCCGAATGTGGGGTGGCGTCCCGTCGGACTGCGGAAGATATGATCTTGGCAGGTCGTATCACCGTTGACGGAAAGCCCGCTGAACTCGGACAAAAGATCGATCCCGAGGTCAACTCGGTCGAACTTGACGGAAAAAAGGTCGAAAAAACCGACCGCCTTGAATATATCATCCTTAATAAGCCGCGTGGCTATGTGACCACGCTTTCCGACGAACAGGGCAGAAGAACGGTCGCAGAACTTACCGCAGACCTCGGCGTGCGCGTGTACCCCGTCGGTCGACTCGACCTCAGCAGTGAAGGTCTTCTCATTATGACCAACGACGGTGCGCTCGCCAACGGGCTGATGCACCCGTCCCATTCGGTGGATAAAGAATATGTCGCGTGGGTGACGGAATGTACCGATGAGGGGCTGAGCCGCCTTTCAAAGCCGTTTGAAATCGACGGTTACCGTACCGCACCTGCGAAGGTTCGGCTTTTGAAAAATACGGACGGAGTTGCCGCGATCTCGATTACCATTCACGAAGGCAGAAATCGGCAGGTACGCCGAATTTGTGAAATGGCGGGTATGCACGTCAACCGTTTGCGTCGAATTCGGGAAGGCAATGTCAAGATCGACGAAGTGCCGAACGGAAAATGGCGCAGATTAACCGAAGACGAAGTGCGCGGACTTTACAAGACCGCAGGATTGGCATATGGAAAAAAATGACCTTGAAGCCCGCATCCGTGACCTTGCAAATCAACGCGACCGCCGTGATATCATCACACACACGCCGTTTTTGACGCCCGCGGAACAGTCGGAACTTGACAATTTCTGCGCAAGGGAACATATTGACGGATATGTGTTTTTGGGCGGGAATGACGACGCCGAACGCAGGATCGCCTTTTTTCTGCCGTACTATGTCGAACAGGACGGTGTCGATCTTTCCGAATATATCACCGCGTTTCAGGCGACGTCCCGCTTTGCAAGCCCCGGTCACCGTGACTATCTCGGAAGCCTGATCGGGCTCGGCATCGAACGCGATTGTATCGGCGACATCTATGTTTCGGGCGAAACGGCGTATTTTTATGTCGTGAAAAATGTTGCGGGTTTTGTCGATGTCAGTATGGATCGAGTCGGAAATACCGCGGTAAAAATCAAAAAAATCGACCTTGACGAAGTTAAGCCGCCGAAGCGTGAATTTTCGACGGTTACCTTTACGGTCAAATCAATGCGGCTGGACGCCATTGCCGCCGGAATTTTTCGTCTGTCGAGAACGAAGGTCGTATCTTTTTTGTCGGCGGGTGCGGTCAGTTTGAATTACAATGTCTGTATGAAGCCGGACGCACAGGTCGGCGAGGGCGATGTGATCTCACTTCGCGGAAAAGGCAAGGCGAAACTCGCTGTTCGCGGCGGCACTTCAAAGCGGGACCGAATTTTCGTCACGGCGGAAATTTACCAATAATCAAAAGGAAGGGATCACTCGATCCCTTCCTTTTTTAATCCTGCGTTATTATTTCGAACCAATCCTCGTCGATCGTGTGTGTTTGCCGTATGGTTTCGTCCGACACCTTAAAGAATTCGTGCGAAATGTACGAGCCGTCGTCGGAGGTCACATCGACATGGTATTGTTTGTCGCCGACGGTGATGAGGTTCCACGCATGGGCGACGCCGTCGATCTTGCCACGAACGACCTCACATTCAATCCCGACGGCATCACAGAGCATTTTGTACGCCAACGCATATCCCTGACACGATGCCTTGCCGGTCACGAGTGCGCCGTAAGGCGTAAAGATCTGCCCGTCATCGTCGTCGGCGGAGTAGGAAACCGCCAAACATAGTGCGTCGTGGAGGTATTCGGGGCTTGTTCCGCCGGAGAGAATGGACGCGATCTTTTCCTCGACTGCTTGCTTTTGCGCCGTGATTTCCTCGGAGCCGACCGTACGCGCAAACTCGATTTCAACAATACGGGAAGCGCCCGTTTCGGGGTAGCAGGTGTAAACATAGGACGAGAAGGCATAGGAAGTTTCGGGCTTGCCGTAATATACTCTGTCGACCAGCGTCGGAATGTCGTAATCCTTCCCCGTAAAATAATTGATCTGCATGGTCACCTTGTCGCGGTATTCTGTCATTGCCGTCGAAAGCGTTTCTAAAAAATCGTCGACATTTGTGACTGTGACAATCGAATTGATGTCGTCGGTTGTGCGCTTGTAATTGATCGAAAACACCAGTTCGTAGTAAGCGGGAAAACGCGTTTTCGTATACGAGATCGAGTTGACCGAGTACGCACCGATCGCAGTGTCGTTGATAAGATATTCGCAGATGTCGGACAGATCGTTGTCAAGCGATTCGCCGTAATTATGCGCGTGAACGACCGCTTCCATATCGTGCAGTTCGATCTCGGATAGCAAAAAACTGCGAAGCGACGCGTAATTTCCGACGCGTGTGACATCGTCTTCGGAAGAAGTGTATGTTTCGTTATGCGGGGTGACGACGAATTCATCCCGATAGAAGATGTGTGAACAACCGGTCAGGACGGCGCAGATCAGGATCACTGTCATAATCGACAGAATATATTTTATTTTTTTGTATGCTTTCACGACGAAATCCCCCTTGATCGTAGAATTATGATAACATAATTTTGCAAAAAACAAAAGTGCTATTGATAAAAATTTACATTTTGTTATAATAGAATTATCTTAAAAATCGCTTTTGCGATAGGGGGACGGAAATATGAAACTCGAAAACAACCGATTTCTTGCATTATTTAACGATAACGGAGCGATGACCTCGATGTCGCTTGTCGGGGACAAATACGAAGCCAATTTTATTTTGAATTCCGAAAATGAAAAATGGCTTCCGAACACAAAACAGTGGGGGCTTGGCTTCCTCACCGCCGGTCATAATCACCGCGAATTTATGAATGCGGACTCCGTGAAACTCGAAAACGGCATTCTGACCGCGAAGTATTCGGTCACCTTCACCGATCCGCGCACCTTCTGTGTTTGGGACGGCGACCGTGAAAAGAGCCGCGTTGATCGCCGTATCATTCTCACCGTCACGCGTGAAATGAAGGATGACGGACTTTGGGAAACCTATGAATACTTCAACGACAGCGAAAAATATGTTATTCTCGATGAAGTCGGCATCTATTCCTCGTTTTATGATGTCTACACGCTCGGTGAAAACATTCTTTGGAAGCGTGTCAATCAGCATATTTGGGCAGGCGGAGGACTGAGTTATATCGAAGCCGTCCGTCAAAGCGGCATCGGTCCTCACCTCGGACTGATCACGGTGGACGGTGATTTCGAATCCTTCCAGATCGACGAAGTCAATACCTCCAATGTCCGCGGTGCGATCAGCCTTGTGGCTCATCAGGTGCGTATTGCATCGCAAAGGAGCGTCAGTTTCCGCCGTGTTGTCACGGATTTCAATGATCGCCGTGAATTCGAAAAAAAGATCCTTTCCTACACCGGGCATCCGATCGTCGACTACGGTATGATGACCGTCCCGGACGGCGAAGAAATTCAACTTCGCGTCATTGAGCCGGGCAAACTGAAATACATCAAACTCGACGGTATCAAAATCGAGGGCAAAAACGGACTTTACACATACAAGCCGAAACAGTACGGCGAGATCAAGGGCAAGATCGTCTATGGCGACAAGGTCACCGACATCACCTATTTCGCCCTCCGTAATGAAAAGGAACTCCTGCTTCGCCGTGCCGATTTCATCGTCGAAAATCAGCGCATTGACGATCCCGCCGATCCCCGTTACGGTGCGTTTGTGCCGTTCAACATCGAAAAAGAGCGCAAAATGCTCGTTTCGGACATAGAGGATCTGTATTACGGCATCCCGGATCGCAATGACTCCCGCGAACGCTACAACATGGGACGCCTTCTGGCGCAACTCACACTGAAACTCGGCACCGATAAATATGTGAAATATCTGCGAGATTACTGTGCGTATCTCGAAAAATTCATCGTCGACGCCGAAAACGGCGATGTATGGGACAGTTCTTATCGCAATGAGGCGGCGAAGTATTATGCCAACGGGCTGACCTTGACCGATGATTGCTCGGATATGCGTTTCCGTTCCTATAACTATACTTGGATCGCTTCGTTCTATTTCGATATGTACCGCATCACGCACGAAAGTCATTTCATGGAGGTTGCTTCGACCGTTGCCATGGCTCATCTCGAACGCTTCCCGACACGCTCACTTTCGTGCAGTCAGAGTTTCATTGACGCGGTTCGTGAGATCGGTCGTGATAAACTCGCCGATCGTATTCAGGCGGAATTCAACCGTCAAACCGACCGTTTTGCCGAAATGGACGAAGATTACGATCCGGGTGAAGTGTCCTATGAACAGGGAACGGTTATGGCAGTCGCACGCCAGATGTTTGACGCCTACGACATTACGGGCGACAAAAAATATATCGGCTTCGGCGAAAAGCAACTTGTCCGCTTGCAGGCGTTCGAGGGCAATCAGCCGAATTATTTAGTTAACTGTATGCCGATCCGTCACTGGGACGGCTTCTGGTTCGGTGCATTGGAACTTTGGGGCGACACGATGCCGCATGGTGGCGCGGTATTTTCGGGAAGCACCTATCTTGCCGATTACCGTTGCACCGGGAACCCCGAAATGCTGCTTCATGCGAAAAAATGCGAATATGCGCATCTCACACTGATCCGTGATGACGGTGCATCGTGGAATACGCATATCGCACCGGAAAAGGTCAACGGTCGTCCGGCGGGCTGCTTCGATCCGCTTGCCAACGATCAGGACTGGGCATATTTTACCTTTGTTGATGATTTTTTGACCAAGTGAGGATAGTGTAATGATTCTTCAAAATAAAAAATACGTCGTTGAAATCAATGAACAGGGCGCCTTGACGGCGATGAAATTCGTCGGCGATCGCTACGATTCGAACTTCATTCTCGAATCCGCCGAGGAGCCGTGGGTGCCCGAAAACAAACAGTGGGGACTTGGCTTTCTCAGCGTCGGCAATAAGCATTTGCAGATTGAAGAACTCGTTGCATTGAAACAGACCGATAACCGCCAGTATGCCGAATATATGGTCGAATTTGACGATGATCGCGTTGCCTGCGTCTGGAACGGTGACCGTGAAAAGAGCCGCGTTCACAGAAAAGTGCGTATGAAGGTGACTCGCGAACTTTGCGATGACGGTCTTTACGAAAACTATGAATTGATCAACGAAAGCGAAAAGTACATCGCTTTTGACGAAATCGGTCTTTATTCTAGTTTTCACGACTCCTATTATACCGGAAAAGACGTGCTTTCCAAACACGTCAGTCAACATATCTGCACCATGGAGGATCATTGCTATATCGCCGCCGTCCGCCAAAGCGGGAAGCCGTCCCATATGGGGCTGATCACACTGGACGGGGCGTTCCGGTCTTTCCAAACGGAGGAACAGAATACATCCAATGTCCGCGGCGTCATCGCATTGGTCGCAAAAGACGTTCGCGTCGGAGCAGGGGAGTCGAAGACCTATCGTCGTGTGATCACGGATTTTGCCGATCTCGACGAATTTGAAACGAAGGTTTGCGATTACACCGGCTATCCCGTCATGGACTACGGCGTGATGACGGTGCAAAAGGGCGAATTTTTCCAAATACGCGTCAAAAATCCCGGAAAACTTGAAAAAATCAAAATCAACGGCGAAACGCTTGTCGAAAAGGAAGGATGTTACCGTTATAAGCCCGAATATCCCGGAGAATACGAAGGTAAGGTCTTTTACGGCGACGGCAAGATCGGTTTGCTGAAATTCCGTTGTATTCGTCCGATTGACGAATTGCTTCGTTTGAGGGCGCAATTCATCGTCAAAAATCAGCAGATCTTGGACAAAAACGATCCCCGTTACGGTGCGTTCATGCCCTATGACATCGATCGCGAAAAGATCTATAAGATCGAAGAGATCGAAACCATTTACCACGGCGTTCCCGATCGAAATGACGCGCGTGAACGCATCGGAATGGGCGTGTTCCTTGCCGAATATGCGCGTGTGACGGGTGACATGAGTGTCCTTGCTTCCCTTCGCCTTTACAGCGACTTCCTGCTTCGCTATATTGTCGATGAAAAGTTCGATACATGGGATTGCTATCTGCGCAATGAGTCGAAAAAATACTATGAACGCGGGCTTCTTCTTGCGCATGAAAGCGTCGATATGACTTTCCGCACCTACAATTATACCTTTGCGATGCTATTCTTTACCGAAATGTACCTCTTGACAAAAGAAAAGAATTACGCGGGCGTGGTTGCGGGGATTTGCAAACGCTATGTCGAAAAGACCGGTGAATGTAACGCCACCCCCGCCACGGTTGAAATGTTGCGGGAAGCGGGCTTTGCCGATGACGCGGAACAGATCGCCCGAGAGGTCGAAAAATATACCCGTGCCATTGGCGAAAAGGGCGAAAATTACGATAGTGGCGAAGTTTCGTATGAACAGTGGATCTGTGCCACGATCTTCGGACAGATGTGTGATTATTACCTTGCGACAAAGGATGAAAAGGTGCGGGGCTATGTCGAGGATCAACGCATCCGCTGTCAGGCATTTGACGGAAATCAGCCGCATTATATCTCCAATAGTATGCCGATCCGCCACTGGGACGGCTTCTGGTTCGGCAAATACGAACTTTGGGGTGACACCATGCCGCATTACTGGTCGTTGCTGTCGGCAAACGCGTATTTCAAGTATTATCAGATCACGGGCGATGTCACTTACCGCGAACGCGCAAAGAAAATATACCGTTGCAATCTTTCGTTGATCCGTGATGACGGATCCGCGTATAACTGCTATCTTGTCAACGAAAAGTCCAACGGTCGTCCTGCGGGCAGATACGATCCGCTTGCCAACGATCAGGATTGGGCGTTCTACCATTACATGAAAAACTGTGAAAGCGAAAAGATTTAAGGATAAAGGAGAAAAAATGATTTTTCAGAACAAGAAATTCATTGTCGAAACGAATGCGCAGGGCGCACTGACAAAACTGGCATTTGTCGGCGATCGTTATGACGCGAACTTTGCCCTTTCTTCCGCCGAGGAGCCGTGGGTGCCCGAAAACAAGCAATGGGGGCTCGGCTTTGTTTCTGTCGGACATAACCATGTGCAGATCGAAAATCTTGTCGAATTGAAAGAAGAAGATAACAGGCTTTTTGCGAAGTATCTTCTTGAATTCGACGATGACCGCGTTACCTGCGTATGGGACGGCGACCGTGAAAAGAGCCGTGTTCATCGCAAGGTTTGGGTAAATGTCACGCGTGAATTGAAAGCCGACGGACTGTACGAAAGTTATGAATTCGTAAACGATAGCGAAAAGTACATCGCCTTCGACGAAATCGGCATCTATTCGAGTTTCCACGACACCTACCGTCTTGGCAAGGATGCACTTTCCAAACACGTCAATCAGTATATCTGTGCGATGGAAGATCTTTGCTATGTTGCCGCCATCCGACAGAGCGCCAAAGCGCCGCATATGGGTTTGATTACGTTAAACGGCGCGTTCCGTTCCTATCAGTTGGAGGAACAAAACACCTCGAATGTCCGTGGCGTGCTGGCGCTTGTCGCCAAGGATGTGCGTGTCGGCGCAGGAGAATTCGTACGCTATGACCGCGTCGTCACCGACTTTAACGATATGGATGATTTTGACGAAAAGGTCTGTGATTATACCGGCTACCCGGTGATGGATTACGGCGTAATGATTGTCGAAAAGGGCGAAAGTTTTAAACTTCGTGTCAAAAAGCCGGGCAAACTCTCAAAGATCAAAATTAACGGCGAAACACTTGCCGAGAAGAACGGTTTTTATACCTATACGCCGGATGAGACGGGTGAGTATGAGGGCAAAATTTTCTATGGCGACGGTAAGATCGGCAGAATGGTGTTCCGTTGCATCCGTCCCGTGGATGAAATGATCCGACGCAGAGCCCGTTTCATCGTCGAAAATCAGCAGATCATGGATGAAAATGATCCGCGATACGGTGCGTTTATGCCCTATGACATCGACCGTGAGCAGATTTTCAAGATCGAAGAAATTGAAAACATCTACCACGGGGTTCCCGATCGAAATGAGGCTCGTGAGCGTCATGCAATGGGGGCATTTCTTGCCGAATACGCACGCGTGACGGGGGATATGAGTGTGCTTCCCGCACTTCGCCGTTACAGCGACTTTATGCTCCGCCTGATCGTCGATGAAAACTATGACACGTGGGACTGCTATCTGCACAATGAGGCGAAAAAGTATTACGAACGCGGTCTGCTTTTGACGCATGACGGCTCGGATATGCGTTTCCGCACTTATAACTATACTTTTGCGCTTCTGTTCTTCGTCGAAATGTACCGCTTGACCAGGGAAAAACGTTATGCTGAAATCAGCGCGGGAATTATGGAACGCTACACCGAAAAGACCGGCGGTTGCAATGCCGATCCCGATAAGATCGCGATGCTACGAGAAGCGGGACTTACCGAAAGCGCCGAACGTTTGGAAAAAGTTCTCAAACAAACGGTTGAAATGACGGGAAAACGCGGTGAAGACTATGACGCAGGCGAGGTTGCCTATGAGCACGGCAACGCCGCAAATGGTTTTTACCATATGGCTGACTACTATCTTGCCACCAAGGACGAAAATATCCGCGCCTATGTTGAGGATCAAAAAGTTCGATGCCTTGCCTTTGACGGCAATCAGCCGCATTTCAATGCAAATAATATCCCGATCCGTCATTGGGACGGCTTCTGGTTCGGCAAATACGAACTTTGGGGCGATACCCTGCCGCATTATTGGTCGATCATTTCCGCCAACGCCTATTTCAAGTATTACCTAATTACGGGGGATCGTACCTTCCTTGACCGGGCAAAAAAGATCTTCCGTTGCAATGTCGCGTTGATCCGTGACGACGGCTCCTGCTACAACTGCTATTTATTCAATGAAAAGTCCAACGGTCGTCCTGCGGGCAGATACGATCCGTGTGCCAACGATCAGGACTGGGCATACTACCATTATCTGAAAGATTGCGAGATCGAAAAGATCTGATCTCCATTCGATTAACATAATATCAAATACCGCGGGAACTGATGTTTTCCCGCGGTATTTTCTGCAAAAAAAGATTAGAATTCTGTGAGAAATGACAATTGTCAGCGGCAGGGGAAATGTGGTAAAATAAATGGCGAATTGATTTTTGGAGATGTTATTATGCGCAACGGTTTCGACAACGATCTATACCTGAAAAAACAGTCCGAACACATCCGAAAAAGGATCGAATCGTCGGGTGAAAAACTTTACCTCGAATTCGGGGGTAAACTTTTTGACGACTATCACGCGGCAAGAGTTTTGCCGGGTTTCGACGTCAATGCGAAGGTTAAACTTCTGCAAAAACTTGCCGATACGGCGGAAATTATTTTCGTCATCAACGCAAGCGACATCGAACACCACAAAATCAGAGCCGACTTCGGTATCACCTATGATATGGATGTCCTTCGACTCATCGATAATCTTCGTGGGCTCGGTATTCAAATCAACAGCGTCGTCATCACCCAGTATGAAGGACAGCACGCCGCCGATGTGTTCAAAAACAAACTGGAACTCCGTGGCGAAAAGGTGTATATCCATCGCCTGACCAAGGGCTATCCGACGGATGTCAATACCATCGTCAGCGATGAAGGCTACGGCGCAAACCCCTATATCGAAACCACCCGTCCGCTTGTTGTCGTCACCGCACCGGGACCGGGAAGCGGGAAACTCGCCACTTGTTTGAGCCAACTTTATCACGAATTCAAACGCGGCGTCAAGGCGGGTTACGCGAAATTCGAAACTTTCCCGATCTGGAACATCCCGCTGAAACACCCGGTCAACCTCGCGTATGAGGCGGCGACCGCCGATCTGCGTGATGTCAATATGATCGATCCGTTCCACCTCGAAGCCTATGGTATCACCTCGGTCAACTATAACCGCGATGTCGAAGTTTTCCCGGTCGTCAACACCATTCTTTCCCGCATTATGGGCAAGGAAGTCTACCGTTCTCCGACGGATATGGGCGTCAATATGGCGGGCTACTGCATCTACGATGACGACGCCGTCCGTGAAGCCTCATATCAGGAAATCATTCGTCGCTACTACCACGCCCTTGTCGACTACAAAAGCGGAAATGCCGATGTCGGCACCGCACAACGCGTGGAACTGATTATGAACGAATGTGGCATCAGCCGTGACCAGCGCAAGGTTGTCAAAGCCGCACTTGATAAATCCGCGGAAGCCGGAACGCCCGCAACCGCGATCGAATTGCCGAATGGCAAGATCGTGACCGGCAAATCCACCGAACTGATGGACTCCTGTGCCGGCGCCGTCGTCAACTCGCTCAAAGAACTTGCGGGCATCCCCGATGAAATGAAACTCATCGCACCGATCATTATCGAGCCGATCCTACGCATCAAGGGCGAAACGCTTGCGTATAAGACAAGCAAACTCAACCTCGAAGAAGTTTTGATCGCACTTTCGATCTGTGCCGCCACCAACCCGGTCGCTGAACACGCGCTTTCGAAACTGAAACTTCTTTCGGGTTGCGAAATTCACTGTTCACATATGCTGACGGGCGCGGACGAAGATGTATTCCGCCGTCTGCGTGTCAATGTCACCTGCGAGCCGGAATATCCGACCAAAGATCTCTTTTATGTGTGATCTGTTTTTCGAATAAAAAGCAAACGCCGTGGTTTTCACCACGGCGTTTTTATATGGATCGGTTATTTTATTCTGCCAACGCTTTGATTTCGGCGGGGAGCAGGGAAGCGGCGGCTTCGTCGATGATGACGATGAGGTCGCGGTGCAACTGCAACTCGGACGACGGCACATCGGTCGTGATCGGCCCGGCAAGCGTTTTGAAAATCGCGTCGGCTTTGTCCTTACCCTTTGCGACAAGCAGGATCTTTTTCATCATCATAATGTCACGAAGACCGACGGAAATGCCGTATTTCGGAACATTTTGTTCACCGCCGAACAATTCTGCCTTTGCCTTGACCGTGCTTTGGGAGATCGGCGCAAGGTGAATTCCGCTTTCAAACGGCGTGCCGGGTTCGTTGAAGGCAATATGCCCGTTGGAGCCGATGGAAAGCACTTGAAGGTCAATGCCGCCAAAGCGTTCGACGGTTTCGGCAAAGGTCTTCATCTCATTTTCGATCGGCTCTGTCAGACCGTTCGGGACATAGGTATTTTCCATTTTGATGTTGATGCGTTCCAATAGACCTTTGTTGATACGGTAGCGGCAACTCGACGGAAGTTTTGCGTCCAAACCGACGTATTCGTCGAGGTTACAGGTCTTTACACGCGAATAGTCAACGCCGAAATCGGTGTGGGCGCGTACCATTTCATCGTGGATGCCGATGGTGGTGTTGCCGGTGGCAAGACCGATGGTGGAATTCGGTTTGAGGGTGACCTGCGCCGCCACCTGCATTGCGCAGGCGACATCGACTTCGTGTTCGGTTTTTTTGATGATCAATCTCATTTTCGTTACTTCTTTCTTATTTTTTGAACTGTGGCAGGTATTCCGCCTGCGCTTCCAGCATTTTGTCAGCCATTTGTGCGATCTTGTCGCGGTCGTTGAGATAGCCGCCCTGCAAGATCGCTTCGATAAAGCAGTCGCGGTTTCCCGTGAGGGCGGCTTCGACGATGAGTTCGTCGATCATAGCGTGTTTTGCGATGATCGAGATCAGTGCGGGACTGAGATCAACGCAATCCGTGCGGATAAATCCGCGACCTCCGCAAAGGGCAAGCGATTCGACCACGGTATCGTCGGCAATCCCATTGATGACGCCACGGTTTGGAAGATTGACGTAGAACGCCTTTCTGCCGTCGTGCATCAAACAGTCGATGATGTTGCAAAGTTCCTCGTGTTCACCCTCCAAGCGAGAGAAGAAGGTATCCGGCAACGGCTGATCGGAGGCGGCAAGCGCCAAAACTTCGTCGTAAATGTCGTCGCCGCCCTTGATCGTCGCTTCAAACGAATACGACTCAATGCCAAGCGTGCGTCCGAAATACGCACCTTTTCCGAAATACGCCGAGGTGAATTCGGAATAATGTCGGTCGTCGGAGACCGGCAGAACGCCGTAACGGTGATAAAGTTCACGCGAAAGCGGGCCGAGGGCGAGAGCAAAGGTGGAATTCGGCTTCGCTTCGTCGACGGCGAATTTTGCGTCGAATAATGGGCGTGCGTCCTTTCCGTCAAGACGGAAATCATACGCGAAGACCATGTGGTTGAGTCCGGCGGCGTAGACTTGGAATTTCGACGCGTCGATACCGAGATACCCTGCCATACGACGCTGACCGTTTTTGACGCCGTGGCAAAGACCGACGACGGGGAAGCCCGTGGCTTTGTTGATTGCACGGCAGTTGGCGGTCATCGGGTTGGCGTAGTTGAAAAAATACGCGTTCGGGCAAAGCCGCATAATATCCTCGGTAATCGCGATCAAAGCCGGGATCATACGGAGCGAACGGGACATACCACCGGGGGCAACACTGTCGCCGACGGGCTGATAAATGCCGTATTTGCGCGGAATGAAAACATCTTGCTCCCATGCGCGTCTGCCGCCGACGCCGATCGTCGAAACGACAAAATCCGCACCGGGCAATACATCACAACGGTCGACGGATGCGGTCAGTTCAATGTCGGAATGTTGCTGGTCAAGCATTTTTCGGACGAGGCGTTCCATCGGTTTGAGAATGTTCGGATCAATGTCACATAGCGCAAGCGACCATTTGACGTCCCATTCATGCTCAATGAGATCCATCACAAGCCCCTGCGTAAACATGGCGCTTCCTGCGCCGATGAGTACGATTTTTTTCTTTTCCATAGTTTTCTTCCTTTCCTATCTTTCTAATCCGTCCAACGCGACCATAGCGGCACCGATCAGGCCGAGTTTTGCGGCGTCTAATTCACTGACAAACATTTCCTTCACGGCACTGCGTGAAACGGGCGTGGCGTGCGCCAAGGCGTAATCCCGTACCGCGGGCAGGTAGAACGGGTGGGTGAACACACCTCCGCCGAAAACGACCGCAGGCGGGTTGAGAAGGTTGATCGTGTCTGCGAGCATATTGCCGAGGACTCGTACTGCACGATCCGTCAAAAACTTCGCCAATTCGTCACCTTCCGATGCGGCGTCAAAGATCGAATGGGAATGAAGCCTGCCTTCCGCGTCGTAGCGGGAAAGCACCGTGCTCGGATATTCGGGCATGAGCCGCCTTGCTTCGCCGATCAGACCGCCGCCGGAACACATCGCCTCAATACATCCCTTTCGTCCGCAGACGCAGGGTACGGAGTCGTCACCCGAATAGAAATGCCCGATTTCGCCCGCGTAATTCGCGGCACCGCGGATGAGTTTGCCGTCGCTGATCACGCCCGCAGCCATACCGGTGCCGACGCTCAAATAGATGAAATCGTCGTATTTTTTACCTGCGCCGAGTTTCAATTCGGCAATTGCGGCGGAATGGACGTCGTTGTCGCAAAAGACAGGCACACCGAAGATTTTTTTCAATTTGTCCGCAACCGGCTCCGGCGAACGGATCGGGATGTTCATACTGTTCACCCAAATGCCTTTTTTGAAGTCGATGTGACCGACCAGACCGACGCCGACGGCAATCGGCGCATAATCTGCGGACTGATTGCTCAAAAAGTCTTCGGCGGCATTGTAAAGCGAAGCAAGCGATGTTTCACGCGTACTGCGATCCATCGGGTACCGCTTTTCAATCAATACCTCGCCGTCGACGGTGACATTGCCGATGAGGATCTTCGTTCCACCCTGATCAATGCCCGTGACATATTTTTTATTTTCCATAATACCCTTCAAAAATGTGCTGTGAGGCAGACTCACCCCACAGCACAGCATTCATTTGATTTTCACTTTTCCCATTGGATAAAATCCTTCGGCATTGCGTCCTTCAATGGCGAGTTTGACATTGCCGATGAAATCGTTCCAATATTTCAGACCGATCTGAATTTCATAATCACCCGACGGAACGGCACTGACATCAATGCAATCGTCGCATACGACGTCTTCGCCGGGCATCCATTTGCGTGTGTCATGGACGATAGGGGAGAATTCGAACGTTCCGTTTTCACCTTCAAGACGCACCGTGTATGGATAGTTGTAGTACGGGCAGGCGACGCCGACATTGACAAAATGAGTTTTTACGCAAAGTTCGTCATCCGCAAAATCGGAAAAATCGCAGGAGCGAACCTCAAAGCGGTAGCCCATTTTTTTCAGCCAACGCTCGACTTTGTCCTTCCATGCTTCGGGCACGGGATCGCCTTTTTCGTTATAACGTGAGATATGCCATTTCAGACTTTCGTCGATGATATAGTCCATATCCCAGTTATGACGGTACCAGTCGCTCATAACCCAGCAGACCTCAAAGCAGACGGGCGCATTTTTCCAAACCTCGCCAAAGCCTGTATTGCCGAGAATTTGCGGGTAGAAGTCGAACATATGCGTCCAGTCGTCGGCGTGGAAGCCGCCCATATCGCCGAGACAGTCAAGTCGATAACCAAGCGGACGGTTGTGCGAAAGGGCATAATCCGCCGAACGTGGATCGTGGAGCATAATGCACATCGGCGTCTGCTTGAAGGCGTCGAAATAGGAGTCGATGATGCGATGCAAAATCGGCTCGTCAAGGAACTCCGTCCCACCGCCTTCGCCCCATGCGCCGATGATGGTCAGGTCTATGTTTTCCACCTGCGGGTGTCCGTCATAGCGTTCGCCGAACGCCTTGACCAGTTTGCAAAACCAGTCGGCGTACTCCTCATCGGGGGTGACACGCCAAAAGACAAAATCCGGCTGATCGTCGGGGCGGAGTTTCCGCATCCATTCGGGAACATCGTACTGTTCGGGAATGGAATAGGGGGAGAGCGAAAGGACGGCAGTACAGCCGAAACCTTTCGCAGTCTCAATAAAATTATCCGCAGTTGACCAATCGAATTTGCCCTGTTCGGGTTCCAAATCCATCCAGCGAAGCATCTTATACATCACCGTGGAGTCGGGATGATTGAGCGTTTTTCCGTTCTCGTTGAAAATATATTTGTCAACGGGTTCATTTTTACGCGTCAAGACCACATCCGGGTTGCTCATCAACTTCTGCGAGCCGAAAAAGCCAATGCCCGGATTGGTCAAAACATCGTCAATGCGTTTCGGAAATATTGTAGCCATTTTTCATCACACCGGGATCTTCGGATCTTCAAGCGGATAGTAGCCGTCCGGGTAGACAACATCGAACGCGTCGTACATTTCGGGACGCTCGGTATCGTCGAGGTCGATTTCGGAGAAGAAGTAGAAGCCGTCGGAAAGGCGGTTTTCAACACCGAGAATGACCGGCGTTTCGCTATCGGCATTGAAGAAGCCGAATTCGAGCGTGTAGTGACCGGTCGGCAGCGGATCGACGGTGACGATTTCGTTGAAGATTGCGTCGCCCGGGATCCATCCCATGCAGTTGAAGTCGTGTTCGATGGTGCATTCGTCGTCAATATCCGGGCGGGTAAGACGGGTATAAAGGCGAACGTCGTCATAGCACGGCGCGGTACCGACATTGGTCATCCAGAAGCGAAGCGGGAGTGCGCCGCCGGTGGAGATGGTTGCCGGGTGGGTGATACGACGGATTTCCAAACGGTAGCCGAGGTTTTCCGCCCAAACATCGTCGACTTCGCCGGTGACGTCGATGATGGAAACGTGCCAACGGGTTGCTTCCGCCTGCAATTTTTCGTCGACATCCTTGGCGATCAGTCGGATCGGGGAATATTCCCAAATATCTTGGAAGTTCAGTTTGGCGAGTTGTTCGCCGAAGTATTCCCAGTCGCCGTCACGGGCGTCGAGAACGAGTCCGACACCGCGCATATCGGTATCGCTGAGGTATTTGGCGACTCTGCCGCACTTGATGCTGATGAGTTTGTAGGTGAAATTGAATGAAAGGAACGCATCCACAACGGTGTGAAGGTTCGGCTCGGAGATGACACATTCACATTCCGGCAGGGTGACATCCACGGTGTAAAGAAGCGGGTTGGTGTCGTAACGGGAAGAAAGTTCACGGATGAAGCAGGCGTAGCAAAGAGCGCGCTGGTTCGGACATTCACCCGCCCACGCCGGAATTTCCTTGGCGCAGACGCGGAGTGCTACGACCTTACCGCAACGCTTTGCTTCCGCAAGAGCGGCGTCAAGAACGGAAAAATCGTACTCACCGCGATTGGCTTCTGCCTTTGCCCATTCGACGACAGTGGTCGGCAATTTGCCGGTACCGGGATTTCCGAGAACCCATTTGATCTTTCTCGGGCGGACTTTTGTGGTTTTGTAAATTTCATAAGGATTTTCCATTATTTTACCCTTCCTTTCAAAAAGTCGGTGGTTTATTTTTTTTCAAGCGCCGAATAGATCAGACGGCGCATTTTTTTGTAATCGGCAGGATCGAGGCTGAGGATATTTTCCTTTTCGATCGGATTGCCGTCGGCTTTCATCAACTTGCGCGGATCCTTTTCACGGACGACGCAGTCAAACGCTTTTTTGACGATTTCGCCGAAACCTTCGGCTTTGGCAAGTTCGATGAGTTCGTAATCGTCGATACCGCGCTTTAATTGTTTATAACGGAGCGACAAAAGAGCCTTTCCGTTGTAGGCGGGGTAGACGAAATTAACGTCGCCGCAATGCCATGTACCGTAGCGGAGATCATCACGCGGATGATCGGGGAAAATCGAATACGCCCAACGCAGGAAGCCGTCAAGCCCCGTATAACTGGTCAGAATTCCGATGAAGCGGGACTCCAAAAGATCACTGCAAATAAAGGTATTCGGGTGATCGGGACCGCAGCAGACATACCACAAAAAGCGTTTGTCGGCATAGGTTTCGGTGTATTCCATTAGTTTGTCGTATTCGACGCTGAGTCCGTGAATGAAGGGGACAAAGTCGTCGATCTCTTTGCCGAACTCAGCGATGAATTCTGCGTGGTTGATGGCGGCTTTGAGCCGGAATTCCGGGGCGACCTTCAAAAGGTGCGTGATACTGGTGCGGAAGCGTTCCATATCGCCGGGTTCATCCGCGGCAACACGAACCTTGTCGATCAGTCCTTCGTGGATGAAGTAATCGGCAAGCGAACGGATAAACGCGTCAATATCGTCGACCTTGGTCATATACTTATAGTTGCCGTCCGCTTCGTCAAAATAGCGAATGTGCATCCCGTCCGGGTATTCAATCCTTTCGTCGGTAAAGCCATACTGGGGCGCACCCCAGATATTGACAAGACCGAAGACTTCGATTTCCGCGTCGATGCCGTACTTGGCGCAAAGGTCGATATAACGGCGCATCGCCGTGTAGTCGTAGGAATATTTGCCATCCTTTGAACGCGTTGTCGAAATGATCGAATATTCGAACATATTCGCTTCGCGTCTGTAATCGCCCATACAGCCCTGACCACTCCAAGTGCCGTCGGCAACGATGACGGTTGCGGCACTTTGACCGAGTTCGCCGAGTGTTTTGACATAACTTTCCATCACCGCAAAATGTTCGTCGCTCCAAAGCGAAACATCGTGTTTGCGTGCGATGTTGGAATTGTGTTGCCAAAGGTCGAGGTGGAAGCGGCGTTCGCTTTTTTCGGGCATTTCGAAATCGGCGACCTCGACGGAGAAGGGGAGAGTCGCAATCTTTACTTCATCGGCAAAATTCAGACTTTGACAGACGGAAACGGAGCCGTCGTATTTGCCCGCTTTTGCGTCAAAGGGGATCATCATTTCAAAATACACCGTTTGCGGGATCCCGCCCTCGACTTCGATGACGTCCTGCGTCAAAAGAATGTCGGGACGACGGTAACCGTCGTCGTCTAAAACCGCACCGATCAGGTTGACCTCGGCTTCAAACGGGGCGTCGACGGAAATGCGAAGAACCGGGGTACCGGTCTTTTGCGAAAACCATTGGCTTTTTCCGACGGAGACGGCGACTCGTTCATCGGAAAGTAACACAAGTTGAAATGCGGCGGTGTCGCCTTTGGCGGCGAGCAGTTCGGCATTTTTCGGCATTGCTTCTACCGTATTTTTGTTGAAAAAGAATGCGTTGCCTGCGGCGTATTTGAAGGTTTCATCGGCGAGAGCAAAATACACGGACATGATAAATCTCCTGTTTTCGTTTATTTGACGAGTACCTTACCAAGCGGATACCATCCGTCTTCGGTACGGCCGCCGATGCCGAGTTGGATATTTCCGATTTCCGGCAGATCACAGAGTAGCGCGACCTGCAATTCGTATTCGCCGGCGGTGATTTCGGCGGGGAGTTTGACGCAGCCCCTGGTGATGATGTCAATATCCGGCAGCCACTTGCGCGGATCGGCGTCGGTGACCATAACGGCGGATTTGCCGCCTGCGATCAGACGGAACGCCATCGGATACATATGATAGGTGGGGGCGACGCCTGCGTTCACCCAGTGCAGGTCGTATTCGAGGCAACCGTTTGCTTCGACTTCGCTTGCAAAGGTGGCACGACGGATTTCGTAACGATAGCCCATCTTTTTGAGCCAACGCGTGACCTGCGGTTTCCATTCTTCCGGGACGGTGGACTGCTTGCCGTTGTAGTTGGTGATATGCCATTTCAGGCTTTCGTCGATGATGTAGTCAATATCCCAACCGTGACGGAACCAGTCGTTGGTGTGCCAGCAGGCTTCGAAAACAACCGGGCCGGTCTTCCAGGCATCGCTCATACCGAAGTTGCCGATATTTTGCGGATAGAAGTCGGTCATATGGCTCCAATCGTCGCCGTGGAAACCGCCCATATCGCCGAGACAGTCAACACGGAAGCCGACGGGACGGTTTTTGCTTCTGATGTATTCGACGGAACGCGGATCATGAAGCATACATTGGAGAGGAGTGATCTTGAATGCTTCGAAATAAGCGTCAACGATGGCGTGTAGCGCCCAGTCTTCCAAAAATTCGGTGCCGCCGCCTTCGCCCCAGGAGCCGACGATCGCCATGTCGATGCTTTGAATGTAGGGGTGACCGTCGAACTTTTTACCGAATTCGCGGATTACACGCGTCCAGTATTCGACATAGCCCGAAGTGTGTGGGTCGACCTGCCAGAAGGCGAATTCCGGACGATCCGGGTTTTTGGCGCGGAACCAGTCCGGCACATCCTGACCGGGGCCGTTGCCTTCAAAGCCGTACGGGGATACACGGATGATCATTTTGCATCCGAGCCGTTTTGCACGGGTGAGTTGATTTTCGAGTTTGTCCCAGCAATAGACGCCTTCCTGCGGTTCGACGTCCATCCAACGGGCGCCTCCGCCGAGAACGCCGGAATCCGGGTAGTTCCATGTTTTGAAATTGTCTTGAAATTTGTACTTGTTGACAAGTTCGCCGCGGTTGTTGCGAACTTCCGCCGGATCGCCGGTCAACCCTTCGGCATAAGTAAAGCCGACACCGGGATTGACAAGCAGATCATCAATAATTTCCGGACGGACGGTTGTCATTTTTCCGTTCATTGAATAATCCTTCCTTCCCACTGCGGAAATTTCCGCATTTTTATTCTATTCTATTTTATTATGAATCGAAGAATATGTCAATCGGAATGTCAAATTCTTTCAATAATTTATTGATTGTGTATAATTATCAAAATGAAAATTGAAAAGAATTGACAACGGCGGTTTTTTTATATAAAATAGATAAAAAGCAATAACTATATTCATCTAATATGAATATTGTCCCGATAAAGAATGGAGAGATCAGCGTGAAAGTTGCGAAATTCGGAGGCACTTCACTTGCAAATGCCTCGCAGATCAAAAAAGTCTGCAATATTGTCCTTTCCGATCCCGAACGCCGCATTGTCGTTGTCAGCGCACCGGGCAAAAGATTTAAGGAAGATATCAAGATCACGGATATGCTCATCGATCTTGCGGAAACGGCACTTGAAAACGGCGATTATGAGCCGAAGATCGCAGGGATCACTGCGCGATATGATGAAATCGCCCGTGAACTCGGCGTACCGGGCATTGCCCAAACCATTTCCGCCGACCTGCATCAAAGGGTGACGTAGGATCGCTCGAATGTCGACAAGTATATGGATCGACTGAAAGCCGCGGGCGAAGACAACAACGCAAAACTCGTCGCCGCTTATCTCGTCAACGAAGGCTATGACGCCCATTATATCGATCCGAAGGAAGCGGGAATGTTACTGAGCGACGATTTCGGCAATGCCGTCGTCCTGCCCGAAACATATGAAAAACTTGCAAAACTCCGCGATATGACGGGAATTCTTATTTTCCCCGGCTTCTTCGGTTATTCGAAATCCGGCGATGTCGTCACCTTTCCGCGTGGCGGATCCGATATCACGGGCGCGATCATTGCCGCCGCCGTCCGCGCCGATCTTTACGAAAACTTCACGGATGTCGACTTCGTTTATGCCGTCAATCCGAAGGTCGTTTCAAACCCTGTCCCGATCCTCAAAATCACCTACCGCGAAATGCGCGAACTTTCCTACGCCGGCTTTAATGTCTATCAGGAAGAAGCACTCCGTCCGGTGTATAAACTCGGCATCCCGGTTAATATCAAAAACGTCAACAATCCGACCTGCCCGGGTACGCTCATCGTTCAGACGCGTGAACATTCGAACCCGACCGTCGTCGGCATCGCAAGCGATGACGGTTTCTCCTGCATTGACATCAGCAAATACCTGATGAACCGTGAGATCGGCTTCGGTCGCCGCGTTCTCGGTATTCTCGAAGATGAAAAGATCTCCTACGAACATACTCCGACGGGGATCGACGATATGTCGGTCATTATGCGTTCCAACCAACTTTCGGAAGAAAAGATTGACAAAATTATTTATCGGCTGAAAAATGAACTCAACGTGGATGAGGTTTCCGTCGAACACGGTCTGAGTCTTGTTATGGTCGTCGGCGAAAGTATGTCGAACGCGGTCGGTATCGCCGCAAAGGTCACCACCGCACTTGCTCAGGCAGGCGTCAATATCGAAATGATCTCGCAGGGTTCAAGTGAGGTCAGTATGCTGTTCGCCGTCTATACGGGCGAAGTCGATAAAGCAGTCCGTGCGATCTACAATGCTGTTTTCGAAAAATAAGCGATTGAAATTATCGTTAAAAAAGAGGCTCACCGAGTCTCTTTTTTGTTGGCTGAAATAATGTTATCATTCGTTGTGGCAGGATCGCCGTGATTTCGGTGGATCGGCACAACCCGATCCTGTATCATCTGTTTCTGTCAATGGGATTTATTAAGACTGTCTCACAAGGGCCTTTTCGACGAAAAGAATGTAAAGAAAGGTGAAAAATATGAAAAAAACTTATTGCGGCGCAAATTGCGAAGAATGTACGTTCAGCGGTCGGTGCAAGGGCTGTGTCGAGTCGGGCGGTGCGCCGTTTGGCACGAAATGCTTTCTTGCTGACTGTTGCTTGTCGAAAAAGCAGGAAAACTGTGCTTTGTGCAACGGCAATTGCGAGTTAAAAAATCAACTCATTAAGGAGATCGACGCCCTCAAAATCAAGGAACTACCCGACCACGTGAAAGAACTGTTTGCGCTTCCGGGACAGTATGTCAATCTGGAATATCCGCTTGCCAACGGTGTAAAGGTGAAACTTCTCGACGATCGAAAACTTTACTTCGGCGCACAGTTTGAACGGGAAGGCAACGACCGTTGTATCGGTCTTGTCGCCGATGAAAACTTTATACTCGTCTGCGAATACGGCGAAAACGGGACGGATCCCGAAATCGTGAGTTACACAAGGCGATAACCGATGAAAACTCATCTGTTGTCATTGCGAGCCAACGCGACCGCATTGGCGTGGTAATTCGTATCCCCAAAAGCGGATACTGTGTTTATCGAGAACGGATTGCTTTTGATTTTGAAAAAAACGCCCCCGACAGAGTTTGTCGGGGGCGTTTACAGTTAAGATCAGTTTGCGGCGATTACCTGCGTCCAGGTGTCGATGTAAATGGACTCGTACTTGTCGAGGAAGGCGAAAACATCGCATTTTTCGATGATTTCATCCGAAGGGTACATCGCATCACGGCAAAGCATATCTGCGGGCAGATTAGCCATAACCTGCGTCTGAGGAGAGGAGTAATTGATCGCTTCACGGTTCATTTCGGCGATGTCTTCACGGCACATGAAATTGATGAACTGTTCGGCGGCTTCCTTGTGCTTGGAGCCTTTGAGGATGCACATCGAGTCGACGAAGTAATTCGAACCTTCTTCCGAAGGAATGGCAAGCGCCATATTCGGATTTTGTTCGACGATCGTGACGCCGTCACCGGCGTAGACAACGGCGAGGGCGGCTTCGCCCGCAACCATTTTATCCTTTACTTCGTCACCCGTATAGGCGAGGACAAGCGGCTTCTGATTGATGAGTTCCTGCTTGGCTTCGGCGATCTCTTCGTCGTTGGTGGAGTTCATCGTGTATCCGAGACGCTTCAACGAAATGCCGATACTGTCGCGGACGCTATCCATCATAAAAATCTGTTTTTCGTATTTTTCATTCCAAAGAATGTCCCAACTATCCACGGGATCATCGACTTTCGTGGTGTCATAGACGATCGCAAGCGTACCCCACATATACGGCACCGAGTATTCGTTATCGGGATCAAAGGGGAGATTTTTGAAATTGTCACCGATGTACTGATAATTCGGAATGTTCGAGAAATCTAGTTTTTCAAGCATATCCGCATCACGGAGTTTGTGAACGGTGTAGTCGGAAGGGATCACGATATCATAACTGCCGAGGTCGCTGTTGGTGACCTTGGTGTACATGATTTCGTTGGTGTCAAAGGTCGTGTAGCGAACCTTGACGCCGGTTTCTTCGGTGAATTTGTCGATGACGCCGTCGGCGATATAGTCGCCCCAGTTGTAAATCGTCAGGACGTTTTCATCCGAACAACCCGTCATCAGTCCAAAGGGAACAATCAAAACAATGCAAAGCAAAAGGGCAATGATTTTTTTCATCGGAAACTCCTTTCAGATACGCTTATTTGAGCCGTAACCCTGATTCGATTCCTTGCTGGAACGAATGTTGACGACGATGAGAAGCGAAAGAACAACGACGAACATGATCGACGAAAGCGCGTTGATTTCGGGTTTGATACCGTGACGCGCCATCGAATAGATCGCAATGGAAAGGGTGTCGACGCCGTTTCCGGTCGTGAAAAACGAAATGACAAAATCGTCGATCGAGAGCGTAATGGCGAGAATGAAACCCGTAATAACGCCCGGCATGATTTCCGGCAGGATGACTTTGAAAAAGGCTTCCAAAGGTTTGCAACCCAAATCGAGTGCCGCTTCATAGGAATGTTTGTTGAGCGCCTGCAATTTCGGCATGACCGACAGAATGACGTACGGCGTGTTGAACGTGATGTGCGCCAGCAGCAGGGAAGGGTAGCCGAGTTTGATGCCCAAAAACATAAACAGAAGCAACAACGAAACACCTGTCACGATATCGGGGTTTAGCACCGGAAGGTTGGTGACGCTCATCAGCATACGCTTTAACCGCTTGTTGAGCATATTGATGCCGACGGCGGCGAAAGTGCCGAGGATCGTTGCGACCACCGCACTGACGATTGCGATGATGACCGTGTTTTTCAGTGCGGAAAGGATGTAATCGTTTTGAAAAAGCGATCGGTACCAGTCAAGCGTGAAACCGCCCCACTTACCGCGGGATTTGTTCGAGTTGAACGAAAAAATGATGAGTACCGCGATCGGCGCATAGAGAAAAAGGAACACGATGATGGAATAAGACCATTTTGCAATCTTTTTCATTACATCAACACGCTCCCGTCTCCGTTCGCACTGGATCCGTCAAAACGGTTGAAAATGCTCATCGAAAGCAGGATCAGCACCATTAAGATGACGCTCATGGCACTGCCAAATCCCCAGTCGGACTGGGAAAACTGTGCCTCGATCAGGTCGCCGATGAGGGCGTTTTGACCTCCGCCGAGCAGTTTCGAAATGATAAACGTCGTAACTGCGGGCAAAAAAGTCATCGTAATACCGCTGATGACGCCCGGGATCGAAAGCGGAAAAATGACGCGTCGGAAAATGGAATATCCGCTTGCGCCGAGGTCTTCGGCGGCTTCAATGAGATTGTTGTCAAGACGCGAAAGGGAGTTATAGATCGGCAGGATCATGAACGGCAGGAAGTTATAAACATTGCCTAAAATGACCGCACCCTGCGTGTACATGATGTTCATCAACGGCTCCGCATCCTCCGGTCGGTGGAGTATGGTGTTGAGAAGCGTGTTGATGACGCCCGTGCGTTCCAAAAGCGTCATCCACGCATAGGTGCGAAGCAAAAAATTCATCCACATCGGCAGTACGAATAGAAACGAAAGCATCGTACGCCGACGGGGCGGCAGTTTTGCGAGAATGTACGCCATCGGATAGCCGATGATCAAACAGATGACCGTACTGACGAGTGCGACATAGATCGACCGCAGAAGCACCTGCATATAGATCGGATTGGAAAAATCGAAAAACTTTGCGTAGTTGTCAAGCGTGAGTCGCCAACCCGATCCGTAGGTCGTAATGCACGAATACATCACGATGAGGATCATCGGGGCGGCAATAAAAATCATCGCGTAAACGGAGTAGGGGACGGCAGAAAAGGAAAGGCGTTTCATTCCGCATTCTCCTCTTCTTCGACCGCGGTTGCGTTTGATTGCAGGGGGAGTGAGAACGGATCGTCGGTCTTTTCCATAATGTGAATGTCGAACGGCAGAATTTTCAAGCCGACGGTCGAGCCGGGTTCTTCGGAGATCGTCGAATGGATGATCCAATTCATGCCTTCGCTGCGGACGAGCATTTCGTAATGGACGCCCTTGAATGTGATCGTCTGGACAACGCCCGTGAGTTGTTCGGATCCGTCGGTGACGATTTTGATGTCTTCGGGACGGACGACGACGTCGACGGGTTCATCATCGGAAAAACCACGGTCGACACATTCAAATGTATGCCCGGCAAAGGTGACCTGATAGTCGTGATTCATAATGCCGGGGATGATGTTGCTTTCGCCGATAAAGTCAGCGACGAAAGGATTTTGCGGTTCATTATATATATCCACCGGTGTGCCGACCTGCTGAATGGTGCCGTGATTCATGACGGCGACGGTGTCGCTCATCGTGAGGGCTTCTTCCTGGTCGTGCGTGACATAGATGAACGTGATGCCGAGTTGTTGCTGCATACGCTTTAATTCGATCTGCATATCCTTGCGGAGTTTGAGGTCGAGTGCGCCCAGCGGTTCATCCAGCAAAAGCACGTGCGGTCGGTTGACGATGGCGCGTGCAATCGCAATACGCTGTTGTTGTCCGCCACTCATAGCGTCGATGGGGCGGTTTTCAAAACCGGGCAGATCGACAAGGTCGAGGGCTTCGCCGACGCGTTTGCGGATTTCCTTATCGGGAAGTTTCGCAACACGAAGACCGAACGCGATGTTTTCATAAACATTCAGGTGCGGGAACAACGCATACTTTTGGAACACGGTGTTGATGTGTCGTTTGTACGGCGGCACATCATTAAATCTCACATCATCGAAAAAGAGATCGCCGGATGTGGGGTGTTCAAAGCCACCGATAATTCGCAGGGTGGTCGTTTTTCCGCATCCGCTCGGTCCCAGTAGTGTGAGAAATTCCTTATCCTTGATTGATAAATTGATGCCTTTTAAGACGTCTTCGTTACCGAATCTCATTCGAATGTCGACAAGGCGAATGAGTTCATTGGACATTTATCATCCCCCGTTTTCTTTACCCGGTTGCCCGGTTAATTAAAAGACTGCATTTTCAGTCAATACAATTGTATATAATACGCATTTTTTCACGTTTTGTCAACAAAAAATGCAAAAAAACATCGCGGAACTTTATCGGTTTTCGAAAGTTCTCCGAAATGCTCAAAAATACTTCCGAATTCTCTTGAATTCTCCGTTTTATTTTTTTCTGAATTTCGGAAAATATTTGTCGACGAACGCAATATTCTTCACTTGGAAACTCCGTCCGTTCAAATAGTCGAGACTGCCGGCGGGGGATTTGAAGTCAAATCGGAGCCGATACGAGCAAAGAGCCTGCTTTGTTTCGCCGTATTCGGTGTTGAGCCGGTTGCGACCGTACTTTCCGTCGCCGAGAAGCGGATAGCCGGCATTTGCCATCTGCGCACGGATCTGATGTGTTCTGCCCGTGACAAGTTCACATTCGACAAGACTCAGGTCGTTTTCCGTCGCAAGCACCTTATAAACCGTTACGGCGCGTTTTGCACCCGGCGTCGGGGTGCGTCGGACGAAGACCTGCGCCTTTGACTCGTCTTTAAAAATATAGCCCTCCAATTTCGCCGAAACGGGGTTGGGACGACCATGGACAATACAGAGATAGCGTTTGTCGATCTCACGCGTTTTGATCTTTTCATTCATGATCGCCAAAGCCTCGGCGGTCTTTGCGGCGATAACGATGCCCGATGTGTTGCGGTCGATACGGTTGCAGAGCGCGGGAGCGAATGCGTTTTCCTTTTCGGGATCCCAGACACCTTTGTGGTAAAGATAGCCTTGAATTCGGAAAATCAGCGTGTCGCGTTCATAGCCTTCGCCCGAATGACAGAGCAGTCCCGCAGGTTTGTTGATAAGCATAATGTTATCGTCTTCGTAGACGATGTCAAGTTCGCGTCCGGCGGTTTTGAACGAATCCTTCGTTTCCTTTTTTGCGGGCGTAAAAAATTCGTCGTTTATGTATAAGGTGACAACGTCGCCGAGTTCAAGATGCAGGTTTTCGGCGGCTCTTGCGCCGTTGACTTTGATGCGCTTTAAGCGCACGTATTTGTGCATCAGTGAACTCGGAAGTGCGGGAACGGCTTTTCCGAGGAAGCGGTCAAGTCGCTGTCCCTTGTCATTTTCACCTATAATCAACTCTTTCATATGTCCCTCCAATGGCGGATTGAGAGAAATTTTAAGTTATTATAACATATTCAAAAAAAAATCACAAATAATCCTTGCATTTTTCGAAATAATCTGCTATTATATTTACTGTCGTGTGAAAACACGCTATCTTTGTATGCTGTCACGGCAGATTAGCGAGGAGGTGCTAGAAATGGCAAAGTGTGAATTTTGTGACAAGGGCGTCGCTTTTGGAATTAAGCTCTCGCATTCTCATAGACGCACGAACAGAGAGTGGAAGCCCAACGTCAAGAGAGTTAAGGCGATCGTGAACGGTTCCCCGTGTCATGTTTATGTTTGTACGAGGTGCCTCCGTTCCGGCAAGGTGACTCGCGCAATCTGACAATTGAATTGTCTGGAAGGCTCCCGATCGGGAGCCTTTTTTCATTCCTTTTTCGGGATTAAAAAACGCTTCGTGTGATCACGAAGCATTTTTTTATATGTTTTTTACATGAAAGCGGAAACGGTTTTCGTTTCCGGCGATCAGCCGTTTGATGTTTTCGCGGTGCAGAAATACAATCAGTGCCGCAAGACAGACGCCGATGACGAAGTATGCCAACGAATTTTCGCCACCGCGATAGAACAGAAGCGTCATCACGGGGAATAGGGAAACGGAGATCATGGAGCCGAGCGAAACAAATCTCGTCACAACGAACACGATCAAAAAGACCGCAAGCAGGATCGAACAAATGCGATAGTCGAAATAAAGCACCATCGCAAAGCAGGTCATCACGCCTTTGCCACCGCGAAATCCGAACCAAACGGGGTAGATATGTCCCAAAATGACGAACGCGCCCGAAACCAGTTTGTTCAGCCCTCCGAGTACCGTGAATTCGTGAAATATCACGCACGAGAGGGCGATTGCGGCGACGCCTTTTGCAAGGTCGAGAACAAAGACCGCGATCCCTTTTTTCGGTCCCATAACACGGTAGGAATTGGTAAAGCCCGCGTTGCCGCTTCCGAAGTCACGGATGTCTTTGTGCAAGGTCAGGCGGGAAACAATGACCGAAAAATTGATACTGCCGAGCAGATAACTTAACAGAGTAACGACGAGATAACGAAAAAATACGGGCATTTTACTCACCGCGTTGCTTGACGATGATGCGAACGGGCGTGCCTTCCAGTCCGTAGACTTCACGGATCTTGTTTTCAAGGTAACGCTGATAGGAAAAATGGAACAACGATGCGTCGTTGCAGAACATGACGAACGTGGGCGGTTTGATGCCGCTTTGCGTGATGTAGAAGACTTTCAAACGCTTGCCCTTATCCGTCGGGGGCTGAACGCGGGCGGTGGCGTCGGCAAGAACGGTGTTGAGTGCGCCCGTGGTTATGCGCATACAACTCTGGTCGTAAACGAATTTGATCAGTTCAAAGATCTTATCGACGCGTTGACCGGTCTTTGCGGAAATGAAAAGGATCGGGGCATAGGTCATATAGGAAAGCGCAATCTGAATGTCTTTGCGCATTTTGTCCATGGTTTTGTCGGTCTTGTCGACGAGATCCCATTTGTTGACAAGGATGATGCAAGCCTTTCCGGCTTCATGGGCAAGCCCGGCGACCTTGGTATCCTGCTCGGTCACGCCGTCCTGTGCGTCGATCATAATCAGGCAGACGTCACTGCGATCAATGGCGGTCGAGGTACGCATGGTCGAGTATTTTTCGATATTGTCGACGACCTTTGCCTTTTTGCGAAGACCGGCGGTGTCGATAAAGGTAAACTTGCCGTATTCGTTTTCGAAATACGCGTCAATACTGTCACGCGTCGTGCCGGGAATATTGGAAACGATGACGCGCTGTTCGCCGAGAATATAGTTGACAAGCGACGATTTTCCGGCGTTCGGCTTGCCGATGACGGCAACTTTGATGTCGGAGTCGTGCTCGTCTTCTTCGACTTCCGCGGGAAAGCGTTTGACACATTCATCCAAAATTTCTCCCGTGCCGGTACCGTGAACGCTTGAAACCGCGAACGGTTCACCAAGACCGAGATTGTAGAAATCGTAAAATTCCGGCGGGAGTTCGCCGGTGGAGTCGGCTTTGTTGACGACGAGAAGGACCTGCTTTTTCGATTTGAGAAGCATCGTCGCAACATCCGCATCCGCCGCGGTCACACCGACTTTCAGGTCGGTGACGAGCAGGATGACGTCCGCACTCATGATCGCGGTTTCCGCCTGTGAACGCATAAAGCGAAGCATTTCATCGTCCGTATTCGGTTCAATTCCGCCCGTGTCGATAAGGATGAATTCACGACCGTTCCATGAGGTTTCGCCGTAAATGCGGTCACGGGTGACGCCGGGGGTATCCTCGACAATGGCGGTACGCTTTCCGAGGATTTTATTAAAAAGAGTGGACTTGCCCACATTCGGGCGTCCGACAATGGCAACTACGGGAAGTGACATTATTTTCTTCCTTTCTTGGAAATGACGACTTTCATCGTCGCAGGCTTATGTGCGATGACGCTCACGAGTTTTGCTCCGTCATTCGGCACGGTGATCACGGGCACGCCGATTTCCCGACGGAATTCGTCGAGCGTCATATCGTCCAAAAACACATCTTCGCCACGGCGAAGCATGACGGCGGGGATCAGCACGCGTCCCTTAATCGGGTGATTTTTCAGTGCGTTCAGCAGATCGCCGCCGGTGACCAGTCCCGCGACCGTGACCGTGGAGCCAAAGAAGCGGTTTTCGACCGCACACACATTATATTCGTACTTATTATCGCATTTTTTTGCGATCTCGTCAAGTAATTCGGGCATAAGCGATCCTGCGGCAGTGCCCGTGGCAAGCGTAAAATCTTCACCGATGAGGTGTTTGTTGCGATTGAGGTAGTCTTCGGCTTCCTGTTTGAGAAGTGCCCACATCCCGACGCCGTTGTCAAGTTGGGCAAAATCCTCGTAATGTTCTGCGTCGGGAATGGGGAGTTCGGCTTTCAAATACAATTCATCCGCACAGAAAACGATGCGCGATCCGTATTTTTCATAGCAGAGTTTCCCGAAACCGTCGGCGAGGGATAAAGTGGCGCGTGCGTCCTCTTTTGTGAATGGTTTCAGCGGATAAAGCCCTTCACGGTGACAGGTCAGTCCCACGGGAACGACCGAAATGCTTGACACGGCGGGGTAGAGTGCCGTCAGGTCGGCGAGGGAATTGTGCAATACGTCGCCGTCGTTGATACCGGGGCAGATGACGAGTTGACATCCCATGGAAATTCCCGCATCCGCAAAGCGTTTCATAATGTTCATACACTCGCCTGCACGGGGGCTGCCGAGCATTTTTTTGCGAATTTCGGGATCGGTCGCTTGAACGGAGATATTGATCGGGCTGATGTGCATTTCGATAATGCGCGAAATATCCGCTTCCGATAAATTAGTCAGGGTGATGTAATTGCCGAGTAGCAGGCTCATTCGGTGGTCGTCGTCTTTGAAATAGAGCGTGTCCCGCATTCCTTTCGGCAACTGGTCGATAAAGCAGAAAAGGCATTTATTTGCACAGTGTTGCGGTTTGTCCATCAGATAATCGGAAAAGTCAAGACCGAGGTCTTCGCCTTCATCTTTTTTGATTTTGACACTGCGCTCGACGCCGTTTTCGTCTTTGATTTCCACGGTGAGCGTGGGATCGTAAGTGAAAAATTTATAATCGAAGACATCGCGGATGGGTTTGCCGGAAACGGAAACCAAAATTTCTCCGGGCAATATCCCGGCGCGTTCGGCGGGGGAGTGAGGTGATACGGATTGAATTTTTACGGAACCCATGCGTTTCCTCCGATCTTGAAATTTGTCCGAATATACCGAACGGCAAGGCTCACGCCTTGCCGTTCGGTATGACTACGGTTGAGCGCTCAACCGTAAATTGCAGGTAAAGAACTTACTTGTTTTCCTCGCCGACCTTGATGACAGCGCGGCCGTTATAATAACCGCACTTCTTGCAGGCTCTGTGGGAAAGATGCATAGCGCCGCAATTCGGGCAGGCAACTATGCCGGGCACGGAGAGCTTCCAGTGGGAATTGCGCCTCGTGTCTCTTCTTGCTTTGGATGTTTTACCTTTCGGTACCGCCATTGGTGACACCTCCTTATTCGTTACCCTAATTTATCATAAAAGCGTGTCCAAGGCGGCAAGCCTCGGGTTTACTTCACTTTTAGCACAATCACATTGGGTAATATTCAAATTCACGCCGCATACGGGACAGATGCCCTTGCAGTCCTCGCGGCAGAGGAACTTTGATCCGAACGAGAGAATGAGCAACTCGTAAAAGATCTCGTCGAGATCAGCGATCTCGCTGTCGAGTTCGAAGATGGATTCGGAATCGTGATCTTCAAGGTCGTAGGCGAGAGCGGTGTCGATGTCGAGATCCACGGGGGAGTCGTAACATTCCCCGCAACGATCGCAGGTGAAATGACCGTCGCCCGTAAGTTTCGCCTGTAAATAGGCGTAACCCGCACGGTTGATGAGTTGACCGTTCACTTTGACCGGTTCGGTAAACGGGTGCTGAAAAGAAATGTCAACATCCGAAAAATCAAGGTTATAATCGAATGGTATGACCTTTTCGTTTCCGTTCAGAAACTGCGCAATGTTTATTTTCATAGAACACCTCGAATACAGCCTCGCTCTGTATTATACTTGTCCCGAAGCAATTTGTCAATAAAATTATTGCCGAAAATCTTCGCTTATCGCGTCAAATACTTAATCAATTTGTTTTTTTACGAAAAAAAACAAAGAAAAGAATTGCATGACGGATCAAAATACTATATAATAGACGCGTTGTGGATCAGACTGTCCGATTGTTTTCGGACTTGATCGGGAGGAAAACTCATGTATAGCGTCTTTTTATCGGAGATCGTCAGGGAATTCGGACTGAAAGTACACTATCGTTCGTCCGATTTCGATTCCGTGAAAATCACGACGGACGACATTATCCGTCCGGGGCTTCAACTTGCGGGATTTTTCGATTATTTCGACCAGGACCGTTTACAGATCATCGGTAAGGTTGAACAGACCTATGTCAGCCAGTTCTCGACGGAAGAACGCCGTGAGAATTTTGAAAAGTATTTCAGCCACAAAGTTCCCGCCCTCATCATTTCAAGAGGGCTTGATCCGATGCCCGAATGTTTTGAAATGGCACAAAAGTATGACACGACTGTTTTGGGCACGGAGGAAGCGACCTCGGCTTTTATGAGCGACTTGATCTCCTATTTAAAGGTCGCGCTTGCACCGCGTATCACGCGTCACGGCGTGCTTGTGGAAGTTTACGGTGAAGGTCTTCTCATCCTCGGTGAAAGTGGCGTCGGCAAAAGCGAAACGGCGGTCGAACTGTTAAAACGCGGTCACCGTTTGATCGCGGATGACGCGGTCGAACTCAAACGCGTTTCCAATAAAACCATTGTCGGTACAGCGCCGGAACTGACGCGGCATTTTATTGAAATCCGCGGTATCGGTATCATCGACGTTCGCAAAATTTTCGGTATGGGCGCAGTCAAAATGTCCGAAAAGATCGACCTTGTTGTCAACCTTGAACACTGGCAGGAAGGCAAGATGTACGAACGCCTCGGACTCGACGAAAACTTTACCGAAATTCTCGGACTGAAAATCCCATGCCTCGAAGTCCCGGTCAAGGCGGGACGAAACCTTGCACTGATCCTTGAAGTCGCCGCCATGAATAACAGAAATATGAAAATGGGCTTCAACGCCGCACGCGAACTCAGCGACCGTATGGACGCCCAGTTCCAAAGTGTTTCGGCGGGAAACGAAGAATTGGATATCTAATCACTACTCATTATATATCGGAGGGAAAATATGTATATCGGAATTGATCTCGGCGGTACGAATATTGCCGCGGGACTTGTCAACGGTGAGGGCAAGATCCTTGTTAAGGACTCGATCAAAACGCACGCCGAACGCAGTGCGGAAGAAATCTTTGCGGATATGGTCAAACTTGCCCGCAGTGTCGCAGAAAAGGGCGGCGTCAGCGAAGCGGATATCAAAGCCGTTGGCGTCGGCTCGCCCGGTGCCATTGACGTCAAAAACGGCGTTGTCGTTCAGGCGTACAATCTGCCGTTTCATATGACCAAGGCACGCGAACTTTTCCAAAAGGACTGGAATGTCCCGTTCTTTATCGAAAACGACGCCAATGCCGCGGCATACGGCGAATTCATGGCGGGCGCGGCAAAGGGTTGCCGTGACGCGGTCTGCGTCACACTCGGTACGGGTGTCGGCGGCGGCATCATTATCGACGGCAAGATCATTTCCGGCTTCAACGGTGCCGGCGGTGAGATCGGACATATGGGCATCGTCCACAACGGACGCGCCTGCTCCTGCGGTAACAACGGTTGCTGGGAAGCGTATTCATCCGCGACCGCACTTGTCAACTTCACCAAAGAGGAAATGGAAAAGGATCGCAACAGTTCCATGTGGGAACTCTGCGGAGGATCGCTTGACAAGGTCAGCGGTCGTACCGCATTTACCGCTGCAAAGGCGGGGGATCAGGCGGGACTTGCCGTTGTCGATAAGTACAGAATGTATCTTGCCTACGGCATTTTGAATATCGTCAATATGCTTTCGCCCGAAGTCATCTGCGTCGGTGGCGGCGTATCCGGTGAAGGCGACTATCTGCTCGATCCCGTGCGTGAATATCTCACGGCTCATGCGTTCTCCCTCGAAATCCCGCAAACGAAGGTCGTTGCGGCACAACTCGGAAATGACGCGGGAATTATCGGCGCCGCACTTCTCGGTGTGAGCAAGAAATAAATTTCGAAAATTTTCGCGAAAAACTCTTGACAATTCCATGTCGATGCGTTATCATATAACACGTTGTTTGACATTGCCGAATTGTGTAAGGGTAGCACGACAG
>DCHG01000028.1:23759-26971 GCA_002315595.1 Clostridiales bacterium UBA1758 | reverse complement strand
ACTCTGACTCTGTTTGTCTGGGTTCAAATCCTAGTTCGGCAGCCAATAAAAAAACCTCCTTCTTCGGAACGAGGTTTTTTCTGTTTACAGCACCAAAACATCCTTTTCGGTCAGTTCGAGAATGTCGGCGAGCCTTTGTGCATTCGGCCAGTGGGTGATTGGAGTATCCGTTGCGTGGGAGTCGGTGCCAAAGGTGAATTTGCAACCGACTTTCTTTGCGAGTCGGTACATCCGCAATTCCGGGATGGACTTCAATTCGTCCTCGTTCAATTTGAAATACGGATCGACATTGATTTCGATTGCGATGTTTTGCGCCTTTGCAGCGGAAAAACATTCGATGTAATCCTCGTCACATAAAAGGTCATACAACAAGTTGTAGTCGTAATAACATCCTACTGCGGTAAACGGGTGGGCGATGGCGGTCACAAAAGGTGCGACATCGCTCGAACAAATATCCATAAAGGCGTCCTTCATAAATTTTGCGTGTGCTTCCTTTGGATAATACAGGGCTTCGGGCATAATCAAATGCGTGTGTGAATTCGGTACGATGATGAAATCGAACTTTTTCGCATTTTCGACGGTGATGGCGGGTTTGCGGCGGATCGGATCGAATTCGAGTTCACACCCGAAAAGGACGCGGACGCCTTTTTTGTCCACATCCGCAAAATCTTTTCGCGCCTGCATCACATGGTCGACATTGCAAATTCGGTAACCGCCAACCCAATCGAGTGTGCGTGCAGAGTACGCGTCACCGCTGACACTGACGGGCAGATTGTCGTGATCCCAAAGATGGTCGGCGATACCGAGGGTTTCGATCCCGCATTTCAGTGCGGTTTCAATATATCCCGCGGCAAAAGCATCTCTTTTGGCACAGAGAGAAAGATGCGTGTGTACGTGCAGATCCTGCGTGATTTTCATAAAAAATCCCCCTTTTCGAGTTTATTCGTCATATCGAAATCATTGTATTTTCCGTGTTTCTATGTTATCATATTTGATCGGAAAGTCAATGAAAAGTTCGGAGGATTTTATGGTAGATATTTGGGATAAACTCTATTTTGCGGCGAGAAACGTTCAAAGAGAGATACGCATCTCGGATACCGTGACCGCAGGTGAGGTCGGAGCCGCCATTGAAACGGCAAAAGGCAGTATTTATACGGGTATTTGCGTGGATACCTGCTGCGGGCTCGGTGTGTGCGCGGAACGCAATGCGATCTTTCAGATGCTCACCAACGGGGAAACGGAGATCCGCCGTGTTCTTGCCATTATGCCGGATGGTACGACGGGCGCACCGTGCGGTGCCTGCCGCGAGATGATGACGCAACTCATGCCGGGGCATTATCGGAATGTCGAGATCATGATCGACTATGCGACGAAACGCGTGATGACGCTTGGTGAACTCACTCCGGAATGGTGGATTTGACGAAAATTCGGTCTGATTTTCGTTTTATCTAAATAAAATTACGAAACTGTCGAAAAAAGTATTGCAAAATTGTGAACAATTGTGGTAAAATCAACGATATTCTAAAAGGTGTGTGAAAATGTCACACGCTTGATTCTACCCAAGGGGGCAATATGGATAATAAAAGAGAAAAACTCGGAAGCCGTTTGGGCTTCATCCTGCTGAGTGCCGGTTGTGCGATCGGTCTCGGCAATGTGTGGACATTCCCGTGGCGCGTCGGTCAGTCCGGCGGCGGTGCATTCGTCCTCGTTTACGTTCTGTGTGCGGCTTTGGTCGGTTTGCCGATCATGGTCGGTGAGTTCGCTCTCGGTCGTGCCGCCCAGGCAAGCCCGGTCAAGATGTATCAGAAACTCGAACGCAAAGGTCAGAAATGGCATCTTCACGGCTATCTGTCGCTTGCCGCGAACTTCTTTTTGATGATGTTTTACACGACCATCGCCGGTTACTTCTTCTACTACTTTATCAAGTTCATCGGCGGTAACAGTGCGGGACTGACCTTCGACGCAACATTTACCAATCCGAAGGTTAATGTCATCTTTATGGCGGTCGTCGTCATCCTCGGCTTTGCCGTCCTTTCGTTCAATATGCAGAAGGGACTGGAACGCGTTACCAAGTATATGATGATCCTTCTGTTTGTCCTGTTGGGCGGACTTGCCGTGCATAGTTGTATGCTGAGTGGTGTTAAGGAAGGTCTTTCGTTCTACCTCAAACCCGACTTCTCCAAGATCAACGGTCAAACGCTTGTTGCGGCGATGAATCAATCGTTCTTCTCGCTGAGCATCGGTATCGGCTCGATGGCGATCTTCGGCAGTTACATCGGCAAGGATCGCGCCCTTCTCGGAGAATCGGTCAATGTTATCGCACTTGATACGCTGGTCGCGCTCCTTGCGGGCATTATCATCTTCCCGGCGTGCTATACTTACGGCATTGAACCGAATGCCGGTCCGAAACTTCTGTTTACTACGATGACCGAAGTCTTCAACGACATGACGGGTGGTCGCATTTGGGGCAGTCTTTTCTTCCTGTTCATGATTTTTGCGGCGATGAGCACCGTGTTTGCGGTGTTTGAAAACATCCTCGCCTGCGTTCGTGAACTCACCGGATGGAGCCGCAAAAAAGGCTGTGTCATTCTTTGCATTGCGATGTTGATCCTCTGCCTGCCGATGGCACTCGGCGGAAGCGTGCTTTCATGGTTCGTTCCGTTTGCGGAAGGTACCGGCGTGCTTGATCTGTGGGTATTCCTCGTTGAAACCATTTCTCAGCCGGTCGGCTCCATTGTCCTGATCCTCTTCTGCTGTTCCAGAAAATGGGGTTGGGGATGGGATAATTTCATCGCCGAAGCCAACACCGGCAAGGGACTGAAAATCAGAAAGTGGATGAAGTTTTATATCTGCTACATCGTTCCTGCGATCGTTGCGTTCATCTTTGTCTACGGTCTGATCACCTTCGGCTGGCGCTGATTGAAATCACATGACGGAGTGCGTGTCGTTTGACGCGCACTCTTTTTTCGTCAAAATGGGGAAATGAGGGAACATAAAATCAATTTTTGTGCTGATTTCGGAGAAAAACGAAAATTATTCGGAAAATTTCAAAAACAATCTTGATTTTATCTTCATTCACTGATAAAATATATAAAGCATAAAATTTGAAAAGGAGTGTTTTCAATGCCTCTGGTAACTACCAAAGAAATGTTCAAGAAGGCTTATGAGGGCGGTTACGCCATCGGCGCTTTCAACGTAAACAACATGGAGAT
>DCHG01000028.1:23579-23742 GCA_002315595.1 Clostridiales bacterium UBA1758 | reverse complement strand
AGATCATTCAGGGTATCACCGAAGCCGCTAAGGAGTGTAATGCTCCTGTTATCCTGCAAGTTTCCAAGGGCGCTCGCGCATATGCGAACCGCACCTACCTGGTCAAACTTGTCGAAGCCGCCGAAATCGAAACCGGCCTTCCGATCTGCCTGCACCTCGACCA
>DCHG01000028.1:23226-23486 GCA_002315595.1 Clostridiales bacterium UBA1758 | reverse complement strand
TCATGATCGACGCTTCCTCCAAGCCGTTCGAAGAAAACATCGAAATCACCAAGAAGGTTGTCGAGTATGCTCACGCTCACGGTTGTGTCGTTGAAGCAGAACTCGGTACCCTCGCCGGTGTCGAGGATGAAGTCAGCGTTGACGCCGACGCTTCTTCCTACACCCGTCCGGAAGATGTTCAGGAATTTGTCGAGCGTACCGGCTGTGACTCCCTTGCCATTGCCATCGGTACTTCCCATGGTGCTTATAAGTTCAAACCC
>DCHG01000028.1:2955-23092 GCA_002315595.1 Clostridiales bacterium UBA1758 | reverse complement strand
GTTCTTCTTCCGTTCCGCAGGAATATGTCAAGATGATCAACGAAAACGGCGGAAAAATGCCCGATGCTGTCGGTATCCCGGAAGAACAACTCCGTCAGGCCGCCAGAAGTTCCGTCTGCAAGATCAACATCGACTCCGACCTGCGTCTTGCCATGACCGGCTCCATCCGTAAACATTTCGCTGAACATCCGGCGGATTTCGACCCGCGTCAGTACCTCAAACCTGCCCGTGAGAACATCAAGGGCATCGTCAAGCACAAGATCGTTGAAGTTCTTGGCTGCAACGACAAGGCTTAATTACAATTTGCTGATAAAAACACCGAAGGTAACACTTCGGTGTTTTTCTTTTCCGATGATTGCGAATTCTTTGCATATTGTCAAATTCGCACCGAAATGATAAAATAGAAAAAACGACGAAGGGAGAGCCGGAAATGAAGCGTCCGCTTTTTGTGTGTTGTCTTGTCTTCGCCGTGTCGATATTAGCCTCGGTGTTCCTTCTTGACCGTGGCATGGTACTGATTGCTGACGCCACATTTGCGGTTTCGGGCGTTGTCTGTATTGTTTTCGGTCGAAAAAAGAGGGCGTTTCGGATCATTTCAACGGTTATTCTTTCGATGACGGTCGGCTTTTCGTGGTTTTTTGTCTATACGGAATGGATCATGCCGAAAGGCGAGATCATGAACACCGAAATTCGGGCGATCGTCACAAGGTCCGGGAACGGCTATGTTGAAGCAAGGCTTTTGCAAGCGGACGGTAAAAGTGATCGGATTTCCAAACGCGTCAGTATTTGGAGCGACGAAGTCCTTTCCGTTGGCGACATCGTTTCGGGAAAAGCCGAGATCGTGCCATGCAATTATAC
The DNA here is from genome assembly GCA_002315595.1 of Clostridiales bacterium UBA1758. GTDB lineage: Bacteria > Bacillota > Clostridia > Oscillospirales > UBA1758 > UBA1758. The sequence continues at coordinate 22,234 of DCHG01000028.1, read as the reverse complement.
GGGTAAGGCGATCGGATACGATTATTCCGTTACCAACGGCATCCGCGCAAAGATCTACGCCGACGATGCGTGGACGGTGGAAACTGACGATGAATTTCATCTGTTCCTGCTTCCTGCGAAACTGTATGACGCGTTTCGTGTTAAGATTCGCGAAATGTTGCCGAATTCCGTCGCCGAACTCGGCGTGGCAATCGTGACCGGGGACAAGTCGGGCTTGCCCGACGGATATACGGATTGCCTGCGTGATGCGGGATTGACGCATATGGCGGCGGTTTCGGGAATGCACATGGGATTTCTCGTGTCGTTGCTTGCCGTTGTTTTCGGCAAAAAGTGGGGCGTTCTTTTGTCGCCTGCGGTGCTTTTGGTGTTTGCGGCGATGGTCGGTTTTTCGCCGAGCGTCGTGCGTTCGATGATTATGACGGTGTTTTCGGGAATCCTGTGGTCGATGCGAAAAGACTATGATTCTTTAACGGGTATTGGCGTGGCACTGTTGTTGATTTTACTTGTCAATCCGTTCGCCGCCGCCGATATCGGGTTGCAGTATTCTTTTGCCGCAACGATCTCGATTGCGATTTTCACGCGTCCTGCGGGTAATATGGTATATGCCGTGCCGATCCGAAATAAGACCTTAAATCGCCTTCGTGTGCCGTTTGCAAGGACTTTCGGTTCCGCATTTGCAGCGATGCTTGCTTCTGCGCCGATTTCGGCGATCTATTATGGCAGTTTTCCGCTTGTGACGCTGTTTTCCAACATCGCCGCAAGTTTGGCGGTCAATATCGGCTTCTGCGCGACATTGATCGCAGGAGCCTTCGATTGGATCTCGGCACCGATCGGTGAATTCATCGGACGAATTGCCGGTTTGTTTTTGGGTTATCTAGATCTCATCGTGACGGGTGCGGCGAAGTTGTCCCGATTTTCCGTCGGCGTCGGGACGGTTTATTATGCCGTTCCCGTCTTGATCGCAGTCGTCGCCGTCTTTGCGGCACTTGCGTGGAAGGGAAAACGAAGAATTGTGGCATTGACTGTTTTCTGTGTGGCGGTCGTATCGTATTTGGGCGTCGAAACGGTCGAAAAACGCGTCATCATGCCATCGACGCTTGAATGTGTCGTGACGGACACCGAACATGGACAGTGCGTGATCCTTCGAAACGGCAATGAAACCGCCGTGGTCGATTGCGGTATGGACTGCGCCGATGACTGTGTCCGTTGGTTGCGGTCACATAATATCCACAGTGTCGACCGACTTGTTTTGACGCATTACCGCCCGGTGTATTCGGGCGACGCCGACAAACTGAATTCTCTCATCGAAATACAATCATCCGTCGGGATGACCGGGACGGACGCCCCGACTTTCTTGACGGAAAAATACACGACGGAAAAGAGTTTTTTACTTGGCAATGCCACGCTGACGCTCGTGCCGGAACCTGCCGAAAAGGGAAGCAAGGGTTTCGTTGTCATCTGTTCGCTTGGCGGAAAACACGTCGTCATCTCCGCGGGGGCGGATGCGGACGGCACGCGGGAAGCAATCCGGCGTTTGGCAAGCGAACGCGTCAGTCTGCTCATTCTCGGCAGACGGGGCGCAAAGCCGTCGACTTCCGACGATTTGCTTTCGAGAACGGATGCGGTAGCGGTCAGCGTCAATCGCTACGGATTGGCAAAAGAAACGCTTGTACGCATTGTCGATATGAATTTGAAACTCTACCGCACGGACTGTGACGGTACGATTGAAATGCGGTTTTCGAACGGAAAGGATTGATTTTCTTGGCAGAACGATATGAAATGAGCCACCGCGACCTGCGAAAAGAGATCGAAGCGGGTACTTCGACGGGACTTTATATTTTTTACGGCGAAGAAACCTATTTGCGGGATTATTATCTTGCGGAGATGAGAAAAAAATACGTTGCCGAGGATTTTGAAGCGTTCAACTATTCTGTGTTCGATAAAACCGTCGGCGCCGCCGAATTGACCGATGCGGTCGACAGTTTCCCCGTGTTCGCGGATAAAAAGATGATTGTACTGCACGACCTCGATCTGTTTAAGCCACCCGCGGAACTTCGGGACAGTTTGGAAAAGATCGTCGCCGATGTGCCGGACCATTGTATTCTCGTCTTTTTTTACGATACAATTGCCTTTGCGCCCGATAAGCGGACGAAACTTTTTTCCGCGTTTAAGGAAAAAGGAAAGGCGATCAATTTCGAAACTCCGAAAAAAGAGGAACTTATGCCGTGGATCCGCCGCTGTTTCCGAGCCCTCGGCAAGGATATCAACAACGAGATGTGCGAGTACCTCGTCTTCCTCTGCGGAACTTCCATGACCTCGCTCACGGGCGAGATCAGCAAGATCGCCGCCTATGCAACGATCGAAACCATCAAACGCGAACATATCGACGCAGTTGCGATCCCGGTGACGGATGCGGTGGTGTATGACCTGACCGACGCGATCGCCGAAAAGAATTACAAAAAGGCGATGGAGGTCTACCAACGGCTCAAACAGACAGGCGAGGAGGATGTCGCCCTCGTCGCTCTGATGGCAAAGCAACTCCGTCAGACCTATACGGCAAAACTTTCGGGCAGTACACAGAAACTGTCGGCGATGTGGGGGATGCGGTCGAGTTTTCAGGCGGATCGTATCATGCGTACCGCAAAAAGATCGGATCTTGCGTCACTGCGTCATGCGGTCACACTCTGTGCGCAGGCAGACGCGGACATCAAGGGATATTCAGGGGCGTCGATGCAGGATGACGCAGTCAAACTGCTCCTTGCAAATCTCGCTGCGGGAGGAAAAAAATGATCCATGTCCGACAGGTTATCATCGTCGAAGGACGGTATGACAAAAATGCCGTTTTGCAGTGTGTTGACGCCACCGTCATCGAAACGGGCGGATTTCAAATTTTCAACGATGCGGAAAAGCGTGCGCTGATCCGAAAACTTGCAGGGCAACGGGGGCTTGTCGTCCTCACCGACAGTGATTCGGCGGGCTTTGTTATTCGCAATTTTTTACGCGGATGCGTGCCGACCGAACAGATTCTTCACGCCTATATCCCACAAATTCCGGGAAAAGAAAGACGAAAAACGCACCCTTCTGCGGAAGGAAGCCTCGGTGTTGAAGGAATGAAGCCGGAAGTCATTATCGACGCACTCCGTCGTGCGGGAGCCGACCTCGGAGAAGGTGAAACGGTGCGATCCGGCAAAGTCGTTACCAAAGCCGATTTTTATGCCGACGGACTTTCCGGCGGAGCAGGCAGTAACGAACTTCGCCTAAAACTGGCCTCGATGTACGGTCTGCCCGATCATATGACCGCGAATGCGCTTTTGGAAGCGATCAACATTCTCGGCTCGTACGATGAATACAAAGCGTCGGTGGAAAAATGCCGAATAAAATGATCAACTGCGCTCGAATTCCCGTTTCAGGGTTTCGAGCGCTCTTTTTTCAATGCGCGAAATATAACTTCGCGAAATCCCGCATTTCAATGCGACTTCCCGTTGTTTCATCGGCGGATCGCCATTCAAACCGAAACGGAGCGTAATGATCTCACGCTCACGCGGATCAAGTTTTGTTTTGACGAGATGACGAAGTTCACGTCCGACATCCTCGTTTTCGATTGCGTCCAATTCATCGCAGTCCGCACTCAACACATCGATCAGTTCCAATGAATTTCCGTCCCGATCGGTATCAATGGACTCCGAAAGACTGATCTCGGTGGAGATGTGTTTTTGCGAACGGAAATACATCAGGATTTCGTTTTCAATACAACGGGACGCATAGGTTGCAAGACGGATGTTTTTTTGGGGATCGAATGAGCCAATCGCCTTGATCAGCCCGATTGAACCGATACTCATCAGATCGTCGGTATCCGTAGAGGAGTAGTATTTTTTGATGATGTGCGCCACAAGGCGCAGGTTGTGTTCGATTAATTCATTTCTCGCGGTAATATCGCCGTTTCGTACCCTGCCAAGCAGTTCCTTTTCACGCTCGGAAGAAAGCGGCTTCGGATATGTGCCACCCGAAACACGAAGCACCAAAAACATTCCAGCCGATAATACTGCCGCGATTAACCAAAACATTCTGCCGCACCCCTTTTTCGTGTTAGAGAATGATATGCGATTGAGGGAACAAATTTGCATATCGGTCGTCCGATTATCAAGAGGGTGGGGCATTTGCCGCGAAATTTGGATAAAACGGATGAATTGCGTCGATTTTCGTGTGAAATAACGCCGAAATTCGTTTTCTGAAAAGAATGGTAAATTCGTAAAATAGCACTAAAATACAGATATTTGATGAGAAAATCCGTCTTTACACGCTTGAATTGTCCCGCAATTTTGAAGTATAGAGAAGTTCGACATTTGCATTTTGCGTAAAAACTTGGTAAAATAACAAAGAATTAATTTTGTTAGCATTGCTTTGTCTTTCACCGCCAAGGAGGAAATATATGCCATCAAAAAAAACCGTCAGACTCAGACAGCCCGACATCAAGAAAAAATCGACCTTTATGGGGTTTGGACTGCTCGGAAAATCTCTCATTACGCTCGCGTTTATCGGTGTGATGACTGCCGCGATCTGTATCACGGTATTTGTCGTGTACATTACCAATTATATCAACCCGGTTTATGATCTCGAAATGGAAAGCCTGACGCTGAACTATACGAGTACGATCTATTATACGAATAAAACGACCGGTAATTATGAGGAACTGGAAACGCTTTACGGTGAACAGAACCGCATTTGGGCGGATTCCGAGGAGATTCCGCAGGCACTTAAAGACGCCGTCGTTGCCATCGAAGACAAGCGTTTTTACGATCACCACGGCGTCGACTGGAAACGCACCATTGCCGCCGCCGTCAATATGGTCATCCCGATGAAGTCCGATTTCGGCGGATCGACCATCACCCAGCAGGTCATCAAAAACATCTCCGGTGAAAAGGCGCCGACCGTTCAGCGCAAAATTCAGGAAATTATGCGTGCGCTCTATGTCGACCGCAATTATTCCAAAGACGATATTCTGACCATTTACCTCAACACCATCTACCTCAGTCAGGGTTGTTATGGCGTTAAGACTGCTGCACAGACGTATTTCGGCAAGGAGTTAAACGAACTGAACATCGCCGAATGTGCGTGTCTTGCGGGTATTACCAATGCGCCGACATATTATGATCCTTTCCAAAATCCCGAAAACAACAAACGCCGTCAGGAAAACATCCTCGAACAGATGAAAGAGCAGGGGATGATCAGCGAGGACGAATATAACGAAGCCGTTGTTTATCCGCTGAATTTCCAACGCGAACAGAAAGAGGAACAGACACAGCAGGCACAGTCCTACTATGTCGATCAGGTCATCCGTGATGTTATCAAGGCGTTGAAGACGGAAAAGGGGTACGATTCCAACATCGCGTCCCAACTCGTGTATTCCGGCGGATTGTCGATCTACACCTGCATTGATCCAGAAATTCAGCAGATCATGGACGATGTGTATTCGAACCCCGACAATTTCCCGAAATTTTCGACCGAACCGCAACCGCAGTCCGCAATGGTCGTGATGGATCCGTACACGGGCTATGTCGTCGGCATGGTCGGCGGTCGTGGGGAAAAGACCGCAATGAGCCTCAACCGTGCCACGCAGTCCTACCGTCAGCCGGGTTCCTCGATCAAGCCGATCACGGTCTATTCCGCGGGACTCGAATACGGCCTGAATAACCCCGCCACGGTCTACTGTGACTCGCCGGTACGCGTTCTCGGCGGAAATGTTTGGCCGGTCAACTCGTCACGTGTTTATACGGGACAGATGACCGTGTTGAAGGCGATTACGACATCCACCAACACCGTCGCCGTCAAAATTCAGGAAGAGGTTGGGACTCAGCGTTCGATCGACTGGGCGACCAATCACCTCGGTATTTCTTCGTTTGTGACGGATTCTTCCGCCGCGTCCAATGACCTCGGCTCGGCCCAACTTGCCCTCGGCGGTCTGACCAAGGGCGTCAATGTGCTTGAAATGACGGCGGCGTATTCGTCGTTTGTCAATGAGGGCATTTATACCGAGCCGATCACATTTTGGAAAGTTTGCGACCACGAAGGCAACGTCATCATCGACAATACCCCCGAACAGCATACCGCGATGTCCAAAAAGACCGCGTATTACATGAACTATATGCTTCAAAATGTCGTCAAATCCGGCACGGGTACTGCGGCAAAACTGTCGAATATGCCCGCCGCAGGTAAGACGGGTACGACCACGGCAAACTACGACCGTTGGTTTATGGGATATACGCCGTATTATGTCGGCGGCGTCTGGTTCGGTTACGATTACCCGAAATATTTAAGCACCAGCGGCAACCCGTCCACGACGATATGGAAACTCGTCATGAGCAGAATTCACGAAAATCTCGAATATAAAGAATTCTTCTCGATGGACGGCTTCGTCAGTGCGTCCTATTGCCTTGACAGTGGTCTTGCACCCGGAGAATACTGTGAATCCGATCCACGCGGATCGCGTGTGACGACGGGACTTTTCTATAAAGACGACGTCCCGAAGGAAACCTGCAATCTCCACATTCAGGTCGATGTCGACTCTACGAGTTGGCGACTTGCGGTGCCGAGTTGTCCTGCGGGATCCCGTTCGAAATCTGTTTTGCTCAATTTGCAACGTTCGTTCGGTGTCCCCGGAATTGTTGTCACGGATGAAGGCTATTGCTATCGCCAATATGACGACGACGGCAACTTTGCGACGGCGGACGGTCAGTATCCGTTTGTCGCAAAACTTGATGAAAACGGTGAGGCACTGAATTCTCCCTGTCCGATCCATGTTCACGGTGGCGTTGGGATTGATGACGAAACGGATGTGGATCCCGATGATCCGAATTCCGAAATCGAAGGTGGGGAAGGTACGGTAGACTTACCCGAGGAAGGCGGAAATGATTGATGAAACTCGTTGCAACCTGCCTTTTCGGTTTGGAAGGGATCGTCGGTGAGGAACTGAAACATCTTGGCATCAAAAATGTCGAGGTCGGCACCGGGCGAGTCTTCTTTGACGGCGAAGCCGCGGAACTTGCGAGGGCGAATATCTGCCTTCGCTGTGCCGAACGCGTGATGATCGTCATGGGGAAATTTCGCGCAACTTCCTTTGAAGAACTCTTTGAAAATGTCAAAAATCTTCGTTGGGAGGATATAATCCCTTCCGACGGTGCATTCCCGGTCAAGGGCTATTCCGTCAAAAGCAAACTCTATTCCGTCCCGGACTGCCAGTCCATTATCAAAAAGGCAGTCGTCGATCGGTTGAGCAAAGCATATCATTTGAACTGGATGCCCGAAACCGCAGAAACCTATCAGATCCGCTTTTCCATTCTTTCCGACGAAGTCACCGTCTGCATTGACGCGTCCGGAGTCGGACTGCATAAGAGGGGATACCGTGAGATTGCGGCGGAAGCACCGATCCGTGAAACGCTTGCCGCCGCAATGGTTCAGATCGCGGGTTACCGCGGATTTGACATCCTCTGTGATCCGATGTGCGGTTCCGGCACGATCCTGATCGAAGCGGCGATGCTTGCAAAAAAGCGCGCTCCCGGAATGAACCGCCGGTATGCCGCCGAACGCTGGCCTGCGTTTGCCGCGTCTGTTTGGCGTGAAGAACGAAATCATGCCATTGACGGCGAATTTCACCGTCAGTACCGCCTTTGGGGTGGCGATATCGATCCGAAGGTCATCGAGATCGCAAAAAGCAACGCCAAAAAGGCAGGGGTGGATGAATTCATCGAATTTGTCAACGCCGATGTGAATGATTTCCGTCCGACGGATGAATTCGGTATGATCATCACCAATCCGCCCTATGGCGACCGCTTGCTTGAAATCGACGAAGCGGAGAGTTTATACGGTGTTTTGGGACGCGTGACGGAACGGTTGAAGGGCTTTTCGGTCAATGTCATCACGTCGGATGCGGATTTTGAACGCTGCTACGGACGGCGTGCCGAAAAGAAACGTAAACTGTATAACGGAATGAAACGCTGCGATTTTTATATTTATCCCGCTTCAAAGGATGTCCGCAAGGCAAAGAAAATTTAACGAATTGTGAATTCTTTTCGGATCTTTCAAAAAATGCGAAAAACGAAGCATTTGATAGATTGAAGCAGAGATAACAAGCATTAGAAAAATATTTTCGGCAGATGCGTTATTATCAACGGAAAATCGACTTCGATTGTCTTGCGAAAAACGATCTTCTGCCGTAATATATTACTTGTAGTTAGCACTCGACAAATGAGAGTGCTAATCCTGCAAAAGATAAATCATAGGAGGATATATAAAATGAAACTGAAGCCTTTGGCTGACAGAGTAGTCATCCGTATGTGCGAAAAGGAAGAAACCACCAAGTCCGGCATCATTCTCACGAGCGCGGCTCAGGAAAAGCCGCAGGTCGCGGAAGTCGTTGCGGTAGGTCCCGGCGGCAATGTCGACGGCAAGGAAATCACCATGCACGTCAAGGTCGGCGATCGCGTCATTACCAGCAAATATTCCGGCACGGAAGTCAAGGTTGACGGCGAAGAACTTATCGTTGTCAAGCAGAACGACATTCTTGCCGTTGTTGAATAAGAATAGGAGGATCCGTATATGTCCAAACAGGTACTTTTCGGTGAAGAAGCAAGACGCGCTCTTGAGCGTGGTGTAAATCAACTCAGTGATGCCGTCAAGGTCACAATGGGCCCGAAAGGACGCAATGTCGTTCTTGACAAAAAATTCGGCGCTCCGATGATCGTCAATGACGGTGTCACGATCGCAAAGGAAATCGATCTGCCCGATCCGTTTGAAAACATGGGCGCACAACTTGTCCGAGAGGTCGCTACCAAGACCAACGACATTGCCGGTGACGGTACTACCACCGCGACTGTTCTTGCGCAGGCTTTCATCCACGAGGGTATGAAAAACGTCGCCGCAGGCGCAAATCCGATGATCATGAAAAAGGGTATTTCCAAGGCTGTTGACGTCGCTGTCGAAGCGATCAAGGCGAACGCCCAGAAGGTCAATGGTACTGCGGATATTGCCCGCGTTGCCGCCATTTCTTCCGCGGACGAATTCATCGGCAAACTCATCGCCGAGGCGATGGAAAAGGTGTCGAGCGAAGGCGTTATCACCGTCGAAGAATCCAAGACCGCCGAAACCTATTCCGAAATCGTTGAAGGTATGCAGTTCGATCGCGGCTATATTTCCCCGTACCTTGTCACCGACCGCGACAAGATGGAAGCCGTCCTTGACGACGCTCCGATCCTTATCACCGATAAAAAGATCTCCAACATTCAGGATATTCTTCCGCTTCTTGAACAGATCGTTCAGGGACCGCGTAAACTCTTCATCATCGCCGAAGACATCGAAGGCGATGCACTTGCCAACATCATTGTCAACAATATCCGCGGCACCTTTACCTGCGTCGCCGTCAAGGCTCCGGGCTTCGGCGATCGCCGTAAAGAAATGCTCAAAGATATTGCCATCCTGACCGGTGGCGAAGTCATTTCCGACGAGATCGGTATGGATTTGAAGACCGTCACCATGCAGTCCCTCGGTCATGCCCGCCAGGTCAAGGTTACCAAGGAATACACCATCATTGTCGACGGCGCCGGCGATCAGAAAGAGATCTCCGCCCGCGTCAATCAGATCAAAAATCAGGTTGAAGTGACCACTTCCGAGTTTGACCGCGAGAAACTTAATGAGCGTCTTGCCAAACTTGCCGGTGGCGTTGCCGTCATCAAGGTCGGCGCCGCAACCGAAACCGAAATGAAGGATAAGAAACTTCGTATCGAAGACGCCCTCAATGCCACCCGCGCCGCTGTCGAAGAAGGCGTTGTCGCAGGCGGCGGTACCGCGTTCGTCAATGCGATCGCTTCTGTCAATAAACTCATTGCCACCCTTTCCGGCGATGAAAAGACCGGCGCAAGCATCGTTGTCAAGGCTCTCGAAGCCCCGATCAAGCAGATCGCCGCTAATGCGGGACTTGACGGCGGCGTCGTCCTTGAAAAGATCAAGAACACCCGCAAGGTCGGCTATGGCTTCGACGCTTACAACGAAACCTATTGCGATATGATCAAGAACGGCATCGTTGATCCGGCGAAGGTCACCCGCAGCGCGTTGCAGAACGCCGCTTCCGTTGCCGGTATGGTTCTCACCACCGAAACGCTTGTCGCCGACAAGCCCGAACCCGTTGCTCCCGCACCTGCCGGTGCTCCCGGTATGGACGGCGGCATGGGAATGTATTGATAAATCAATTCCCGATGGGCATAAAAAAGCCGCGGATGAAAATCCGCGGCTTTTCTTGTAAAAAGGGCGACACCCGTTTGGGTGCCGCCCGATCGTTTTTAACTTATTTCAACAGTTCGAACATCTTTCTTGAAACCGTTTCCGCATCCTCACTGCGGTTACATTCAAAGGTGACAAAGCCGTCGTAGCCGGTTTCTTTGATCGCCTTGAAAACATTGCGGTAATTGATTTCGCCCGTACCCGGCTCAAAGCGACCGGGGACGTCGCCGACATGGATATGACCGATCTTGCCGATGTATTTGCGGATGTTGTTGATGATGTTGCCCTCGGTGATCTGCTGATGATAAACATCGTAAAGGATCAATACATCGGGGGAGGCGACTTCGTCGATGATCTCGGCGGTCTCCGCAGTTGTTGAGAGATAGTAACCGATGTGGTTGACAAGGATGTTCAGCGGCTCCAAAACGAGTTTTACACCGCTTCCTTTGACGATCTCCGCACCTGCCTTCAACGCTCTCACAATGTTGTCGTGCTGAACTTTGCGGGGAACGTCAAAGCGTTCGTTGCCGGTCGTGATGACGATGTTTTTGCATTTGAGTTTCTTTGCGGCTTCCAGTGTTTCACGGATGGACTCCTTGAACGCTTCATACGCGTCCTCGTGGACGATGCCGTGATCGTTGGAGATCAATGCCTGATACTGTTCGTTTTTTGACTGGAAAAGAATTGCGGACAGTTCCACGCCTGTTTCATCGATCGCCTGACGCATTGCGTCAAGGTCTTTGTCCGTCCAGAGGAGGTTTTCGAGGGCTTTAAACCCGTTATTTGCGGCTTGCCCGAAAGCGGAGATGTAATCTTCGCCAAACCAAACGCCGCAGGCAGAATAAGTAAACATTTTGTTCTCCTTTCAATACATCAGGCGAGTTCGATGACCTTGCCGGTGAACAGTGATTCGTTGCAGGCAAGTGTCAGTGCAAGCGACTTGCAAGCATCGGAATAGGGGGAACGGATCTTCGACGGATCGCCGGATTTCACCGCGTCGAGGAAGGTACGGTCTTCCGGAATGCCCTGATCGGTCATACGGCGATAGGAGAGCGTCGTTTCCGCCGTCGTCAACTTGGCATAAGAGCGCAGTTTATAGGTGATGTCGGCGTCGTCGCAGAGGATGCAAAGGCAGTTCGGGTCACTCGGTCCGTTGGGACGGAAGCAACCTGTGTGCAGGGTGACGACAAGTCCGCTTTTCATCGTTACGACGGCGGTGGAGAAGTCGTGCAGATCGTAATCCTCTTTGGTGACGATACCGCGACTGCCGGTACAGTAGACGCGTGCAGGCTCGCCGAAAAGGTAGCGGATCATATCGAACAGATGAATGTTCTGCTCGACGATCTGTCCGCCGGAGGTCGCATAGTGCGGCCACCATTCCACGCCGGGGATTCCGCCGATCCATGCGCCACTTACCATTCCGACTTTGTGTTCGCCGAGCCAGCCTTTGACGTTTTGAATGATGTCGAGGTAGCGATCCTGAAAACCGACGGCGGTGATGAGACCTTTGGCTTCGACGCCGTCACGGATACGGTGCGCCATGGCAAGATCCAGTGCGATCGGCTTTTCACAGAAGAAATTGATTCCGCGATCAATTGCGGCCTGCTCGATATGACCGTGCTGATTCGGCGGAACGCAGATATAAAGTGCGTCCGGCTTGGAATCATCCAACATATCTTCCAAGGAATCATAGACGCGTTTACCGTTGGTTTGCTCACAACGCGCTACGGCCCGTTCACGGATGACATCGTGAAATCCCACAAATTCCACGTCGTCAAACTGTGTAAGATGCTCCAAATGGTATCCGCAGATGCCACCGTTGCCGACCATTGCAACTTTGACTTTTGACATTATAACACTTCCAATCTGTTTATTCGGCGAAAATTCGCCGTTTTCATTATGATAATAGCATTTTCGGACGAATATTGAAATGTGATAAAGGAACTACCGTATGTCATAATGTCACTTGTTATAATCATACAAAAGAAGCGGGATCTATCCAAATTTCTGAAAAAGCGATTGACAAATCTCACAAAAATGAACAAAAAACTTTGTGGGGATAGGGGATTTACCAATTGTGAAGAATATGGTATTATTATGTCACATCAAAAAACGGAGGTAATTTATGTCTAGTCTTAAACTTAACGGCATCTACAAAAGATACGCCGGTGGCGTAACTGCGGTTTCCGACTTTACCCTTGATATTGAAGATAAGGAATTCATCATTCTCGTTGGTCCTTCCGGTTGTGGTAAATCCACCACTCTGCGTATGATCGCGGGCCTTGAAGAAATCAGCGAAGGTGAACTTTATATTGGTGATAAACTTGTCAACGAGATCCCCCCGAAGGATCGTGACATTGCGATGGTTTTCCAGAGTTACGCTCTGTACCCGCACATGACCGTGTTTGACAACATGGCGTTCGGTCTGAAACTCCGCAAAGTCCCGAAGGATGAAATCAAGCGTCGCGTCGAAGAGGCTTCCAAGATCCTCGAAATCGACCACCTGCTCGATCGTAAGCCGAAGGCTCTTTCCGGCGGTCAGCGTCAGCGTGTTGCCCTTGGTCGTGCCATCGTCCGTGATCCGAAGGTCTTCCTCCTTGACGAGCCGCTTTCCAACTTGGACGCGAAACTCCGTGCTCAGATGAGAACCGAACTTTCCAAACTCCACCTCAAACTCCAAACCACCTTCATCTACGTTACCCACGACCAGATCGAGGCTATGACCATGGGCGACCGTATCGTCGTCATGAAAGACGGTCTGATCCAGCAGGTTGCGGCTCCGCAGGTTCTTTATGAAACCCCGGATAACCTCTTTGTTGCCTGCTTCATCGGTTCTCCTCAGATGAACACCTGCACCGTCAAACTTGTTGACGAGGGCGGTCACACCTACGTCACCTTCGGAAAGACCAAACTTCTCCTGCCGGATGCCAAGGGCAGATCCCCCGAGGTTATGGCGTACATCGGCAAGGAAGTCATCATGGGTATCCGTCCGGAATGCATCCACGACGAAGAAGTCTATGTTTCCCAGATGACCGACTCTCTCGCCAGTGCCAACATCGAAGTCACCGAAATGATGGGCTCCGAAACCTTCCTTTACTTCAAGGTTGACGGCAATAACTTCACCGCCAAGGTTTCCCCGAGATCCACTGCCCGTCCGAACGATGTTATCACCGTTGCGTTTGATACTAACAAGGTTCACCTCTTCGACAAAGAAACCGAAAAGGCGATCGTCCACTAAAAAACAAGTATTACGCGGAGGCGCAAGCCTCCGCGTTTTCTCTTTTATTTGCGCATTTTTATCGTCGAAATTTGAATTCATCTTGAACGGATTGTAAATTCTATCTTTTTTTCAAAGAAAATTGAAAAAGGCATTGAAAAAATGCACAAAAAGTTGTATTATATTTATCGTGTATTGATGTGTTTTCATAAAGCAACGGAAAATGCGTCAAAATGTTCTGTACGGTGATGATAAGAGGGGGATAAAAATGTCAAGTAGACTGTTCCAAAGTACCATCCTGCAATTGAAAGAAACCACGGATCGCGTGCTCGGCGTTATTGATGCGGCGGGTACGATTGTCGCGTGCAGCGAACTTTCACTGATCGGTGCAAAACGCGAAAATGAGGCTTCACAGTTACAGGCAAGCCAGGAAAACATCCTGTCTTTGAATGGCTCGACCTATAAACCGATGCTTTCGCTCGGCACGAAATTTGATTTTGCCGCATTTGTTGAAGGCGACGACGACTATGCGATCACCATTTGCAAAATGATTTCCGTTACACTGAACAACGCAAAAAATTTCTACGATGAAAAGAACGATAAGTCCACCTTCATTAAAAACATTATGCTCGATAATATCCTTCCGAGCGATATTTTCGTTCGTTCGAAGGAACTGCATTTCCTCGATGAGGTCAGCCATGTGGTCATTCTTGTCCGTCAGGTGGGAAAAACCGACATTGCCGCCCTCGATGTGATGCAGTCATTGTTCCCGGATCGCAACCGTGATTTCATCATCAGCACCAACGAAAGCGACATTGCGCTTGTCAAAGAAGTCAAGCCGAATGCGGACGCAAAAGAAATTTTTGCGATCGCCAAGCAGATTGAGAATACGCTTTCGACTGAGGTGTTTTTGAAGACTGTCATCGGTATCGGTACGGTCGTTACGCAACTCAAAGAACTTGCCGTTTCCTATAAAGAAGCGCAGGTCGCAATCGACGTCGGAAAGGTGTTTGACGTTGAAAAGAGCATTGTCAGTTATGAAAATCTCGGAATCGGACGTTTGATTTATCAACTTCCGACCACTCTTTGCGATATGTTCCTCAATGAAGTTTTCAAAAAGAACTCCATTGATTCACTTGACAAAGAAACCCTTTTCACAATTCAAAAGTTCTTTGAAAACAACCTCAATGTTTCCGAAACTTCGAGAAAACTGTTCGTCCACCGCAATACGCTTGTCTATCGCCTTGAAAAGATCAAAAAACTCACCGGTCTTGATCTGAGAGAATTTGATCACGCGATCATCTTTAAGGTCGCCCTGATGGTCAAACGCTATATGGAGTCCACGGACAATAAATATTTAAGACTGCACGACTGATCTTGTTCGGAGAAATTTTGGGGATGAAAGATCCTTTGAATTTCAATTTTGAATTGCACGATCGCTTAAAAAGGCGGGCTTTTGCGCGCTTTTCGGGCGTTATCGGCGCAATGGAAAGGTTTTTTATAAACTATGGTACGCCTGCTTGACGTATATAAGACATACGAAAACGGCACAAACGCCCTTAAAAGCGTTTCGCTCCGTATAGATGACGGTGAGTTTGTTTTTCTTGTCGGTCCATCGGGATCGGGTAAATCCACCATCACGAAAATACTGACAAGTGAAATCAAGCCGACCAGCGGTCATGCCATGATCAACGGTTATAATCTCGTCACGATCAAGGAATCCGAAGTTCCGTATATGCGTCGCACCATCGGCGTCGTTTTTCAGGATTTTCGCCTGATCGAAAAGAAAACGGTGTATGAAAACGTCGCGTTTGCAATGCGTGCCGTCGGCGCACCGACGAAAATGATCAAAAAGCGTGTCGGCTATGTTCTCGAACTCGTCGGTCTTGCGCATAAGGCGAAAAGATTTCCGCATGAACTTGCGGGCGGTGAACAACAGCGCGTTGCGATCGCACGCGCACTCATCAACAACCCCAAAATGCTCATTGCCGATGAGCCGACGGGCAACCTTGATCCGCGTCGTTCGCTTGAAATTATGAAATTGTTCGAACGGATCAATTCCCTCGGTACGACGGTTTTGGTTGTCACACACGAAAGAGAATTGGTCGACGACCTTTCAAAACGCGTTGTCGCAATCGACAACGGCCGTATCATCAGTGACAGAACGGGAGGATATTATCAGGAATGAAAAAATTTGATCTCCCGTATTTTATCGGTCAGGGCTTTCGCAGTATCCTGACGCACCGACTGATGAGTCTCGCTTCGATCAGCGTTATGACGGCGTGTTTGCTATTACTCGGCGCATTTGCCGCACTGACGGTGAATATTGAAAATGTTTTGACTACCGTTGAGGATCAAAACGAGATCGTCGCTTATGTTGAGGATGGCGTAAATGATGAACTCGCCGCAGATCTCAGCGTGGTCATTTTGAAAAACGAAAATGTCGAAACCTGTACCTTTGTCAGCCGTGATCAGGCGATGAAGGAATATAAGGAAAAATTGGGCGATTACGCGACCGTACTTGACGGTATCGGTGAGGATAACCCCCTTCGTCACCGCTATCGTATCACACTTCGTGATCTGTCCAGAACGCAGGTCACCGCAAACGAGATCGCCGAAATCAGCGGGATTGCCAATGTGGAGGCGAATGTGAACATTTCGTCGACACTTGTCAGCATCCGTTATGTCGTTAGTTTCGTATGCGTGATCTTGGTCGTTGTTTTGTTCATCGTTTCGATCTTCATTATTTCGAATACCATCAACCTTGCGATGTTCAACCGACGAGAAGAAATCGCAATTATGAAAATGGTCGGTGCAACGAACTGGTTTATTCGTTGGCCGTTCATTATCGAGGGCGTTTTGCTCGGACTGCTCGGTGCGCTATTGGCACTCGGACTGGAATGGGCGCTTTACTGGTATATCGGCAAAACGATTGCCGAGGCTTTGCCGGTGCTGACGCTGATCCCGTTTAAGCAACTAGCGCCCGCACTGATGTACAGTTTCTTTGCCACCGGCTTTGTCGTCGGCGTCGGCGGTAGCGCACTCACCATGAAAAAGTTCTTGAAGGTCTGATCGTTTGACGAGGTGGAGTATGAAAAACAAAGCAAAATTTGCCAAAATCTTTGCTGCGGTCATTGCACTGATTCTCGCACTGACGATGCTGATCCCGATCGTATTGCAGATCGTTGAAAATTCAAAGGCTTACGCCGTCACGCAGACGGAAATCAACAATCTCAAAAAACAGCAAAACCAACTGTCGGCGAGCCTTTCAAGCATCGCATCAAAGATCAAGGAACTGAAAAATTCATCTGCGTCGTATTTGGAACAGAAAAATGCGATCGACAGTCAGATTGCACTCAAAAATGAGCAGATCAGCGTTTCGGAACAGTTGATTGCGACGCTTCAACAACAGATTTCCGAAAAAGAACAAGAACTCGCCAACGCCGAAGCCGAGGAGCAGGAGGAATATTCCGAACTGCTTTCGCGTATTCGTGTGATGGAAGAAACGAGCGAAGTTTCGATGCTGAGCATTTTCCTTTCCTCGAACAGTATTTCCGATATGCTGACGCGTGCCGACCTCATGAAAGAGATCATTGCATCCAATAACAGCGTGCTGGAATCCATTCGTGCCACGCAGGAAATGATCCGACAGACCAAGGTTTCCCTTGAAGCCGATAAGGTCGACGCGGAAACGCAAAAATCCGCCCTTGAAACGCAAAAAAGCGAACTTGTTTCACAGAAGAACGAAGTAAGTTCTATTTGGACTTCGTTGCAGACGGATCTGAGCGAGTATAAAAAAGCCTACGAAGAATCCGAAAATGCGATGAATTCCCTCAAAAAGACCATTGCGGCGAAGGAAAAGGAACTTTCCAGTCAAAAATATGTCGGCGGTACCTATTTGTGGCCGCTTTCGGGTTATTATAATATCACCTCGAAGTATGGCTATCGAATTCACCCCGTTTTGGGGACGAACAAGATGCACACCGGCATTGATATCGGCGCACCCAATGGCACTAAAATTATGGCGGCAAATGCGGGAACCGTCACTTTCGCAGGCCGCAATTCGGGCTACGGTAATTATGTTGTCGTCAGCCACGGCGGCGGATATTCCACGCTTTATGCCCATATGAGCAAATACTGTGTCAGCGAAGGACAAAAAGTCAGCAAGGGCACGGTCATCGGCTATGTCGGCTCCACGGGAATGTCTACGGGCAACCACCTGCATTTTGAGGCGTTAAAAAACGGATCTTCGTTTGATCCGATGACGCTATTCAAATAATTCGCATTGAACTGAGGATAAAAAATGAAAAAATCGAATTGGCTGACGACGGCTCTTTTGATGTTGCTTGCCGCGGCCGTGGCAACGGTGATCACATATGATATTTCCATTCACCGTTTTAATTCCAAGATGGAAGATTACGCCGAACTTGAAGACGATTACGAAAAGTTCAGCGAGATCATGTATATCATCGAAAACAACTATATCGGCGAATACAACAAAGATGTATTGATGGATTCCGCCATGGCGGGTTTGGTCGACGGACTCGGCGATGTCTGGTCGTATTATATGACCGAGGATGAGTACGAGAGTTATCAGGCAAGCACAAACAACTCCTATGTCGGCATCGGAATTTCGTCGGTCTATGATGTTTCGAGCGGTGATATTCTTATCAAGGAAGTGTTTTCGTCATCTCCCGCGGACAATGCGGGTATCGTTCCGTTTGACAGAATTCTCGCCGTCAACGGCGCAAATGTCGCCGATTCCGGTTATGATGTCGCCGCCGCGTCCATCCGCGGTGAAGTCGGTGGGGAAGTGTCGCTAACCATTTACCGTTCGTCCACCGGTCAGACATTTGACGTCAAGATCATTCGTCAGGAATACCGCGCCGATCTTGTCAAATCGCAGGTGCTTTCGGGCAATATCGGGTATATGAAGATCCGCAATTTCGATACGAATGTGGATAAAGTATTTACCGAGGCACTGAATAACCTCAAAGAAGCGAAAGTCAGCGGCATTGTTTTCGACGTCCGTGATAATCCGGGCGGCTCGCTTACAATGCTGATGAATATTCTTGATCAACTTCTGCCGGAAGGCACGATGCTCAAACAGGAGTATAAGGACGGCTCGACGAAGGAATATACATCGGATGCTGCTTGCATCGACATTCCGATGGTGGTTCTCATCAACGGTCAATCCTATTCTGCGGCGGAATTTTTTGCCGCGGCATTAAGCGAATACGGCGTTGCGCAACTTGTCGGCGATCAGACGACGGGCAAGGGCTATGCTCAGGTTCCCGTTGCGTTGAAGGACGGATCGGCGATGGTGCTTTCAACTTCGCGCTATTACACCCCGAACGGACTCAATCTGGCGGGTACGGGACTCACGCCCCATGTTTCGATGAATTTGACCGAAAGTGAACTTGTCGCAAATTCGCTGAAATCCGTCGCTGATGACGCATATGTCAAAAAGGGCGTCGAACAGGTCAAGGCAATGATCGCCGATCGTGAAGCAACTGCCGCAAAAGGGGAAAGCCAGGATTGATCCGGCTTTCGTCCGTTTTGGTTATATTTTTCATCTTGACATATGCCGTAATGTTTATTATAATAATATTTCGGTATAAAAAATCGCAAAAATACGGTAAAAATCTGAACCCTGGAGGAAACAATGAAAACTTATAAACTCACTGCAACCAGACTTGAAGAACTGAAAAACGAACTGACATATTTGAAAACCGTTCGTGAACTTGAAGTTGCGGAGATGATTAAAGAAGCGCGTTCCTTTGGTGACCTTTC
>DCHG01000028.1:1810-2919 GCA_002315595.1 Clostridiales bacterium UBA1758 | reverse complement strand
GAAAACAGCGAGTATGATGAGGCGAAAAACGAGCAGGGTAAACTGTATTCGAGAACCGCGGAATTGGAAGAAATTATTTCCCATGCCGTGATCATCGCGGATGATGAAATCAATACGCAATCTGTCAGCACCGGCACAAAAGTCGTTGTGCTCGACCTTGAATTCAACGAAGAAGAAACCTACAATATCGTCGGCTCGCAGGAAGCGGATCCGTACGATCATCCCCCTCGTATTTCCGAAGAGTCGCCGTTTGGCAAGGCACTCATCGGTCATTGCGTGAATGATGTTGTAACCGTCGAAGCCCCTGCTGGGACGCTCAAATACCGTATCGTTTCTATCAGTAAGTAAATTTCGGCCCTGCCGGACACCCCGGCAGGGACATTTGTATTAAATGGAGGACATTCCAATGGCAAAGGAAGTTATTGCGAACGAAGCCGTCGAAACGGAACAGGATCTGAACGAAATTTTGCAGATACGCCGTGATAAACTCGCCGCACTTGTTGCGGACGGACGCGATCCGTTTCAGAATGTTAAATTCGACTTTACGCATTATTCCAAAGATATTGTCGAAAATTTCGACGAATTTGAAAATAAGGATGTCGCACTTGCGGGCAGAATGATGAGTCGCCGTGATATGGGCAAGGCGTTCTTCTGCGACCTGCATGACCGTTACGGCAAAATGCAGATCTATGTCAAAATCGACGACCTCGGGGAAGATGCTTTCGCCGAATTCAAAAAATTCGACATCGGCGACATTATCGGCGTTGAGGGCTTCGTGTTCCGCACCAAAAGAGGCGAAATTTCCGTTCACGCGAAATCCGTCAAAATGCTTGCAAAATCGCTTCTTCCGTTGCCGGAAAAGTTCCACGGCCTGAAAGACATGGATATGCGCTATCGTCAGCGTTATGTTGATCTCATCGTCAACCCGGAAGTTAAGGACACCTTTGTCAAGCGTAGCCTGATCCTCAAAGAGATCCGCGCCTATCTTGACGGCAAGGGCTTCCTTGAAGTTGATACGCCGATCCTGACGCCGTTTGAGATCGGTGCGTCCGCCCGTCCCTTCAAAACGCATCATAATACGCTCGATATGGATATGTACCTCCGTATCG
>DCHG01000028.1:0-1713 GCA_002315595.1 Clostridiales bacterium UBA1758 | reverse complement strand
GCAACGAGGGTATGGACACCAAGCATAACCCGGAATTCACATCCATCGAACTTTATCAGGCATATACCGATTATAAAGGCATGATGGATCTCGTCGTCGAAATGAACACCATGCTTGCCGAAAAGATCTGCGGATCGACCAAGATCATGTATCAGGGCAACGAAATCGACATGGGGCATTGGGAACGGCTGACTATGGTTGAAGCCGTCAAAAAGTACTCCGGCGTTGACTATTATTCGTGGACAAGCGACGAAGATGCGCGTGCCGCGGCAAAAGCGCATCATGTCCCGGTTCCCGAAAACGCCACCAAAGGCACCGTGCTTGTCGAATTCTTCGACGCTTTTGTCGAAGAAAAACTCATTCAGCCGACAATCATCTATGACTACCCGGTTGAAAATAGCCCGCTTGCGAAAAGAAAACCCGATCAGCCCGCGTTCACCGAACGCTTTGAATATTTCATCAACGCGACCGAATTCGGTAATGCGTTCAGCGAACTCAACGATCCGATCGACCAAAAGGCGAGATTTGAGCGTCAGGTCGCACTCAAAAAAGCCGAGGATCCGAATACCACGGCACAGGTCGATTATGACTATGTGACCGCGCTTGAATACGGTCTTGCACCGACGGGCGGACTCGGATTTGGTATCGACCGTTTGGTCATGCTTCTCACCGATAGCGCGAGCATTCGCGATGTTTTGTTGTTCCCCACGATGAAGCCATTAGACTAACAAAACACAATATATAGTGTATAACGGTACGAAAAACCGCTATTTATAGTGGTTAGAGGGCAAAACAATGTAAGTTTACCAATTCGTTTACCAAAAACCAAACACGATATAGCACAGAAAAGCACCGTTTTTCATTAAGCGGTGCTTTTTCAATGTCTTGTTTTATGAGCGTTGCCGGATATTAAAGGGTGATTGCTCCGAAATTAAAGTGTGCAAGCGTTTCCCTTTGTGATATACTGTTATCGAAGTCAAGAAAGACTTTACCCTTTTAATTCTACAACCACGAATAACAACCACGGGGAGAGGGACGGGCAACCGTCCTTTTCTCATATCCAAAGGTTTACGGAAAGTATGAGATTTGTCCGCAGATAGTTGATTTTTGACTTATTATATGATATACTTATGATTGAAAAAGTGTATAAACGAAAGGAACGGTGCTTTTTATGTTTGAAAATATTGGTGGTAAAATCAAAACGCTTGCTAAGGTTATTTGTTGGATAGGAATAGTTGCTTCTGTAATAATTGCGATTATTATGTTTGCGAGTATTGAAGAGGTATCGTACAGTCAAGAGGGGTTATATCGAGGTCTCGGCTTTGCGTTCTTAATCCTCGGACCGTTATTCTCTTGGATTTCTTCTTTTGTCCTTTATGGCTTTGGAGAATTGATTGAAACAAATTGCGAAATTGCCCGTAACACAAGAAGCAATTCTTCAAAAAACGAGTTTGGAAACAATTCCGTTAATAGTTTCAGCAGTACCCCCGTTTCTTCATCGTCAACGGAACGGTCTCACACTTGGCTTGGTACTTGCGAAATGTGTAATAATCAGAATGTCAATTTGTCTGCCGTAAAAATAGTTGACAATATGGGAACAAGATATAGAAATGTCTGTTCCGATTGTGCAAAAAAATATAACTGCACGATTGATAGGGATAAAGAATTGGATGAGCTTTTAAGGAGCGGATTGATTTCCAAAGAAGAATATGA
>DCHG01000008.1:46575-48910 GCA_002315595.1 Clostridiales bacterium UBA1758 | reverse complement strand
AGTGAGCATCCTTGCAACAGCCCACTGCAAAAGTGCGGATGACCTGTATAGGCGTCCGCTGTACAGACTGCTTGCGGAGGAAAAAATATTTCAGCGTGCGGTTGTTATTAAGGGCTTAGGCCACCGTACATATGAGCTGTTCGATTTGACGGAGAGAAAATGTTAAAGACAATCGGAGCGGTATTAATCATATCCGCAGGAATAATAAACGGAATAAAATCCGCAAATAAGCTGAAAAACAGAGTGAAAGGTCTGCGAAGCATTATGCTGTCTGTCGGCAGAATGAGGGCAGAGCTTGTATCACGCCTGTCCTCGGTGACGGATATATTAAAGAGTCTGAGTGAAAGAGCGCCCATGCCGGCAAAAAAGCTGTATGAAAGAGCCTATTCGGGGCTGAAGCAATCGGAGGGCGAGAGCTTTTATTCCATATGGAGGGCTGCGGTTGACGATTCGGATGAGCTTATGCTGAACTCAGACGAGAAGACCGTCCTGTATGAGGTGGGGGCGTGTCTCGGAAAATACGATGTAAAAAGTCAGGATGAGCTTTTAAACGGGATAATATTGCGCTTCTCCGGTCTTGAAGGAGAGGCGGAGGATGAGCTTAAAAGCGAACTGCGGCTTCAGGCAGGACTGAGCGTTATTTCGTGCATATTTGTTGTAATCATATTACTGTAGAAACGGAGCGATACTTGTGGAGGTAGACCTCATTTTTAAAATTGCCGCCGTGGGAATTATGGTGGCGGTGCTTAATCTGTTATTAAGCAGAGCAGGTCGTGATGAGCAGGCACTGATGACAACCATTGCAGGGCTTGTTGTGGTGCTTGTGGTGATAATTAAGGAGATAAGCGGACTGTTTGACCTTATAAAACAGCTTTTCGGATTTTAGCTGTGGAGCTGATAATAAAAACGGCCATGCTCGCCGTTTGCGTGTGTGTATTTTCACTGCTCATAGGGAAAGTAAGCCCCGATATGGCACTGCTTCTCGGTATGGTATCCTGCTGTGTGATAATCCTCGCATTTTCGGAATCGCTATGGGAAATCGTGGAGGTTTTGAAGTCACTTTTGGCCAGAACGGGTCTTGACGGCGAAATACTCACAATAATTTTCAAGGCCGTGGCGGTGTCCGTAACGGTGAAGCTTGCCTCAGACATATGTAAGGATGCAAAGCAGAATGCCATAGCCTCCACTATAGAGCTGTGCGGAAGCGGAGCGGTGCTATGCATCGCCATGCCGCTTTTGAAGGCATTCGTGCAGATGATAGACTCGCTTTTAACATAGGAGAAGGATGTACAGAAAGGTTTTGGTTGCCCTTATAGCCGTGATGCTTATGCTGAGTATAACGGCAAGGGCCGCAATAGCAGACGAGCTTTCGGAAAAACTTAATACCGACGAAATTGAGGACAGCCTTCAAGGCACGGCCTTGGAAATTATGGATGAGGAGAGCATAAATGGCGGAACAGACAGCGAAAGAGTGACAAAAAAGCTGTACGAGCTTGCGAAAAGCAAGCTTGGCACAATATTCCGTGAGGCGGTGGCAGGCTCCGCACTGCTTGTGCTTGTTGCCGTGCTCTGCTCCGTGGGTTCATCCTTTATCAAAACGGACGGCCTCGGCGAGGTGGATTATATCTCCCTTGTGGGGATAATTTCCGTTGCCGCACTGTCCTTCGGGGGAGTGAAGTCGTTTGCAGGTGAGGCCGCTCAGACGGCAGAGGAGATATCCGACTTCTCAAAAATGCTTCTCCCTGCTATAACCGCCGCAAGTGCGGCAAGCGGAAGCGCCGCCTCATTTTCGGCAAAATATGCCGTGACCACCATGTTTATGAGCATGATGATATCGGTGATTAAGGCGATAATTCTCCCCGTAGTTTACGGATATATGGCATCCTCCATAGCCTCGGCGGCGTTTGGAGGAGAGGGACTCAAGGGGGCAGCGTCGCTTATGAAATGGGCGGCGGTGAACATTCTGACTCTGACCGTGCTTGTCTTTACGGTTTACATAACAATCAGAGGAGCGGTTGCCGGCACGGCGGATGCCACGGCAACAAGACTCACAAAAACGGTGCTGAGTACAACGCTTCCCATAATAGGCGGCATAATATCCGATGCGGCGCAGACCGTTTTGGTGGGCGCGGCAACTCTGAAAAACGCCATAGGCATCTACGGACTCTTCGCAGTGCTCTCAATATGTATCGTCCCGTTTTTGCGGTTGGGCGTGAATTATCTTATCTACAAGGGGGCGTCAATGGTGGCGTCAAGCGTGGCCTCCGGGCCAATCGGTAAGGTCATCGGCTCAATAGGAACGGCAATCGGCATACTTCTCGGTGCCTGCGGAGCC
>DCHG01000008.1:46372-46551 GCA_002315595.1 Clostridiales bacterium UBA1758 | reverse complement strand
CTGTTTTTCTGTATTATTTCCGCAATCAAGGCGGTGGGCGTAATATGACGGAGCTGCTTCACACATGGATAATGCGTCTTGTGTCGGCGGCACTTATTTCAGCCTGCGCAATGGCACTGTGCCCCGAGGGGAAAATAAAAAAGACCGTGCGCACAATTTGCGGCATTGCGACTATACTA
>DCHG01000008.1:43304-46364 GCA_002315595.1 Clostridiales bacterium UBA1758 | reverse complement strand
CGTGTCGCCAATATCAAATAATCTGCTGACGGACGTGGAGACCACGTTCTCGAATCTCCGTGATGAGGCGATAACAGCCTCGGCGGAGCTAAGAGACTTAAACGAGGAGATAAAAGACAGTATCATAATTTCAGAGCTGTCCTCATATATATCGGACAAAGGAAAAGAGCTGGGACTTAGCTCGGTCACTGCCGATATTATCTTAAAGGATTACGAGGACGGCACAAAAATTCCCTACAGCGTGACGTTGTCCGCAGACGGAGCGGAGGAGAATATACTGAAGCTTATTGAGCTTCTTTCCGGGGAGCTGGGAATTCCGAAAGAGAGGATATACCGAAAAGGTGAGTAAATTAGGAGAAATAGCAGGAAAACTGCCGGATATCATCAAAAATAACAAATATATTACGGCGGCTGTGATAATAGGCATAATACTTATGGTGCTCCCCACGTCAACCTCAAAGCAGAAGGCGGAGACCACATCAAATGAGCCGCCATTTTCGCTGTCGGAGCAGGAGAAAAAGCTGGAGGACATATTAAAACGCCTTGACGGGGCGGGAAACGTGAAGGTTATGCTCACTCTTGAGTCGGGCGCAGAAGAGATACTCGCCTATGATACCACCTTGCGTGACACCGAGGAGAAAAACGATGTGGTGACGGTAAACAACGGAAGCGGCGTAACTGAGCCAATAGCAGTGAAGTACATATATCCAAAGTATTTAGGTGCCGCAATAGTGTGCGAGGGAGCCGACAGCTCAATAGTGCGGCTTAATATTATAGAGACGGTTGCGGCGGTGACGGGACTTACCGCCGATAAAATATCCGTTATAAAAATGAAATAATGTAGGAGGAAATTATGAAAAAAATCAAAAGAAATGCGGTGATACTTACAGTATTGCTTTTTGTGTGTGCGGCGGTCTACCTCAACGTGTCCTACGGGAAAAAGGAAAAGGAGGCAGGGGGTAATCCCACTCCGCAGGTGACGGATGTTGATACACCCGAGACAAAATCAGAGTATTTTGCCGAGGCAAGGCTCACAAGGCAGACTGCGAGAGATGAGGCGTCCACTGCGCTTCAGACAGTTGCAACAACAAGCGGAATCCCCCAGGAGACGGTTGACGCCGCCGCAGAGGAGATGATGCAGATTGCCAAGTGGAGCATGAAGGAGGCGGAAATCGAGACACTTCTGAAGGCAAAGGGCTTTGAGGAATCGGTGGTGTTCATGAACGGAGACGGTGTGACGGTGACGGTATCCTTCCCACAGGATACGGATGAGAGCGAGTGCGTGGCAAAAATCACCGATGTTATCACAAGCGAAACGGATTACGGCGCCTCATCACTTAAAATAATCGGAATCTGATATTTTTAAACTTATGTCTTTATTTTTTTCATATTGTGTGTTAAGATGATATTAATCGAGTTATGTTCGAAATAAAGATATATGAGGCTCTGCTTTATGAATGACAATAGAGATTATATAGTAGGCTACTCCGAAAAAGGCACATACAACATTTCTCCCGAGGTAATCGCAACGGTTGCGGCTGATGCATCCTGCGAGGTTGAGGGCGTTGCCGGTATTTCCGCAGGCGGAAAAGAAATAGTTGACATAAGAACAAATAAAAAGAGCGCTCTTCGCGGTGTGAAAATAAACTACGAGGACAATATGCTCTTCGTTGACGTGAACATCGCTGTGGATATCAATGCCGCAATTGAGCCCACCTCCAAAAAGGTTCAGGAGGCTGTGATTAACGCTGTTGAGGCTACTACAGGTCTTAAGGTAGGCAGTGTAAACATCCGTGTCAGCGGACTGAACATAGACAAATAAAATTACCGCAGGGCTTCCCTATGGGTAAGCCCTTGTCGTTTTCTAAAAGGGGAAGGAAGATATGACAAGATCTGAAGCGAGAGAGCTGGGAATGAGAATATCCTTCGGCATTTCCACAACAGACAGAGATTCCGTTGAGGCAACAGAGGAGTTTCTCGATAAGGAATATTACGAGTCACTCAAGGGTGAGGACGGACTTTTTGAGAATTATCCCGAAAAGAAGCAGATAGACTACTTAAAGCGTCTTGTTAACGGAATCGCTCAGCACAGTGCCGAGCTGGACACGTACGTGGACAAGTACTCAAAAAAGTGGGAGTTCCACAGAATTTCAAGAACAGCCCTTGCAATCATAAAGGTAGCCATGTTTGAAATCATGTACATGGATGATATTCCCGACGGAG
Organism: Clostridiales bacterium UBA1758; assembly: GCA_002315595.1. GTDB lineage: Bacteria > Bacillota > Clostridia > Oscillospirales > UBA1758 > UBA1758. Next base: position 44,141 of record DCHG01000008.1, on the reverse strand, counting down.
TATCTGCAAATGAGGCCGTTGAGCTTGCAAAGAAATACGATGAGCCTGAGACCGTTCCCTTTATCAACGGCGTTCTTGGCACGTTTATCAGAGAGGAAGCAAGTCAGCTTCGCTAAAAAGGAAATATCAGGCGGCGGACGTAATATCCGCCCCATATCGTTATATGGAGAGAAATACGGTGGAAGAAAATACGATTCTCAGCGTATCACAGCTAAACGAATATATAAAATCAATACTTGACGATGTACCCCTTCTGTCGAGAGTTTTTGTCAGAGGCGAGATATCAAACTATAAGCTTTACCCATCGGGGCACCACTATTTTACGGTGAAGGATCAGGAGTCTGCTCTTCGGTGTGTAATGTTCAAGGGCAATGCATCAAGTCTGCGCTTCCGTCCGGAAAACGGCATGAAGGTAATAGTATGCGGACGGGTGAGCGTTTTCCCCAGAGACGGAGCGTATCAGCTATACGCCACGTCCATAACGCCCGACGGCGTGGGAGATTTGCACGTTGCCTATGAGCAGCTTAAAGCAAAGCTTATGGCCGAGGGACTTTTTGACCCGTCACACAAGAAAAAAATACCCGAATATCCCCGAAAAATTGCGGTAATAACCTCATCTGCCGGTGCGGCGGTGCGTGATATTATCCGCGTATTACGCAAGCGATACCCGATTGCAAAGGTCATTCTGCTCCCGGTGCGAGTGCAGGGAGTTGAGGCACCCCTTGAGGTTGCAGGGGCAATACGCTACGCAAACAAATATAAAATTGCCGACGTTATAATCGCAGGGCGAGGCGGCGGCTCAATCGAGGATTTGTGGGGCTTTAACGATGAGCGTAG
>DCHG01000008.1:0-43260 GCA_002315595.1 Clostridiales bacterium UBA1758 | reverse complement strand
GAGAGCCATATTTGCCTCGGAGATTCCCGTAATTTCGGCAGTAGGTCATGAGCCGGATGTGACCATATCCGACTTCGTTGCGGACTTGAGAGCGGCAACACCCTCCAACGGAGCGGAGCTGTGCGTGCCGGATATGGCGGAGTTGAATGAGACCATCGCCCAATACGGCATACGGATAAACAGAGCCCTCACTTCAGAGCTTAAAATGATGCGTAAACGCCTTGATGACCTATCCCTGAGAAGGGTAATGCAGGACCCGGAGACGTATATAGATGACAAGAGGCTGCTTCTCGACAGAACGAGAGAGCGGATGCTTTCAGCTCTTGACAGAGAGCTTGCAAGACGGAAAAATACGTATATTTCATATGTATCAAAGCTTGATGCGCTGAGTCCGTTAAAGGTGCTTGCAAGAGGCTATTCAATAGCGGAAAAGGAAGACGGTAAGCTTCTGCATTCTAAAAACGATGTGGCGGCAGGAGATAAAATAATAATCAGACTCAGTGACGGCAAGGTGCACTGCACAGCCGATGGGGAGGAATAATCATGACAGACAATATGACATTTGAGCAGGCCATGACAAGGCTTGAGGAAATAGTGAGAATGCTTGAAAAGGGCGACGCCCCTCTTGAAAAATCTCTTGAGCTTTTTGCCGAGGGAACGGAGCTTATCAAATACTGCGGCACTGTTCTGGATAACGCAGAGCAGAAGGTGGTTATGCTCCGCAAGGGCGAGGACGGAAGCCCCGAGGAGCTTCCCTTTGAGGTGGAAATACAGTGAGCGTCAACGAAAAAATGAAAGAGCTCAGGGAAGCGGTGGATAGGGCACTTTGCGGATATTTCACCGAGGAGCTTCCTCAAAAGGAGCTTTTTGATGCCATGCGCTATAGCCTCCTCTCAGGCGGCAAGCGTGTAAGAGGAATCTTGGTTCTGAAATTCTGCGAGGCCTGCGGCGGCAAAATCGAGGATGCAATGCCGTTTGCCTGTGCTGTGGAGATGCTCCATTGCTACAGCCTCATCCACGACGATTTGCCCTGCATGGACAACGATGACCTGCGCCGCGGTAAGCCCACAAATCATAAGGTATACGGCGAATGTACCGCAACCCTTGCGGGAGATGCTCTTCAGGCGGCGGCCTTTGAGACGATGCTGTCTTCACCTCTTCCTGCGGAAAAGGTAATAAAGGCATCATATGAATTGAGCTTTGCCGCAGGAGAAAAGGGAATATGCGGCGGACAGTATCTGGATATGCTGGGCGAGAGACTGGAATTTGATGTCGCTCAGGTCACAACGGTGCATAATATGAAAACTGCCGCCATGATAATCGCCGCCTGCAGGATGGGTGCAATTCTCGGCGGAGACAGTGAAAAGGAAATTACTGCCGCCGAAAACTATGCAAAGGCCATAGGGCTGGCATTCCAGATAAGAGACGATATTTTAGATGTTACGTCCTCCGCTGAGGTGCTGGGAAAACCCGTTTTTTCCGATGAGGAAAACGGCAAAAGTACGTTTGTATCACTGCTGGGCATAGAAAAGTGCGAGAAAATAGTTTCAGATGAGACGGAAAAGGCTAAAAAGATTATTAAAGAGGCATTCGTGGATGATGACTTCTTCTGCGATTTTGCCGATTACCTCTGCTCAAGAAAATCGTAACAATACAGCGTTTACGGCTCCGTGTATTTCACGGAGCCGTTTTTATATACCGAGGATGTGAATAGAATGTAAATGTATGGCGGAAGGACTTGAAAAATGAATATTGGATGTATATAATGAATACTACTTAAATGGCGGCGCAGTATTCTAGTCAGATCAAGCACTCCTCAGGAAGGGCCTAAAAATCCTTTGAAGGGCATAACTGTGAAGCCCCTTGTAGTTGCCTTGAACGCCCAGTTCGGGGTGGTTGCTGGGGGGAAGCGATTTCGCTTGCAACGGTAGGGCGATTTCCAATGGCATGGAAAACCCGACCCTCCCGCTGTGGAGACCTGTTGTTGTGCAAAACGAAATTTCACCTTCGGGTAAGTCGATTTTGTACGAGACGGGATGTGAACCTGCAATGCGGTGCGAAAGCAATTAATTGCCTTTTGCTGTGTGCAGAGTAGCCTGCCTTGAGTGGACAGAAACGGGATACGGGATCATGCACCGGGTTTCCGGCCAGAAATCAGTGCTATTGCCCGTTGAAACTCTGTTTGCAAAAGAGGCTAAGAATGGTTTTTGATGTTGTGGAAATCACCTAGGCTGTCAGATTTTGGGCAGACGCGGGGTTGCAGTGCGGACTAAGTGGCAATTCGGTAATGTCGTCGGTGACGCGGCAGCGTCGGATTTAAAGGGAAACCGCCCTCATTGGCAACAAAGGGTATTCGATGGGGAAAACCAACCGAACCTAAGCCGTAAGATTTATCGCGTTTGCTGCCGCTTTTTTATATTTACCTGAAAAGGAGCCATTTGTTTTGAGTACGGAGGACCCAAAGTTAACAAAGACGAATCAGAAAAAGGGAATTCGTCAAGCGGTCAACTTTCGCTGGGCGATCACATCACTTATTTGGACGATCGTCATTTCCGTGATCATGCAACTCATTTCGTCCGAGATTCTCGGAAATGTGGGCATTGTTATTGCATTTTTACTGCTGGCGATGTTTATTTTGGTCGGCATTATGTTCGATATTATCGGTATGGCGGTTGCAAGTTCGGACGAGGGGCCGTTTCATTCGATGGCGTCACGTCGGGTGACGGGGGCGGTCGAGGCGGTAAATTTCATCCGCAATGCGGATAAGGTTTCGAGTTTTTGTAACGATATTGTCGGCGACATTTCGGGCATTATTTCAGGTGCAACGGCGGCGGTCATCGTCAATCGCATTTCTGCGGGATTGAATTCCGAAACATTGCTGATCAGTCTTTTGGTGACTGGCGTTGTGTCGGGACTCACGGTCGGCGGCAAGGCACTCGGTAAAGGCGTTGCCATTGCGTACTCCAAGGAAATTGTCCTTTTTGTCGGTAAAATTACGTACCTTTTTAAGATGAAAAAACAATAATTCCCACTTTATTTTGATTACTGGTGCAAAAATGGAAGAATATTCGTTTTTGAATTTAATAAAGTCACATCGGGATCTGACGGCACTCAGCACGGTTGAATTGAATGTTCTCGCCGCCGAAATCCGTCATTTTCTGATTGAAAAGGTTTCTGCGGCGGGCGGTCATTTGGCGTCGAATTTAGGCGCGGTCGAACTCACGATCGCGTTGCATCGTGTCTTTGATACGCGAAAAGACCGCATTATTTTCGATGTCGGGCACCAGTCCTATGTTCACAAGATTTTGACGGGACGCATTTCGGGCTTTGATCGGCTTCGCAAAATCGACGGTCTATCCGGGTTTATGCGTCCGCAGGAATCCGTTTGCGATCCTTGTATCACCGGGCACGCGTCAAATTCCGTTTCCGTCGCCCTTGGGATGGCACGCGCAAGAACCTTGTTAAATCAGGATTATTCCGTCGTTGCCGTCATCGGTGACGGCGCACTCACCGGCGGTATGGCGTACGAAGCCCTCAATGATGCGGGGGAAAGCGGTGAGCCGTTGATCGTCATCCTCAATGACAATGAACGAAGCATTTCAAAAAATGTCGGGGCGATTGCCACACATCTCGAAAAACTTCGTTTGCGACCGAAATATCTCGAAAAAAAGAGCAATTTTCACCGCATTATGGGTATGACCGGGGCGGGAAAAGTAATCGACAAGTCGATGACGAAAGGCAAAGACGCGGTCAAACGCTTTTTTCTTAAACCGACGATTTTTGAAAATATGGGGTTTACATATCTCGGACCGGTCGACGGTCACGACATTTCAACCCTTGAATATCTTTTGAATTTTGCAAAAACACTCCACCGTCCCGTCCTGATCCACGCAAAGACGGTCAAGGGTAGTGGTTATACTTTTTCCGAAGAACACCCGGATACCTTCCACGGAGTTGCCGCGTTTGATCCGAAAACCGGCGTTCCGCTTTGCAAAAAGCGCGAGTCGTTTTCGAGTGTATTCGGTGATGAACTTTGCGAGATTGCAAAACGCGATAAACGCGTGGTTGCGATTACCGCGGCAATGGAACACGGCACGGGGCTTGAAGGCTTTGCCTGTGGCTTCCCGGAACGCTTTTTTGATGTCGGCATCGCCGAAGAACACGCAGTCGCCATGGCGGCGGGAATGGCAAGGCAGGGGCTTGTGCCGGTCTGCGCTATTTATTCGAGTTTTTTACAGAGAGCATATGATATGCTCATTCACGATGTTTCGATTGATCCCGTCCATGTGGTCTTTGCCGTTGACCGTGCCGGTCTGGTCGGCGAAGACGGGGCAACTCACCATGGCGTGTTTGACGTCGGGTTCCTTCGTCAGATCCCCGGAATGACAGTGCTTTGTCCGTCGAATTTCAATGAATTGCGAAGCATGATGCGTTCTGCGATTTTTGATATGAATGGCGCCGTTGCTGTGCGATATCCGCGTGGTTGCGAATGGGATTTTGTCACTGATACTTCCAAACAAACGGTTTCCGTCATCGGCGAAGGAAAAGATTGCGCCGTGATCGCATACGGCACGATGGTCAATGCGGCACGGGATGCGGCTAGGCTTGCAAAGGAAGTCGGAATTAACTGTAAAGTGGTTAAACTTAACAGGATTTCACCGCTTCCGAAGGAAGAAATTTTGCAGGCTCTTGACGGAATTTCTCATATCGTCGTGCCGGAAGACTGCGTGAGAGGCGGTTGTGTTGGCGAAGAAATCAGCACTTTTTTTGATCAAAATAAGTCGAATTTACCGAAAATTGACCTTATCAATCACGGAAATGATTTTGTTACCTATGGCTCGATTGACGAACTTCATCGACGCATCGGACTTGATACGGAAGGCATCTATTCGATGATTGTAAAGGTATGAGACTTGACATCTATCTGACCGAAAAAGGTCTTTATCATAGTCGCTCGCAGGCGTCTTTGGCGGTGAAAGCGGGCGAAGTCAGCGTCAACGGAAAGACGGAAAAACACCCCGCACGCGATGTTTCCGATTTGGATGAATTAAAGATCGCACAAAACAGCGGCAAATACGTCGGACGCGGTGCATATAAACTTTGTGCGGCGTTGGAAGGATTTCCTGTCACGGCAAAAGGCAAAAAATGCTTGGATGTCGGGGCTTCGACCGGCGGTTTTACGCAGGTACTGCTGGAAAACGGAGCAGACCATGTCTTTGCACTCGATGTCGGGACCGACCAACTTGATTTGAGTCTTCGCAGTGATCCACGCGTGACGAGTCTTGAAAACACCGATATCCGTGAGTATGCGAAAAACAATACGGCTATGAAATTCGACCTTGTCACCTGTGATGTTTCGTTTATTTCGCTGACGGTTGTGCTATTTTCCATGATGAGCCTTTTGGGTGATGGCGGCGACTTGATTTGCCTGATCAAACCGCAGTTTGAAGCAGGTCGCGGTGAACTATCCAAAAAGGGGCTTGTCCTCGACCGTTCGACGCATATTAAGGTGTTAAATAAAATTCTTGCATATTCTGCTGAACTCGGTCTTGTGCCGATCGGCGTCATTCCGTCGCCGATCACCGGGGGCGACGGTAATATCGAATATCTCGCTCATTTTCGCTTGCACGGCGATGGGGGTGAGCCGAATTTCCCGAATTCCGACGAAATCGTTATGCGTGCATTTTCAGCGGAGGGACGAAAGTGATTCAATCAATCTGCATTTATCTGAATATGACAAAAAACGGTGCGGACGAAATGGGACAACGGATCAAACAGATCGCCGAAAATGCGGGGATTTCCGTTGAAATCATTTCGACTCCCGATCTTTTGGCGATGCAACGCAATGATCTTGTGGTTGCAGTGGGAGGGGACGGCACGCTTCTTTCGATCGCGCCGGAAGCCGCAAAAGCACAAAAACCGATCCTCGGGGTTAATCTCGGCCATATGGGCTTCAATGCCGACATCGGGCCGGATCTTGTTGGCTTGCAGGAATGTTTGAGTGGCGATTGCGTGATCGAGGATCGCATGATGCTCTGTGTGGAATTATTCCGGCAGGGCAAACTGATTTTCAAAACGCTTGCGCTTAATGACGCGATGCTCATCAAGGGGAAGGTTGAAAAAACAACAAATATCCGCGTTTCGGTTGGTGATCATACGGTTGCGACCTATCGCGGTGACGGTCTTGTTTTCGCAACACCGACGGGTTCTACGGCATATTCGCTTTCTGCGGGTGGTCCGATCGCCGATCCCGGAATGGAAGGAATCATACTTACACCCGTCGCCGCACATACTCTGTATTCACGACCGATCGTTTTTGCACCTTCGCAGGTGTTAAAAGCGGAAATTTTGGCTGGCTATGACGAAACAACGGTGCTTTCCGCCGACGGTAGGGACCCCGTCGGGATCGAAGCCGGGGACGTCATAAAAATAGTTCGCGCACCGCTATTGACAAGGTTAATGCACCGCAAGGTGACTAATTTTTATGATCTTGTCGAGAAAAAACTCATTGGAGGGGTTAAGGCATGAAAGGCGGAAGACAGGCAAAAATTTTGGAATTGATTTCCAAGCACGAAATCAACACACAGGGCGAGTTAACGAAGCGACTTCGTGAAGAGGGCTACGACGCCACGCAGGCGACCGTGTCCCGCGACATCAAGGAACTGAATTTGATCAAATTGCAGGTCAACGGGAAACTCCGTTATGCGGAAGCCGTCAATATGGAAAACTCGGGCTATTCGTCGAGGTTGAAATCCATTTTTAAAGACAGTGTTCTTTCCTTTGATCGCGCACAAAATATCGTCGTCCTTAAAACGATGCCCGGTCTTGCACAGGCGGCAGCATCCGCAGTCGACGGCATGAAGATCGATACGCTTGCGGGTGTTGTTGCGGGCGATGACACGGCGTTTTTGTTGTTCTATGACAACGATGAAGCCGAGGCTTTTATCCACGAAACACAGAAAATGTTCATCTGATCGTCCGAAACGGAGGCAGTTATGCTGCGTTTGCTTCACATCGAGAATATTGCCGTCATCGAAAAATGCGACATCGAATTCGGTCCGGGGATGAGTGTTCTCACCGGCGAAACCGGCGCAGGCAAATCCATTATCATCGATTCGATTAACGCGATCCTCGGCGAAAGAACATATCGCGACGTCATTCGTACGGGTGCACAAAAAGCCTGCGTGACGGCGTTATTTGATATGCTTTCGAACGCCTGCCGCGACTGGCTGAACGAAAACGGGTTTGATTGCGAAGACGGGGAATTGTTTATTCAGCGTGAGATCTACGCTGACGGTAAGAATTCCTGCCGTATCAACGGTCGTCCCGCACCCGTTGCATCGTTGAAAAAACTTGGCTCGATGCTTGTCAATATTCACGGTCAGCACGACAGTCAACAACTTCTCGATCCGGCATACCATTTATCGTATCTCGACAATTTCGGCGAAAATGAAACAATTCATGACGAATATCGTTCGTGTTTTGCTCGATTGACCGAAATATCAACACAATTGCGTCATCTTGATATGGATGAGGCGGAAAAGTTATCGAAACTTGATATGCTGAATTTCCGTATTGATGAGATCGAATCGGCGGCATTGGAACCTGGCGAAGACGATGCTTTGAACGAAAGAAAGCAGATCTGCGCCAATGCAGAACGCATTGTTGACGCTTTATCGAATGCGTATTACATGTATTCCGGAGAGGATGATTTTCGCGGCATCGCCTCTCTTGCGGGAGAAGCCGCGAGAAGTCTTAATCCGATTTCGAATTTATCGGCAGAGATTGAAGATATCTCAAACAGACTGAATGATCTGCGCTACAACGCGGAAGATATTGCCCAATCCATTCGTGCTCTCATTGATGGCAATGATTTTTCACCGCAGGAACTGGATGAGATCGAAAACCGTTTGGACGTCATACACCGCCTTACGCGCAAATACGGCGGTAGCGTTGAAAACGTATTGAGGCATCTCGATGAGTGCATTGAACAAAAGCGCACCATTGAATTTTCCGATGAGGAACGCGAACGGCTTTTGGCGGAAAAAGAGATTGTTTTGCAAAAGACGACGCTTCTTGCCGAACGGCTGACTGCGGCGAGAAAAGCCGCCGCAGAAAGGATGGGGGAGGCGGTTTGCGCCGAACTCCGTCAACTCAGCATGGCACGCGTTCGTATGGAGGTCAGTATCACGCCGAAGGCATTGGCTGAGGATGGTGCGGATAATGTGGAATTCTTCATTTCCGCCAACCTCGGGGAAGCACCGCGTCCGCTTGCAAAGGTCGCATCCGGCGGCGAACTGTCCAGAATTATGCTTGCAATCAAAAACGTCCTTGCAAGAAGCGAGGACATCGATACACTGATTTTCGACGAAGTTGACGCGGGCATTTCGGGAATTGCCGCACAACGTGTTGCCGAAAAACTCTATACCGTTTCGATCGAAAAACAGGTTCTTTGCGTGTCGCATTTGACACAACTTGCGGCAATGGCGGACACTCATTTCAAGATCACGAAAACTGAAAAAAACGAAAAGACATTCACCATCGTCGACGCACTCGACCAAACGGGACGCATTGAGGAGATCTCGCGTATTGCGGCGGGGGACATGGTCACCGATGTGACGCGTCTCGGATCGGCAGAATTACTGCGTACGGCGGATGAATATCATAGAAAGGTAACGAAAAAATGACTATTTTTGACGAACTCACGGCTCGCGGTCTGATCGCACAGGTCACGGATGAAGCCGAAATCAAGGAACTTATCAACAACGGAAAGGCAACCTTCTATATCGGCTTTGATCCGACGGCGGACAGCCTTCATGTCGGCCACTTTATGGCGCTTTGCCTGATGAAAAGATTACAGATGGCAGGCAATCGACCGGTCGTACTGGTCGGCGGCGGAACGGGCATGATCGGCGATCCGTCCGGTCGTACCGATATGCGCAAGATGATGACGCCCGAAACAATTCAGCACAACTGCGACTGCTTCAAAAAGCAGATGGAAAGATTTATCGAATTCGGACCGGACAAGGCGATCATGGTTAACAACGCGGACTGGCTGCTCAACCTGAATTACATCGACGTACTGCGTGATGTCGGCGCCTGCTTCTCGGTCAACAATATGCTTCGTGCCGAGTGCTATAAGCAGCGTATGGAAAAGGGATTGAGTTTCCTTGAATTCAATTACATGATTATGCAGTCCTACGACTTCTATCACCTCTACAAGACCTACGGCTGTAATATGCAGTTCGGCGGTGACGACCAGTGGAGCAATATGCTCGGCGGTACAGAACTCATCCGCAAAAAACTCGGCAAAGACGCATACGCGATGACCATTACGCTTCTTCTGAACTCCGAGGGCAAGAAGATGGGCAAGACCGCTTCCGGCGCGGTATGGCTCGATCCCGAAAAGACCAGTCCCTTTGATTTTTACCAGTATTGGAGAAACGTCAAGGATGCGGATGTCATCAATTGCCTGAAACTCATCACCTTTGTTTCGCTTGACGAGATCGCCGAATACGAGAAACTCGAAGGAAGCGCACTGAACGCCGCAAAGGAGCGTTTGGCGCACGAAGTCACCGAACTCGTCCACGGAAAAGAAGCCGCTGACGCCGCCGAGAAAGCCGCCAAGGCACTGTTTGCCGCTTCCTCCACGGATGCGAATATGCCGTCCACCACGATCTCGGACGATGCCTTTGTCGACGGCACGATCACATTGCCGGCACTGCTTGTCGAATGCAAACTCGTCACATCGAGAGGCGAAGCACGCAGACTCATCGAGCAGGGCGGGATAGAGATCAACGAAGCAAAAGTTACGGATGTGAATGTCAAGTTCACCGCCGCCGATCTTGCTGGCGACGGAGTTGTCATCAAGAAGGGCAAAAAGACCTTCCACCGTGCAGTTAAGTAAAAGGCAAAACCCGTCGGTTGTACCGACGGGTTTTTAATATCTAATAGGGAAGACTTACGACAAAAAAACGGTGTAGCGAACGCTACACCGTTTCTTGTTACGACTTAATTAGCCGTTCTGCTGACGCATACGAGCGAAGCACTCGCTGCAATAAACAGGACGATCGGTCTTCGGCTCGAACGGAACCTTGGCTTCGCCACCGCAGGAAGCGCAGGTAGCGGTGAAGTATTCCTTCGGGGCTCTGGAGGCGTTCTTGCGAGCGTCGCGGCAGGCTTTGCAGCGCTGCGGCTCGTTCATGAAGCCACGTTCAGCGTAAAATTCCTGCTCACCGGCGGTGAACACGAACTCGGCGCCACATTCTTTGCATTTCAGGGTCTTGTCTTCGTACATGGTAATGTCCCTCTCTTTGTGAGATTCATCTGTGCAGGATTTTGCATCAATGCTTTGTGCGACTTTGATGCACACAGACTGTTTTGATATACGCCACAGGATTATGACCTGTTGTCGCCTTTGGATAGGAAGTTTTTTTCGATCTTTTTACGAATTCGAAAAACCGCGTTTTCAATGGATTTTGTCGGTTTTGATAATTTTTTACTCATTTCGGAATAACTTAATCCGTCGAGGTAAAGATCCAAAACCAACGTTTCAAACCCGGATAAAAGACCGTTCAAGGTGTCAAGCAATCCTGTGAGATCCTCTTTGCCGATCACCAGCTCTTCGGGATCGCAGAGCTGATCACGAAAGAAAGGGGTTTTCAGGGGGAGATAGGAATTCAAAGGGATATGCTTATCTCTGGCTGCGCATTTCAGCGCGGAAAGAAGTCGATTGACAATGCAGACTTTTGCAAAGGTCTGAAAGGAAGCATCACGGTCGGGGGAGAATTGCCGTATGGCATTGAGTAGACCAATCATGCCTTCTTGAAAAAGATCCTCATTATCGCCGCCGACCAAGTAGTAAGGACGGGCGAGATGACGAACATAGGAACTGTAACGGTTCAAAAGCAGATCAGCCGCATCGGAGTCGCCGTTCCGTTCCAGCCGACAAAGATCTTCATCGGAGAATTTGTCTTTATCTGCATAGGATGCAACGATCTTTTTTTCATTGCAAGCACACATATTATATATTCAAATCATCTCCAATGTCAAGCAGAAAAAACAATTTCTGCGAAAATATTACAAAACTGTTAAAACGAACAAAGATTTTCTTATTTGTTGGGCAATTCGTCTACTCTCGCACTGATGGCTTCGGCGACGGCTTTGGCAATTTCGTTGACTTCGTCGAAATTTTTGCCCTCGACCATGACACGGACCAATGCTTCCGTTCCGGAATGACGGACAAGGATGCGTCCGTTTTCGCCGAGTTGAGAGGCATATTGGTCGATGACCTTCTGCACGGAGGATTCTTTTGCGATCTTCGCTTTGAGCGAATTCGGAACCTTGACGTTGATGAGAAGTTGGGGATAATTTTTAACGGCTTCGGAAAGTTCGCTTGCCTTTCCACCTCGATTTTTGAGCATGGAGATGAATTGTACCGACGTCAACAATCCGTCGCCCGTGGTGGCGTAATCGAGCATGATGATATGCCCGGACTGTTCACCACCGAGACGGTAGTCGCCGTGTTGCATGGTTTCAAGAACATAGCGGTCGCCGACATTCGCCGTGGCAATGTGCAAACCGTTTTCTTTGGCGTAGGCGTGCAGACCGAGATTGGACATCACCGTGGAAACAAAGGTGTCGTGGGGCAGACGACCGGCGTTTTTGAGATAGGTCGCAAGAGCCGCCATAATGCGGTCACCGTCGAGTACGGCACCTTTTTCATCGACGATCAGGCAACGGTCTGCGTCGCCGTCAAAGGCGACACCAAAATCGAGTTCATTTTCGACAACGAAGTCACGAAGTGATTCGAGATGTGTTGATCCGCAGTGGTCGTTGATATTTTCACCGTCGGGATCACAGTTGATACATTTGAAATATGCGCCGAGTTTTTCAAACAACTTCGGTGCAATGGCACTGGACGCGCCGTTTGCACAGTCGACGGCGAAACTGACGCCCGCAAGATTGCCACCGACGGTGGAAACGATATGTTCGATGTATTCGTCGACGAGGTCAAACCCGTATTTGACGCGACCGATCTCATTCGTTTCACAGAATTTGACGGCATCTTTATCGAGAATGATTTTTTCGATTTCTTCTTCGAGGGCATCGGATAGTTTGTATCCGTCGGCATTGAAAATTTTGATACCGTTGTGTTCGGAGGGGTTGTGGGATGCGGAGATCACAATGCCCGCATCAGCGTGTTTTGTGACAAGGTACGCGATTGCGGGGGTGGGGACGACGCCCGCGATGATGACATCGCTTCCGACCGAGCAGATACCGGCGGAAAGCGCGCTTTCCAGCATATCGCCGGAACGGCGGGTATCCTTGCCGATAATGATGGTGGAACGACGACCGAGTTCTTTGGTCAAAACCAATGCCGCCGCCTGACCGGTACGATAGGCAAGTTCGGGGGTAAGTTCATTGAGCGCAATTCCGCGAATACCGTCGGTACCAAAAAGAATTCTCATTGTATTTCCTCCTAAAACAGAAAACGGGTGTGAGACAAGGTGTTAAAAAAGTGATTGCTGAGTTTCGGGTTTGATGATGTGAAGATGTTCGTATGCCTTTTGTGTGACGCAACGACCGCGTAAGGTTCTTGCAAGATAGCCCTGACGGATGAGATATGGCTCGTAAACATCCTCGACTGTGTCGGCATCTTCGCCGATCGCCGTGGCAAGGGTATCAAGACCGACGGGACCGCCGCCGAAGTATTCGATCATCATTTTCAGCATTTTGCGGTCGATCGCATCCAAGCCTTCATCGTCGATGTCGAGCATGAACAATGCTTCGCTTGCGACAGGCTTTGTGATTACGCCGCCCGCACGCACCTGAGCAAAGTCACGGACACGACGGAGCAGACGGTTGGCGATACGTGGCGTTCCACGGGCACGGCGGGCGATTTCCATCGCACCGTCGGGTTCAATCGGGATCTGCAAAATGTCGGCACTGCGCACGATGATTTGCAACAATTCTTCCGGCTCGTACAGTTCCAAATGAAGCACCACACCGAATCGGTCACGAAGTGGCGCGGAAAGTTGACCGGAACGCGTTGTGGCACCCACAAGGGTGAATTTCGGCAGATCGAGTCGAATGGAACGAGCCGAAGGCCCGTTGCCGAGAAAGATATCAATTGCAAAATCTTCCATCGCAGGATAAAGAATTTCTTCAACCGTGCGATTAAGACGGTGAATTTCATCAATAAAAAGCAGGTCGTTCGGCGCAAGCGTGGTAAGAAGCGCCGCAAGATCACGCGGCTTTTCGATTGCGGGACCGGAGGTGATGCGAAGATTGACGTTCATTTCGTTTGCGATGATGCCTGCAAGCGTTGTTTTGCCCAAACCGGGCGATCCGTACAACAGAACATGGTCAAGACTGTCATTGCGTTGCTGTGCCGCTTCGATTGCAACCGAAAGGTTATCTTTGGCACGACGCTGACCGATGTATTCGTTCAGACGCTTCGGACGAAGCGAAAGTTCCGAGTCGTCGGTGGAGATCGTCGAGGTCGAAACGATTCTTTCTTCGATATTCTGATCGTTGAATTCAATTGCCATGAATGTTCACCTATCTGACGAGCTGACGCAATGCCAGCCTGATGATTTCTTCCGAGGGAAGGGTGGGATCAATGCCCTTGACGGCGGCGGCGGCTTCTGCGGCGGAGTAGCCGAGGACTTTCAATGCCGAGATCGCTTCCGAATCCGCACTGTCCCCCGGAAGGTTCATAATGACCGCACCCGAAGGCATACTCATGCCGGAGAATTGTTCGCCCGAAAGTTTATCTTTCAGTTCGAGAATGATGCGAGATGCAAGTTTTTTGCCGACACCGGGTGCATTGGTCAGCATTTTTTCGTCACCCGAAATGATGCCGAGGGCAACGCGTTCGGGGGTGTTGGAGGAAAGAATAGACAGTGCCGCTTTCGGTCCGACGCCGGAGATCCCGGTCAGCAAACGGAAGCAATTCAATTCGTCCATATCGAAAAAGCCGAAAAGTTCCATGGCGTCTTCCCGGACATTGAGTTGGGTGTAAAGTGTGACTTCCTGCTTGCCCTGAATACAACCGAGCGTACGCGCACTGGTTTTGATTGCAAAGCCGATTCCGCCGGCTTCAACGACGGCGAGATTTGGTTCGGTATGACAGAGTGTGCCGCGAATATGATGATACATTCTTTTCCTCCGTGGTCGAATTATTGTTTGGCAAACAAACTCGACGAACTGCTATGTGCGTGGCAGATGGCGAGTGCAAGTGCGTCAGCCGCATCGTCGGGACGGGGCATTTTATCAAAGCCGAGCATAATACGCGTCATTTCCATGACCTGTTTTTTTTCGGCACGACCGTAGCCGACGACGGCTTGCTTGACCTGCAACGGTGTGTACTCGTAGATCGGGACGGCACGCATTGCGCCCGCAAGCAGGATGACGCCCCTTGCGTGACCGACGGCGATGCCGGTGGTGATATTCGTGTTGAAAAAAAGTTCCTCGACCGACATACAATCGGGGTGATAGGTGTCGATGAGTACGAGCATATCCTCGTAAATCTCTTTCAAACGAATTTCAAGAGTCTTTCCGGCTTCTGTCGAAATGATCCCGTAGCCGCGGCTGATCATTTGCCGACCGTTCGTTTCCAAAACACCGTAGCCGACCGTCGCATAACCCGGGTCGATACCGAGAATGGTCATCTACTCATCCCTTCAACATAATTTAATTACATATTATATCACGAGTCAACCGAAAAATCAAACACGGCATGGTCAAAAATTGTGATTTGTTTTTGATGATAATAAAAACTTTTGACAAATACCGCGATCAAACACTTGTAAAACGCGGACGGATGCGTTATAATAGGGAAGGATTTCAGCAAAGGAGGAATTTTTATGACACAGATTACGAAAGATATGATCGTCGGCGATGTTCTCGACATGGCTCCGTCCACGGCGGAATATTTCTTTGCGATCGGTATGCACTGCCTCGGATGCCCCGCCTCCCGCGGCGAATCCATCGAGCAGGCT
The DNA here is from genome assembly GCA_002315595.1 of Clostridiales bacterium UBA1758. Classification (GTDB taxonomy): domain Bacteria; phylum Bacillota; class Clostridia; order Oscillospirales; family UBA1758; genus UBA1758. Next base: position 28,255 of record DCHG01000008.1, on the reverse strand, counting down.
TGCAGGGTTCACGGTGTTGACGCCGACGAACTTGTCGCAAAGATCAACGAACATCTCGCAAAGTAAAAAATCAAACAGTGGCGGGACGATTTGTCCCGCCTTTGTTATTTCAAGAGGTGAAAGAATGCGCGGTGATACATTAAATATTCGTTTGCGTTGCATTGCGGATTTGATACCGGTCGGATCTCGTGTGGTCGATGTCGGCACGGATCACGCAAAACTTCCCGCGCATCTGGCGCACACCGGGCGTGCTTCACGCGTGATCGCCACGGATATTGCCGAAGGACCGTTGAAAAGCGCGGCAAAGGAACTGGAACGGACGGGGGTTGAAAATGTGGAACTCCGTCTGTGCGACGGACTGAAAAAGGTCGACGCAGACGAGGTCGATGTGGTTGTGATTGCGGGTATGGGCGGCGAAAATATCCGCGATATTTTGTCCCGCGCTCCTTGGGCAAAGTCGAAACTTTGTCTGCTTCAACCGATGACAAGGCCGGAGGCTTTGCGTGAATTTCTCTATCAAAACGGTTATCGGATTCATGCGGAAAGGCTTTGCCGCGATTCCGGAAGGATCTATTCGATCATAACCGCCAACGCAGGCGAAAACCAACCCGTCGAAAGTTGGGAAAAGTATTTAAGCCGTGCACTTTCGGCATCCGACGACGCGCTTTTGGGCGAATATCTTGCAAAAACGGTCGCCACGCTGAAAAAGAAAATTTACGGCGCAAGATTGCAAAATGAGGATGAACACGAGTTTGAAGCCGTCGTAAATCAATTGGAGGAATACCTTTGAAAGTAAAAGAAATTCTTTCGGCACTTGACCGGGATTTTGCCCTCGAAAACGCCGAAAAATGGGATAATGTGGGACTTTTAGTGGGGGACGCAGATGCAACCACGGAAAAGATCATCGTTTGCCATGACCTCACACGGGATGTCATCCGCCGTGCAGTCGTTTCGGGATGTCAAGTGATCGTTTCGTATCATCCGCTGATCTTTAAGCCAATGCCGAATGTCACGGCGCAGGGTTATGAGGGCGCACTTGTGGCGGAATTGATCAAAAACGGGCTCTCGCTTATCAGTGTGCATACGGCACTCGATCATGCCCCGAACGGAACAAGACCGCGTCTTGCTTCGGTACTCGAAATTGAAGAATGGTCCGATCTCGGAGGATATGGATTGTTCGGAAAAACTGCTTGTTCAACAGAAAAACTTGAATTATTCCTGCCGAAAATTGCGAAAAAATTGAATGCGGACGGGCTGAAATATTACGATGCGGGACTTCCCGTTCGCGTGATCGGCGCAGGCGGCGGTTCCTGCGGTGAACTCATTGAAGATGCGAAAGCAGCGGGTTGCGACACCTTTGTGACGGGAGATCTCAAACACAGTCGTTTTATGGCGGCAGCGGGTTTGGGCATCAATCTCATTGATGCGGGGCATTTTGAAACAGAATTTTTTGCCGCCGATATCATTGCAGACGCGTTGAGAGTCGAGTACCCGAATGCCGATATTGAGGTATGTACAGCCGGTTCAACCGTCGGCATTTGGAGGAAATAATATGCCGCTGGACGCAGTGTTTTTAACCGGTGTTACCCGCGAATTACAGAGTATTATCGGGATGCGCGTCGATAAGATCCATCAGCCGGGACGCGATAACATCATGCTTCTTTTGCGCGGAAACGGTCCGGCACAAAGACTTCTTATTTCATCGGATAACAATATTCCGCGAATTTATCTGACCAATGAGTCGATGGAAAATCCGGCGGTGCCGCCGATGTTTTGTATGCTTCTGCGCAAGCATCTTTCCGGCGCAAGAGTTGCCGCGGTTACGCAACCGCCGTTTGAACGCGTGGTAAGAGTGGATTTTGACACCACCGATGAGATGGGCGTGCCCGTCAAAAAGAGCATTGTGGCAGAATTGATGGCGCGCCATACGAATTTAATTCTTGTCGGAGCCGATGAACGCATTATCGACTGTGTAAAGCGAGTTGACTTTACAATGAGCGAGCAACGGCAGGTGCTTCCGGGAATGTTTTACGAACTTCCGCCGAAGCAGGAAAAGCGGTCGCCGAGTGGAATTACACACGAGATCGCAAAGGAACTCTTTGACGGGATCGATGAAAATTCCGAACTCGACAAATGGCTCATTGATACCTTCAATGGCATTTCGCCGCTTGTGGCAAGAGAGATCGCTTTCCGTTCCTGCGGAAATTCCGGACTTCGAAAAATGGAACTTTCAATCGTTGAAAAAGAACAATTTCTCGACGAAATCGTTAAAATCAGTGAGATTATTGATAATGGCGATTTTTGCCCTGTACTGCTTTCCGACCGCGAAAAACCGAAAGATTTTTGCTATATCGACATTGCACAGTACGGCGATCTATATTCGAAAAAGAGTGTGGAAACCTTTTCGAAAACGCTTGACGGTTTCTTTGCAGAACGTGATCGTGCCGCACAATTGAAGACACATTCCGCCGCGCTCACGCACACCGTCACCCTTGCTCGCGACAGATTGTCAAGGAAGATCGCTTTACAAAAAAAAGAATTGCAGGCGACCTACGGACGCGATGAAATGAGAAAAAAAGCCGACTTGATCACGGCAAATTTGTATCGACTTCAACGCGGAACGGCGAAATTTACGGCGCAGGATTTTTTTGACGAAAATTGCCCGGAAGTCGAGATTACGCTTGACGTTCGGTATTCACCACAACAGAATGCGATGCGTTTGTATAAAAATTACAACCGTGCCAAGACCGCCGAGGAGTACTTGACCAAGTTGATCGAGGAGGGCACTCAGGAACTCGAATATCTAGAAAGCGTGCTTGACGAACTCGGTCGTGCGACTTCTCGTTCCGAGTTATCTGATATTCGGGAAGAACTGATGCGCACGGGCTATGTTTCCGAACAGAAAGCGAAAGGTCAGCGTCCCGCGCCATCGACTCCGATCGAAGTTGAGTCACCGAACGGGTTAACGATTTTAATTGGACGAAATAACCGCCAAAACGACGAACTGACGCTTAAAATGGCGGGAAAAGACGATATGTGGCTTCACGCATCGAAAATTCCGGGTAGCCATGTCATCGTCCGTCGTGGCGCGTACGGCATTTCCGACGATGATTTGACCTTTGCCGCAGAACTCGCCGCGTATCATTCCCATGGTCGTGAATCGTCCAAGGTACCGGTGGATTACACACTTGTCCGAAACATCAAAAAACCGAACGGTGCAAAACCCGGAATGGTCGTTTATGAGACCTATAATACAGCGTTTGTTGCACCCAATGCACATAATGACCTATGAAAAAGTTACGAAATATCGTGATCGCAATTATGATCGCCGTTGGCTTCACCGTCGGTTGGAGGTTGATTTGTCAATCGACCGAAATTAACGCAGTGACACTGAAAGCCGTCGATGCGGATTACACCGAAAACCAAGAGGTCGTTGCAGCGATTGCCTTGAACACGGTCGTTTACGGATGTGAACGACTCGACGATCCAACGGGAACGGTCGCCGAGATCATTTCTTATAATGAAATCGGAATTTTGCAATCGAATTACGATATCGTTCGAACGGATCCCGACGATCCGTCGAGCGCGATCTTTGACGCGAAGGATTTTGTTTCGAAATTTATCGGTAATTATCGGTTTTTGGACGAAAAGAAGGATGAAAAATCGGGATTTTACGCCGTTTCATTTGCCGATGATACGGCAAAATCTGTGTGGATCGCCTTTGCGGGAGCGACGGATCATCGCGATATTTTCTCCTGCGCAATGATTTTTCTGACGCCCGGCTTGTCGGCGCAGGAAAAGGCGGCCTTTTCTTTTTACCAAACCGTCGCCGAGTCGGAGGAAGTTAGCCAACAGGGCTACGCCGTAATTTTGACGGGACATTCGCTTGGCGGGATTCTTGCAACCGAGATTTCGCGTGTGACGGACTGTCAGGCGGTGACGATCAACGGTGCAGACGGCATCGGGATGTGGAAAATGAACATGATCGAGGGCGAAAAGAAGTCGAGTAAGAGCATCTACAACCATCTGACTTCGCCGAAAAACGGCCAAATTGCGGCGTTGGACGCCGTTCAACATCTGATGTTCATCGGTCCGTATCAATCGGTAAATTCCCGAATTTACAATGCAAACGGATTGACGGAGGACACACATTGTGTATTTTCTTTTATCCAATTTGAGGATGATTTTTTCGAAAATCCCGTTATTCCTGACACAAAAGATTGAAATTACATAACAAAAATCCCTTGGAAATGAATTCCAAGGGATTTTTTCATATATGTTATTTTTTCAAATATTTATCCGCATAGTATAGTGACCAATCCTGATCGTTCGCCCAATCATCGTAATACCCGCCCTCATATTTTTCGGGAACGAAGTATTCCACAAACGGATTTTGTTTGAAGAAGGTATGTATCGTTTCGGGCTTTGAATAGAAGCAGTTGATACTGAACGGATAAAGGTAACTTGCCGAGCCGAAGCCATTTTCGTCATAGACGCAAAGACCGCCACGCAGGACATTTTCGCGGTAGATTTCAAAAGAATTGTCGCCCGTGGCTTCCTTGTAATAGGTGAGCGCCCAACCGAGCAAAGAATCCCAATACTGTGGGTAGAGGTCGCCGTAACGCATCAAGCGACCAAACCAGAAGCCGTCCCAATGTCTGGGTGCGTTGCCGAACATATGATAATCGGGTGCGGAACTGATGAAACTCATCATACAGTCCACGGAAGAGGGGAGAGCATCAAGGTATTTTTGATCTTTCGTCAGAAGGTACGCCTGGGCGATATACGCCACCGTCGACGTCGGACCTTCGGGGGCGAAGGAACATTCACAGTATTCGCCGCCGTCCAAACCGCGTTCGATGAGTTCATCGACGTGCTTTATAAAGATCTCGCGAATTTGCTTTGCTTCGTCGGTCATTCCCGCTTTTTCCAAAAGTTCAACCATTTCGACCATTTCGATACACTGTGCGCGGCTTCCCAAGCCGTAATCGAAGAAGCGTTTCATGGTATTGCAGGCGCGTTTGAGGTATGCTTTTTCACCCGAAAGGCGGTAATAATCCATAAAATAGTCCGCGAGCCACGGGAAATTGTAGTAGCGCAGCCAGTTGAGATTATGCCTGACTTCGTTGGCGACATCGCCCGTAGATTCGTCGTAGATCTCACGCAGGATGAATTCGTTGAACTTTTCGATGGACGCACGAAGTTCCGGGTTTTCTTTTCGCATGAGTTGACGGACGACGATTGCACCCATGATCATACGTTCGCGGCAGGCATTGTGGTCCGGAAAGCGGGTATTGAAGTACTGATGTCCCTCTTTTCGGTCGTAAATGACATAACCGCCGTCAACGGGGCTTCCGGGCAAATCTGCCTGCTGATTGCGGACGATGAACAGTGCACGCTTTTCAAGCAGATCCTCGTACGCGTCCATGACATTCATTCGCATCCATGTGCGTTTTCCACCGGCTTCGGCGACGAGTTTGAAGTCGCCGCGCTTTGTCGGCTTGATGCGGACGGAGGAAACATTGCCGTTGCGTTCGACATCGAGTTGCCTGCCGTTCAGGCTGACCTTGACTTCGTTTTCACACTCGAAGTTCGCTTCCAGTTCCTCACCGAGAAACGCAGAAAGTTTCGGCGCAGACGCATAAATATGCCCTTTGTGAGAGAGCAGAAATTCGCGTTCGGTGAGATCGGAGAACGAGGATTCGAAGGTGATTGACATACTACCGTGCGGTGCAATGATCTGCGGAGCAGGGTTTACAACGATTACGCCACGGTAATCGGCGGTTTCCGGGCAACGGCACATATCACGCCAAATCGAATAACTTGATGCACGACCTTCGGTCATATAGTTATAAAACCACGGTTTGTTTCCGCCGACGGTTTCGGAACGGATCCAGCAGACGTCGTCGCCTGCAAAGATCTGCGACTGAACGAGTTTTTCAAGCGAGCCTCGAATACTGTCGACTGAGCAGGGAAACGGGAAGTGGATCCCGAAAGTACCTTCACGGAAGAAGTGTTCGATGTCTTTGTTGTTTTTGATGACATAGCGTTCTTCAAACAGACCGTTTTCGTTGATCCGGCGGGTGACTTCGGCGGAAACGCAGTCCTTGTTTTCGGAAAAACGGCAGATCATTCCGTTTTCAATCACTTCTGCGGTCGGTTCACCGAGCCCTTCGATCATGCCCCAATGAAACGGGGCGTCCACCCAGTTGTTTTTCACGCCGACGGCGCGGGTAATGGAAACGGGATAGCCGGTCTTATCGTCGAGTTCGACGGTAATGTTTTTTCCGTTGAGAATCATTTCAGTACCCTCCGAATTTGTTATTTAATACGCAAAACGGTGCAACCGTGTGCCGTGATCGGGAGCATCAGGGTTTCGCCGAGTTTTCCGATACAACCGCCGCACCAAACGTCTTCGGCGGTCTTTCCACGGAGATCGGCAGGGATTTCGTAAGTATGATTGGTTTCTTCGTCGCCGATATAGAACAGTGCGAGATAGTCGATGCCGTCCACCTTGGAACGCCAGAGATGCTGACCGTCTTTTCGGCTGATAACTTTGTTGCCTTCACCGCGTTGATTGATGGCGATGAGTTCTTTGTTGGTCTGAACGCTCAAAAGTTCGGCGTCGTTTTTAGAAAGATTGCAGGTTAAGATCAGCGGAGAACGGGCAAAGCAGAACAGCGTCATCAGCGAACGAAGTTCGTCGAGGTTGAAACGCGTCTTACGCGGGCGAATTCCGCGTTCACTCGGAACTTCACAAAGATGCCCAATCGGAAGCATATCGCCATCCGGCCATCCGGGATCGTTGATATACTGATTCCAATCGCCGAGTAGTTTGAAAGAAAGGTCAAGATCGTCCCAGTTATCCCAGAAATCGCGTGAAATACGCCACATTGAGGCGTGTTCACTGTAAAATTCGTGGTCTTCGATTTTGGTGAAGTCACCGGGCGAGAGCGAGAACAGAATTTCGCGTCCGCATTTGTCGATTGCATTGTGGATCATCGTGATTTCTGCACGACGGATCGGACTGCCGAGGTCGTCGTACTTGACAAAGTCGATTTCCCATTCGGCGAACATTTCAAACAAACTGTCGTACCACTCCTGCGCCGAAGGATGGTCGGTCTTGACTCCGAAAGTCTTTGGACTCCAAAGACAAAGTGATTCAAGGTCGATCAGGTCTTCATACTTCGTATCGGTGCCTTTGATGATACAACCGCGTCCGAAGGCGTTGGTGGTCATACCGCGCATCATGTGAAGACCGAATTTCAGCCCCTTGGAGTGGACATAATCCGCAAGCGGTTTGAAACTTTTTGCTTCCGCAGTACAAGGAAAGGCATCCGGATGAGGGACGGGACGACCGAATTGATCGCAATTGTATTCGGGCTTGGTTGCCTTCAATTCGTCAAAGGTTTCGAGATTTTGGCGTTCTGCGAGGATTTTCGGGGTGTTGTTGTACCAGCCTGCGTCAATGACGGCATACTCATACCCGAAGGGTTTGAGATTTGCGGCGATATATTCCACATTTTCACGGAACTGTGCCTCGGAAATGGCGCCGAGGTAGCCGTCGTAACTGTTCCATCCCATCGGAGGAGTCGGACATCTTTTTACCATGATTTTTCTTCCTTTCTGATTGTCGAACGTATTTTATTGAATATCAAACGAGAAAATCTTTGCCTCATCGTCGCCCCAAGTTGCCAGCGGGATCAGACGAACGGCTTTCGCGTCGGCGTTGATCGGCATCAACACCAGACGGCGGCGGTTATTGGCGGTTTCAAAGACGGTCTTCCATTCATTGTCGGATGTGAGGATTTCAACCTTGAACGAACGCACGACGGTGGTCGGGAAGTTGAACGGACCGAATTCGAAGGTGCGGTTGCATGGCATATTGAATTCACGGATCAGGCTGTCGCTTTTCACCGTTTCACGGTTGAGGTCACTGTCGAAGACGACACGGGCGGATTCGACGTGTTTTACGGAGTCGAAAGTATAGGTGACGGCGGAATTCAGCGGGACGGAAACGCCGTTGTAATCTTTGCCGATCGGGCGTTCAATGCCACTGTAAAGGATCGAAGGATCCGCACATTCTGCGGTGAGATGTGCCGATTTTGTCAATTCGCTCGTTTCGCGTTCATGCCACGGAAGCCAGCAGTCGTCGTTCATTAAGGTCGCTTGAAGTTCACGGATATGGTCGCGGTATACGCCACGCGGACTGATGCCGTACTTGACGGCAAGGCTTGCGCCGGTACCTGCGGCTTGACCGATGACCGAGCAGGTTGCCATGACGCGGGTGCTGGACAGTGCCGCGTGCGTGACACTGATATTACGCCCCGCAAACATTAGGTTGTCGATGTTTTTGGAATAAAGCGAACGGAACGGGATGCCATAGGGATAGGGGCATGGGTGGTTGACATTCGGGTGGTCGTTATTATAGAAGCCACGGGGATCGTGGTCATCCATCGGCCAGCCGCCGTATGCGACAAGGTCGTCAAATCGACCTTCGGCGAGAACGTCATTTTGCGTCATAATGTGATCACCGACATATCTGCGGCTTTCACGCTTTCCGGGAAGAAAACCGATCCAGTCGAGTTCCCAGTTTTCCGCATGGTGATCGCCGTAGTTTTTGATATGATCCCAAAGTCCGATCGCAATACGAAGAAGTTCATCACGGAGTTCTTCGGTATCGTAAAGCGAATCTTCATGATCGCCGCCGATTTCCATCCACCAGTTATTCGAAAGGACTTCGGATAGATCATGGTCACGGTTGACAAAGGCGGACTCATCGGGGTATTTGTGCGCCCAGTCCGGGGGCGTGAATTTGACGGGACGACCGGTATCACGCGCCTGAATCATACAGGACAAGCCCATCGTCTTACGGTCGGCGAATTCGTGACCGATACTTTCGCCGAATTCGCTTTCGGCTTCACGACCGCAACGGTATTCGGCACCCGTGATCGGCGCAAGTATGGAGTCGCCGGAGCAGTCGATAAAAACCTTCGCCTCAATATTAAACCAAGTGTAGGTCGTCAATTGCCATGCACGGATGGATTTGACCTTGGAGCCGTCCATGGTCGCACCGCAGCAGGTGCAGTTCAGATAGAGGTCGATATTTTCCTCATAGCGCACCTTTTCATAGAGGACGGAATCCCAAATGTGGAAGTTTTTGTACTCGTTGCGGTACATATTTTCAAGCATGATTTCTTCGAGAATGCCGGTTTCGCGGTTGTTTTTTCCACGGCAGCCGCCAACCCACATACGAATTTCCGAGGACGCGTTTCCGCCGAGTACGGGACGATCCTGCACGAGGGCGACCTTTGCACCGTGTCGTGCGGCACTGATCGCCGCAATCATTCCTGCAAGACCGCCGCCGATTACGGCGACGTCGCAGGTGAGGGATTTTTCGCGTAATGCTTCAATTGCCATGTTGTTTTTCTCCGTTTCCTTTTGAATTTATATCAATATAATCATTTTCCGAAATAGTGGAAAGGGGATTTGCACGAGCAGCAACACGCAGATTTTCATTATCCACATGGGTGTAGATCTGCGTGGTGTTCAGTTGTTCGTGCCCGAGAACCTCTTGCAAAGTGCGGACGTCGACGCCGTTTTGATACATTAAGGTCGCCGCAGTATGACGAAGTTTATGCGCGGAATACTTCGTCGGATCAAGTCCTGCCGAGGTAATGTATTTTTTGACGAGCCATTTGACGGTCTGTTCGTCGATACGACGCTGCTTTCGGCTGATAAAAAGGGCGTTGCGATCTTCGTTTTCGGGGGCTATCCGCTTGGAAAGATAGGTGTCGATTGCTTCACGGCAGGCAGGGGAGAGGATGAGTACACGCTCCTTATTGCCCTTGCCGAGGACGCGGACGGAGTCTTCGCCGATATCGCCGAGATTTAATCCGACAAGTTCGTTGACACGCAATCCGCAGGATAAAAACAACAGCAGAATACAATAATCGCGTTCACGGTTGATGCCTTTGACGGATGAAAGCAAGTCTTTGCTTTCATCGAGTGAAAGATAACGGACGACGGTCTTTTTTTGCTTCGGCGAGTCAAGATTGACCATTGGATCGTTTTCGATCAAGTGTGCCTTTGAGGAAAGATATTTGTAAAACGCACGAATTGCGGAAACTTTTCGGGCTCGTGCGGGAGATTCAATGCCGATTTTGGTGGTCGGACTGTTTTGCCGTTGCGGGCGCCTTCGTGAAAGAAATGCCAAAAAGTCATACACATCGGCAAGTGTCACGGAAGCGACAAAATTCAAATCGAGGTCGTTGATTGCGATTTTTGATAATTCATGCTCGGTTGTGAGTCCGCGACGTTGTTTCAGATAGCGCAGAAATAACCGCAGATCGAGATAATATTCGTTGATCGTTCGTGGAGATTTGCCGAGTACGGCTTCCAAATAGTTCAAAAAATCAAATAAAACCTTTGGGGCTTCCGAGCGATAATCCACGAAAAATCACCTCAATTCACTGTGGAAGTTATACGAATACAGAATGATTTTAGCACATTGTTCGGTAAATTTCAACACCGAACTTTTGTTCGATTGAATGTTTTGTTCGGTATTTTGTTAAAAATCTTGTTGCTTGGATTGATTGATTTCGGATGAATTCAGCGGATCAAGTACGTGACGTTGCAACCGGACGGAATACTATCAATAACGGCAGTGCGGACGCGTGATAGGAATTCATTAGGCAGGATGATTTGAATAACGGATCTCGGTCAAAAATCTGTCAAACTGTGGCGGCGTGCCGAATGATGAATTCATCGACGGAGATTACGCCACGGGCTGGCAAAAGGATGAATGTTCGGTCGATGAAGCCGTCGCAGGTCGGTATTACAGAAAATGCGGTCATAAACAGTTACATAGATCAACGACGATGAAATCAAATATAACGACGCTGATCGACGAGTATCTCGCTAATGTGCGGTACGACGCGTTTCGTCAATCGAAAAGGTTTCCCGGATTTCGAGAATATCCGCCAAACAAACCGACTTTTGAGAATATCAGTTAATCCAAATCGGATTTCGGTAATTACCGTGAATTCATCACCTTCCCCTCATTTTCCATTCTTATAATTGAACAAAATCTATATTTTGTTCAATTATTATTTTGAAAAGATGTGCGCTCCCCTTTGCAAGTGCGTGGCGGGATTTGTTAAAATGCCGGGTGAAAAGTGTTATGCTTGGTGAAAAGTGTTATGCTTGGTGAAAAGAGTTATGCCGGGGTGAAAAAGAGTTATGCCGGGGTGAAAAAGTGTTATGCCGGGGTGAAAAAGAGTTAGGTATTAACGCGGTGGTTGTGCAATGATTTGGGTATCTGATATGGTATTCCATATCGGGCGTTCGCCATTCTCGGAATGACGATTATTACTAATTTCAAAAAGAATGGATTGACAATACGACAAAGTCGTCTTGTCAATGACGAATTGTACATGAGACTATTTAGTTTTCGTTCACTACGGGTTGTTTCGAACACTCACTCCTGCATTAACGGAATAATTCCGCCGATGTCGAAAATCGGGCGATCGGTCAAAAAGATCGGCTTCATCCCCCGCCGATCCAAAAATTTAATGATACTTCCCCGATCGGGGTGAGCGTCGAGATTGCCGGTGAACACCATTTCCTTCGGCGACAGACGAAACGACGCACCACCGATAAAACCGTAATCAAATCGTTCGATTTCTACCGCTTTGCGGATCAGGCACACATCCATTCCAAGCCCTTCGGCGGCGGACGCAACGGACGGATCTTCGGTGATGATCGAGTGTTCGTCTACGATACAGATCGAACATTTTGCGTAACCCTGACGGATGTTAATCACGGAATAACCCCGCTTTACAGAAGAATCCGTGTATTTTTCGTTGCAGAACAAATACTTGCCGACCGGCGCTGCGTTCAACAAAATATCCTGCGGATAATCGCTTTTCAACGGTTTTTCGGTGTATTCAATTTGAAATTCATTCAGTATCTCAGGCAGGATTTCCGAACTCATCGAACGGTCCAAAATCACACGATTTCCGCCGAAATGAAATAAACTCATATCCGCGTGATCGCAGGTCGGTGCTTCAAGGGACGTATTTTTCGGCAGGATCTCGCATTGAACATTCTGTGTTTGAAGCGATCGTTGAATTTCCCCCGACCACTTTCCTGCACCGATTAAAACATAAGCCGAACGAGTGTTCGATAAATGCGGAACGGCTACGAAATTCATGAAAAATCCCTCCATTCAAACCAAAATCAGTTTTCGCGAAGTGCCGCAATCGGGTTGAGTTTTGCGGCTTTTATTGCGGGAATTACCCCGAAAATCAACCCGAAAAGTACACAAACCGCCATGATCTCAACCGTCATTTTAAGGTCGAAGCATACCCCCATCCCCACCGCTTTTGCGGCGATTTCTGCGGAAAAATAGCCGAACAAGTTGCCGAATACACACCCGATGACGCTCAAAAACATTGCTTCACATAGAAAGCAAAGGGCGATGTCTTTCCTTCTCGCACCGACCGCCATACTCACACCGATCTCGCGTTTTCGTTCGGCTGCCCCTGAAAGCATTACATTCATTATGCCGATGCCGGCGACGATCAGTGAGATTGCGGCTATTGCACTCAACACCTCACGAACGGCGGATGCGACGCTTTTGAGCGAATCGACATAGCCACTCATATCCGTCACATCAAACGCACCGTCACTGACGGAAAACCGACGCTCCAACCGTCGTACTGCGTTTGCAACCACTGCGTCGGAATTCGCCGAATCGTCGATTTTTATCAGTATCATATCTGCCTCTGTGTCGTGACTCATTTCGACCGAAACGGTGTACGGGATATAGATAAAGTCCGGTATCGCCCCGCCGACCAACTGATTTAGTCCCGATTTCTGTGCCGAGATCACGCCGATAATAACGAAAACACGGCTTGTTTTGCCGATTGTCAGTTCGATCGTGCGCCCGACGACATTGGTACGGTGATAACAACGCTCGGCAAGTTCACTGTCGATGACGGCGACGAGATTTGTCGTAGAAAGGTCGCTCGCCGTGGGAAGCCTGCCGTGGAGCAATTCAATGCCCATAACGCGGTCGAATTGCTCGTTCACACCCCATATCAGCGCACTGCCGGATTTGGCACAGAAACGAAAACTTCCGTACCGGCTGACGACGGGAAGTGCGGCGGAAATGCCGTCTTCCGCTGAAACGCTTTCGGCGTCGGACGCATCAAGTGACACGGAATCCGACGTCGCGTAGATCGAATAACCGCCCACCCCGAGCCGGTCGATTTCGTCTACGACGGTTCGTTCCCCTGTCGCACCGAGTGCGGAAATCAGCGTGACGGATGAAATTCCGACGGCGACGGACAAAATCGTCAAAAGTGAACGCGTGCGCCCGTGAATGACATTCCGCCATGCAAGTGTGGCGATCCCCGCAGCCATCATGCACGCACCGCCTTCTGCCCCGAACGAAGTTCATTTCCCGGGGAAAGGACGACGGTTTCGCCTTCCGACAGTCCGTAAATGACCTCGATACTGTCTTCGAGTTCGATATCGGTGACGACGGCACGTTTTTCAATCGTGCCACCACTGAATATAAATACATATTCTCGTCCATCATCGTCCTGACAGACGGCTCTATACGGTACGATAAGAGAGTTTTCGTGAATTTCGGTATAGATCTTTGCGTTCACTGTACTGCCGGGTTTTACATTTTCGGGTGTGACCGGCACTCGAAATCCGATATCGACGGAGGTGCTTGTGCCACCAGTGAGCGACAGACTTGTCCGAACAACGGGCGATATTTCATCGACGAAGCCGGTAAAACCGTTCTCAAACGCGTCACCCGTAAAAACGACGCTTTGACCAATTGAAATTTCGCTTGACACGGCTTCGCCGACGGATGCAGTGACGCGGATACTGGTCAGATCACTGACGGTCAGACGCGAAACTGCCCCCGAAAGCACCGTACCCGCCTGCATCTCCAACTTCGTGACTACGCCGGAAATCGGACTTTTGACCGTATAACGGCGTGCGTTTTTGGCAGGAGTTGCGGAAATATTTGCGGTGTCGACATCGGCAAGGATCGAATCGAACCATTCACTGTCAATTCCGATAGCATCCGCTATTTCGCGTTTGACACTTTCCGCGTCGATATCGACACCATAGGTCAACTCCGTCACCGAAAACAATGCCGTTCCGCGTACAACTTCATCCCCGACGGATACATAAACGCGGTCAACGACCGCGGGACCTTCGGAATATACATCGCATTTTTCGCCTTCTTCGATCTTTCCCTTACAGTTGACAAAGCGCGAAACATTCGTCATTTCGACTTCGGCAACGCTTAATGCGATCGGCTCGTCAAGCGATTGTTTGTAAAACAATATCAAAGCGAACGCCGTGATTGCCGCCATGACCGTCAGGCAAATTCTTTTCATAATAACACCACCCATACGGTGTAGTATGTGCATCCGTATGGGTGAAAATACGCTTGATTTTGTAAGCGATAATAGAAAATTCGACACTCGTCACATCACAAAATTGATCGCTTCGCGGATGTTTTTGACGCGAATGACCTCAATTCCCGCGGGTGTGTCAAGGGTGGCAGTCCCCTGCTCCGGGATGATGACGGTGGTGAATCCGAGACGCGCACATTCACGCAGACGCATCGGAAGTGACTGAACGGCACGGAGTTCGCCCGTCAATCCGACTTCGCCGATGGCGGCGGTATGAGCCCCGATCGGCAGATCGCGCGCACTGGATGCAATGGCAAGCACCGTTGCAAGATCGGCGGAAGAATCGCTGACACGCAGTCCGCCGATGACATTGATATACGAGTCGCAACCGCCGGTGACGATACCGGCGCGCTTTTCAAGCACCGCAAGCAAGAGCATTGTACGGTTATAATCCGCACCCGAGGTCATACGGCGGGGATTGCCGAAACTTGTCGGGGCAAGCAATGCCTGAATTTCGGCAAGCACGGGACGCGTGCCCTCCATCAAGCAGACAACGCAGGTGCCGGGGGAATTTTCGGGACGACCGTCAAGCAATGCGGCGGACGGATTCATGACCTCCGCAAGACCGTCGGAACGCATTTCAAATACGCCGATTTCGCCCGTAGGTCCGAAACGGTTTTTTGCCGAGCGAACAATGCGGTATGCGAGATTTTTTTCGCCCTCGAAATAGATGACGCAGTCGACGATGTGTTCAAGCACCTTCGGACCTGCGATCGCACCCTCCTTATTGACATGGCCGACGACAAAGACGGTCACGCCGTTGGATTTGGCATAATTCATCAAAAGCATCGTACATTCCTTGACCTGACCGACACTGCCGGGGGTACCCGCCTGCCCCGAACGGTAGACGGTTTGGATCGAGTCGATAATCAGGAGCTCAGGCTGTGCGGAGTCGCAGGCGGCAAGAATTTCGTCGATATCGACGGAAGTGCAGATATATAGATTTTGCGAAGCCACCCCGATACGTTCGGCACGCATTTTAAGTTGACGGCGGGATTCTTCGCCCGAAACATACAGAATTCGCTTGCTTTCGGCGAGATTAGAACAGATCTGCAATAGCATTGTGGACTTGCCGACGCCCGGTTCACCACCGAACAGAACGAGCGAGCCTTCGACGATACCGCCGCCGAGAACACGATCCAGTTCCTCCATTCCCGATGAAAAGCGGACATCGTCGCCCGGTTCAATATCGCCGAGTCGCGCATATTCGGCACCCTTGACGGCACGGGGACCGCGAACGCCCTTTGCAGGCTCCGCAGGCGCGATCATGTGTTCAGGCACCTCGTCAATGGTGTTCCATGCACCGCAGGACGGGCATTTTCCGTACCATTTTGAGAATTCATTGCCACATTCGGAACACATATAGAGGGATTTCGGTTTGTTCGGCATCGTTACACTTCCTTTGATAAATATTGTGTCAGCCCGGAAAACAACCCGATTGCAACGATGGATTGCCCCGAAACGGAACATAAAAACTTCGTATCGTCGAAATTTGACAAAAACCCACATTCCGCGATGATCGCGGGACAGTGGACACTTCGCATCAGGAAAACATCGTTTGCGGGCTTCGGGACACGGTCGGATTTGACAAGAGAATTCGTTTGATCCTGAACGGATTGCGCTAAAATTTCGGAATTCGCCGTGTCGGCATAAAAGATCTGTGCGCCGTGGACTTTTGCGGACGGATAGGAATTCATATGAACACTGATGAGTACGGCGTCTTGTGTGGAGTTAACGAGATCGGCACGGTTTTTGAGGTCGGAGCGTTTCATTTCCGCAACGGTCTTTGCCGTGGGATCGTGGATCGAACGGTCATCGGATCGCGTCATCACCGTATTCAGTCCGAAAAAGCGGCAAATCCCGTTCAATCGAAGTGATATTGCGAGGTTGACGTCCTTTTCAACGACGCCTCCGATTCCCACCGTACCGCCGTCCACGCCGCCGTGACCGGGATCAATGACGATGACGGGGGCGGAAAATTCGGCTTCTGCGCCAACGGTGACGGCTTCCCGACGAAGGGTGATCGCCGCAAGTGTCAAACAGAACGCCGCCAAAAAGACGATGAGTTTTTTCTCCATATGAAAGCACACCCCCACAGAAATCTATGAGGGTGATCGTTCAATCATTCATATCAATTAAAACGAGCGCGAGCCGGTTGTGGAAACGCGGTCGGTCTGTTTGCGTTTTCCGATGAAAAAGCGGAAAAGTCCGTCGAAATAGCCGATATTCGCAAAGATCGGCACAAACAAAACCGGCAAAAAATGCGTCCACGAATTTGCGATGATCGTGGGCAAAATCAGCGAAAACGGATAATAGTAAAATCCGTAAGCGACCTCATTGGTGATATTCATGACGGGGGTTCCCGAAGGAGCAAATGTCGCAAGAAGTGCAAGCAGAACGCCGGGCGCGGACGCGTAGCCGGACGCGATGAGTGCTTTCAGCAACTGCGGTTTTTCATCGTGAAGCACCAAAAGATTGCGATCCCTTGATCCATAGCGCACGCCCTCGTTATAGACGATCACAAGGAAAAATCCCGTTGAGATCACCGTCGAGATCGCCGTAGCGGCAGTTTCCGAGAAAGAGTCAATGACGATAAAAAACGCCAGACTGACGAGAATGGCAAAAATCTGATCAAGGATCAGAGACAGACCAAATCTCGGAGCCGAGTTTTTGCGGATCTGTTTATCGGTCAAATAGACCTTTGAATTGACTGACATAGTCTTACCTCATAGTATGCGGGTATTATTTCCGCTTTTCCCACGCTTTATGATTGCGGACGGATTGATACATTTCGCGGTAACTTTCAAATCGTTTTGTGGAAATTTTACCGTTGTTTGCGGCTTCGGCTACCGCGCAACCGGGTTCGCCGGTATGCGTGCAGTCCGAAAAGCGACAATCGGCCGAATAAGGCGCGAATTCCGGAAAAGCGTATCGGAGTTCGTCGGGCAGTAAAAATTCAACGATGTCAAACGCCGAAAAACCGGGCGTATCGGCGACGAAGGTACCGGACATCGGCTCAAACAGTTCGACATGGCGCGTGGTGTGCTTGCCACGTCCGAGACGGTCGCTGATACCTGATGTACGCAGTCCGAGGTCGGGTGAGATCGCGTTCAAAATACTCGACTTCCCCACCCCGGAGTTGCCGGTAAAGGCACTTACTTTGCCCGAAATAATGTGTTTCAGTTCGTCGATGCCGGTACCGTTTGCGGCGCTGACACAAAGCGAACGTATGCCCGAACGGGCATATTCGTCAGCATATTCCATCCCCGAAACGAGGTCGTTTTTGTTGACGCAGATGACAGGCGTGATCCCGTGCAAAAAAGCAACGGCACAGATTTTGTCGATCATATGATAATCCGTCACCGGGGGTGCGGCACTGACGCAGATCACAAGCAGGTCGATATTCGCAATCGACGGACGGCAAAGAATGTTGACGCGGTCGTAGACCTGTGCGATCACTTTTTGGTCGGCGTCGACCTCCACCCGATCCCCCACCGTCGGCGTCATTTCGCCAAGACGAAGGGATCCGCGCAGGGAACATTCAACGATTAAGCCGTCAACGGCGACACGGTAAATTCCGCCGACGCCGGAAATAATTCGTCCTTCCATCAATCGAAATTGATCGTGATCGACTGGCTCAAAACGCCGTCGTAGTAGATATTATATGTGCCGGGGGCGGAACCTTTAAAACCGGAAACACCCGGCAGAGAAACGACATCATCACCGAAATGATACGCGTCGTAAATTTTCGTGCCGTTGTATTCGACCGTGACATTCAGCACATCGACATCCGATGGCAGATGAACGTCCGGGACGTATTTGGTCACGACTTCACTCGAAGGATCGTCGGTCGGATCATCGGTCGGATCGTCAACGGGCACGCCCTTGCTGACCTGAACATTGATGACGGTCTTTTCTTCGACGGAGGTGTTGCTTTCAATACTCTGAGAAACGATGAGTCCCGCATCCGCGTCCGCCGTGACTTCGGTCACATCGCCGAGGACGAGATTGACCTTTTCCAACAGTCTTTGCGCGGTTTCGACGTTGTTGCCGATCAGGAACGGAACATCGACCATTTTGACGTTGGTCCCCTTGCTGATGACTAGCGTGACATCGGAGCCGCTTGCCACTTCACTGCCGACGCCGGGCTCAATACGGATGACATAATCGACGGCGATTTTTTCGGATGTTTCGTAGGTGCGATGAACGACAAAGCCGAGTTTTTCAAGTTTCAGTGTTGCTTCACGGTACTCAATATCAATGATATCGTCGGGGATGACGGTGGTTTCCGTACCACTGCTCACGACGAGTTTAAATTTACCGCCGGAAATGATTTCTTTGCCCTCTGCGGGATCCTGATCCATGATGTAGCCGTCGGCGTAGATCGACGAAAACTCACGTATGATCTCAAAATCGAAATCGTCGTAAACGGGGTTATTGATGACGTCGGTATACATTTGACCGATGAGAAGCGGAGCCTCAATCTTTTCCTTGGCGTCGGGGAACATCAGCGTTTTGACAAACACAAATGCGCCGATGAGGAAAAGTACGCATATCACGCCGACCGTGATGATGGGTGCAAAAGACGCAAAACGGTTCGGTGTGGAGCGGTAATTCTGTTCGTCTTCGTCGATGAACGCATCGTCGGAATTCGCGGGCTTCGGATCGGGTTGCGGCACGATCCGCAACTTTTTGGTCTTTTCGAGATCATTGGTTTCGGCTGCCGTTTCGTCCGATTTTCCGGGAAGATTGAAGTCAAACACGATATTCGGGTTATTTTTGTACGCCTCGATATCGGCAAGCATCGCTTCCGCACTTGCGTATCTGCGGTTGAGATCCGGGCACATCGCCTTCATGGTGATTGCTTCGAGCGTGGGCGGAATGGACGGATTGATATCACGCGGGTTCAACGGAATGGAATGGATATGCTGAATTGCGACGCTGATGGGGGTATCGCCCTCAAACGGAAGTCGACCGGTGAGCATTTCATACATCACGACGCCGAGCGAATACACGTCGCTTCTTGCGTCGATATGCGATCCTTTCGCCTGCTCCGGCGAGATATAATGGACACTGCCGAGGGCTTCGTTGGTCGCGGTCTGTTGTTTGGAAATAAAGCGTGCGATCCCGAAATCGGCGACCTTGATGGTGCCGTTGCGTAAAATCATGATGTTATGCGGCTTGATATCACGGTGGATGATACCGCGGCTATGTGCATGGTTGAGCGCACTCAAAATCTGCGTCACGATATGAAGCGTTTCGCCCGAATTCATCACGCCCTTGCGATCCATATACTGTTTGAGGGTGATACCTTCGACGAGTTCCATGACGATGTATTCCTGCTCACCAGAACGCGAAACATCGAAGATCGAAACGATATTCGGGTGGCTCATCATAGCGACTGCTTGACTTTCGGCGTAAAAGCGTTCCTTTAATTCCTCATCGTCGCAGAATTCGCTTTTGAGCATTTTGATCGCGACAAGACGGTTCAGACGATGGCACATCGCCTTATAGACGACCGCCATACCCCCTGTTCCGATGACTTGCAGGATCTCGTATCGGTTGTCGAGCATTGTGCCGATCAACTTATCATTTTCCATTTCTATTACCTGACTTTCAAAGATGAAAGAGTCCTTTCTTGGCAATTTCGGTGCAAATCAGGCACCGAACAACACTGCGGTGATGTTATCGGGACCACCGCGGGAGTTCGCAAGATCCACAAGTCGTTTGCAGGCATACGAGGGATCGCCGCCGTGTACGACCTGATATAACATTTCGTTTTCGTCGACGGTATTGGTCAGCCCGTCGGAACAAAGCAGAATGTAATCATCCTGCCCGATCTCGATCGAATAGGTATCCGCACTGACGTTTGCTTCCGTTCCAACCGCACGCGTGATCAGATTTTTGCCGGGATAATGCTTCGCTTCCTCCACGGAAAGCCGACCGCTTTGCAACATTTCCTCGACCACGGAATGGTCGCGTGTCAGACGGGTAATCCCGTCTTCGTTGATGCGATAGGCACGACTGTCGCCGATGTTGACAATGACGCCGCGTTCCTTTTCGGCGATCAGTCCGACCAGCGTCGTGCCCATTCCCTGATAATCGGGATGTTCCTTTGCTTCGGTGAAGACCGCTTTATTGGCGGCGGTTGCGGCACTTTCGGCAACGATAGAAAGTTGCTTTTGCGTCAGCCCCGGTTTCATAATTCTTGTGACTTCGGCAACAAATGCGTCGACGGCGAGTTTGCTTGCGACATTTCCGGCGTTTGCGCCGCCCATTCCGTCGCAGACAATGCAGATCGAATAGGTTTCATCGCTTGAAACGATCACCTGAAACGAGTCCTGATTGCTTGGTCGTGATTTGCCGATGTCGGTAAGTCCCCAGACATTCATTCTGTTACCATCCTTTTCGAGTATCGCTGAATTAACCGCCCTTTCGGCGGAGTTGACCGCAGGCGGCATCAATATCGGTGCCGAGGCGTCTGCGGAAAGATACGGCGACGCGCCGCATTTCAAGGATCTGTTTGAATTTTTCGGCGGCGGAATGATCCGTCATGGACAGCCCGGTGCCGTCAACGGGATTAAGGTTGATGAGATTGACATGGCCATGAAGCGGATAGACCAGTTTCGCAAGCCGTTCGGCGTGTTCCGGCGTGTCATTTTTACCCGAAACAAGCGTATATTCAAAGGAGATCCTGCGCCCCGTTTTTGCGTAGTATCTTGCGCAGGTATCCATCAGTGTTTGCACATTGTATCTGTTGTTGACCGGCATGATGGCACTCCGGCTTTCGTCGTCGGGCGCATGAAGGGACACCGAAAGCGTGATCGGCAATTCTTCTTCCGCAAGTCGGTCAATACGGTCGCAAAGACCGCAGGTGGACAGTGAAAAATGACGAAGACCGATATTGATACCGTCCGGGTGAGAAACGAGCCGCAGGAATTTGACAACATTATCGTAATTGTCAAGCGGCTCACCGATGCCCATTAGTACCACATTGTCAACGCGGACGCCCGCATCTTCCTGCGCGGCATATATTTGCCCCAAAAGTTCGCTCGGTTGGAGATTTCGGATCAGACCGCCCATCGTTGAGGCACAAAATTTGCAACCCATACGACAACCGACCTGACTTGAAATGCAAAGCGAATGACCGTGTTCGTAACTCATCAGGACGCTTTCTACGGCATTTCCGTCGGAAAGCCCCCAAAGATACTTTATCGTGCCGTCCTGTGCTGAAACCTGCTTGCGCAGGCGTACAAGATGCGTGATTTCACAGCGGTCGTTCAGTTTTTCACGCGTGGATTTCGGGATGTTCGCCATTTCGTCAAACGTAGAAACTCGTTTGACATGGAGCCAGTCAAAGACTTGCTTTGAACGAAACGATGGCTCGCCGAGTTCTTTCAAAAGGACGGAAAGTTCTTCGGGAAACAGTGAATTGATGTCGGTTTTTTCCATTCAATCCCTCTTCATCAGACAATAATAAAATCCGTCGGTACCGTCGATATGCGGCATAAGCGTGCGTTCATCGACCGAGTGGAACGCAGGATGTGTTTTCAAAAATTCGGCGACCACGCCGCCGTTTTCTTCCGGCATCAGCGTGCAGGTCGAATACAAAAGCCTTCCGCCGGGTTTGACATAGGCACTGACATTTGAAACGATTTTTAATTGCAATTCGGGCATTTTCGCGGCATCGGCTTCATCTCGATAGCGTATGTCGGGCTTTTTGCGGATCACGCCGAAGCCGGAACAAGGAACATCCGCGATGACAAGATCGGCGCTCTCTTTGAGTGGTGGGGTGAAGATCGACGCGTCCAAAGGGGCGGTCAAAATGATGTCGGCACCCAGTCTTTCGGCACCGAGGTCGATGTCTTCGAGTTTGTTTGGGTACAAGTCAAACGCCTTTACAGTGCCATGATTGCCCATCATTTCCGCAGCGGCAAAACTTTTCCCACCCGGTGCAGAACAGGTGTCGATGACGACCTCACCTCCGGCGGGAGAAGCCGCATTTACCGATAGCCAAGCGGCGGGATCCTGCACGGTGAACAGTCCTTTTTGATAGGCGGAAAGTTGCGTAATATCACCTGTATTGGCGAGTATTAAGAAGTTATCATAGCCAAAAACTTCCGAAAAAACGACACCGTCCTTTTCGAGTTCGCCCTTTAATTCGTCCATATTCCCCCGAAGGGTATTCACACGGGCATATAACGGCGCGGGCTCGTTGCAGGCGGAAAAGAAGGCTTTTGCACCGTCAATTCCGAGGATGTTGATGAAGCGTTTGACCAACCATTCGGGCATGGACTCTGTAAGGCTTAAATACTTTACAGTATCGTTTTCGGGTATTTTCTTTTGCGCGTGATGCGCAGACATTGCACGAAGCACCGCATTGACAAATGCGGCGGCACGCGGGTTGTCATGCTTTGCCTGATTGACGGCACAATCCACCGCCGCACGATCCGGCACACGGTCGAGAAACAGAATTTGATAGGTTGCCACACGAAAAATGTCCAAAATCTTCGGTGTGATCTTTTTGAGTCGGATACTGGAAAATTCGCCGATGTACCAGTCGATGAGATAGAGTTTTTGCTGAACGCCGTAGATGATACGGCTAACGAGGGCACGGTCGGCGGGGATTAGTTGATTGATCTGTTTGTTGGAGCGAAGGATTTCATCACTCCATGCTCCGTCACGCCGCCATGCGCCGAGTGCGGAAACAGCCAAATCGCGTGCATCAGGCATTTTCTACTCCAAATCTCTTTGCGTCGATGGATGCGTGACCGCGGAAATAATCCGCCGGGGGCATCGGACGCGAGCCTTCAAACTGAATTTTCGTCACATCAATACAACCGTCGCCGCAACGGACACGAAGACCGTCTTTTGTCAGCCCGATGACGGTGCCGGGGGCAACTTCCCCACCGATGTTTTTGACGGGCTTTGCGGAAATCAAACGGACTCTTGCACCGTCAAGCGTGGTCGAAGCAACCGGCCAAGACCAGCAACCGCGGATAAAATTGCAGATGCGGTCTGCGTCCCAGTTCCAGTCGATCACGGCTTCTTCACGCGAAAGCATGGAAGCGTAGCAGGATTGCGAGTCGTCCTGCTTGATACGGGGCGCAGTTCCCGCAATGATCGCGTCAATGGTTTCGATGAGCAGGTCGGCGCCGACATGTGCGAGTTTTTCAAACATGGTTTCCGAGGTGTCTTCGGCTTCAATCGGCATTTCGCGTTTGAAGATCATATCGCCGGTATCGACACCGCGGTCTAAATACATAGAGGTCACGCCAGTGACCTTTTCACCGTTGATAACCGCACGCTGAATGGGGGCGGCACCGCGGTATTTCGGCAAAAGCGAGCCGTGGATGTTGACGCAACCGTACTTCGGATAGTCGAGGACATAGCCCGGTAAAATCTTTCCGTACGCCAGCACGACGATCATTTCGGGCTTGGTTTCGTTCAAAAGTCCTTCGATTGCGTGGTCACGCAGAGTTTCAGGCTGCTCAATGCGCAGTCCCTGCGTCAGTGCGTATTCTTTGACCGGGGGCGGTGTGAGTTTCATCCCGCGTCCCTTCGGTTTATCGGATTGGCAGACGACACAGACGATTTCGTGTCCCTGCTCGACGAGTTTTTTCAGTGACGGCACGGCAAAATCCGGCGTGCCCATAAACATAATTCGCATTTACTGCTCCAATTCGGACGGATCGAGGTTTCGGATCACGCGATCGACGAAGACCTTTCCGTCGAGGTGGTCGATTTCATGGCAGAAGGCTTTGGCAAGAAGGTCGTTGCCTTCCATTTCGAATTCGTTGCCATTTCTGTCAAGTGCGCGCACCTTTGCATATGTCGGGCGAATGGTGATCCCCCACTGACCGGGGAAACTGAGGCAGCCTTCGGGCCCTTCCGCGGGATCCCGGGTTTCAATGATTTCGGGGTTGATCAGTTCGATGAGGTTGCCCGGTTCGGTTTCAATGACGACAACACGGCGCAGGATCCCGACCTGTGGTGCGGCAAGTCCGACGCCGCCTGCCTGACGCATGGTTTCCGCCATATCGTCAAGAAGTTCGAAAAGACGCTCATCGAATTTGGTCTGCGGACGGGAAGTTTTTCGCAAAAACGGATCCTTGCCGTTGACAATCGCTCTAATCGCCATAAAAATTCTCCTTAAAATTCACCCGGATTGATGTCGCACGCAAGGGTGACAAATCGGCTTTCGGGTGTTTTATTGAAATCAATCAGAATTCTCGATGCAAGTTCGCGTGAGCGTCGGTTGGACGCCGTGACGAATACGACACGATATCTGAATTTATTATTGACTTTTACAATAAATTCGGGCGAAGGACCGATGATGCGTCCGGCGACATCGCCGTAGCCGTTTTCGATCGACCAGTTAAGCCTTGCCACGAGTCGCAATGCGGCCTTGATGACCAATTCTTCCTGCTCACCGTGCAGTGAAAAGGTAAAGAAATCGGAAAACGGCGGACAATTCCGTATACGGCGCAATTCGATTTCCGTCTGATAGAAGCAATCGTAATCCTGTTCGGCTGCACAGAGGATGACGGGATTTTTCGGGGACATCGTCTGAATGACGGCGCGACCTTCGAGTGAGCCGCGTCCCGCCCGCCCGACAACTTGCGTGATAAGCGAAAATGTGCGTTCCGACGCACGGTAATCATCGAGATAAAGCGTATCATCCGCACTGATTACCCCGACAAGCGTGACATTTTCGATGTCGAGTCCCTTTGCGACCATCTGCGTCCCGATAAGGATCGGCACCCGATCGACGCGGAATTTGCGCAAAATGGCTTCGTGTGAGTTCTTTTTCGAGGTGGTGTCGGCGTCCATGCGCAGGGTTTCGACACCCGGGAACAGTTCGGCGATCTCGGCTTCGAGCCTTTGTGTGCCGATACCGCCGTGGCGCAACCGTCCGCCGCAATGCGGGCAGGAATTCGGAAGCGGCATCGAATATCCGCAATAATGGCACATCAGCCGTCCGTTCGCGGAATGATATACAAGGGAGGCGGAGCAATGCTCGCATTGAAAGCCTTCCCCACAGTCTTCACAATAGAGATGTCTTGTACTGCCACGTCGATTGATCAGCAAAATGCTCTGTTCACCGCGTTCGATGTTGGAGGCGAGTTCTTTCCGCAATGCCTGACCTATGGCAGTGCCGTTGCCGTTTTTCAGTTCCTGACGCATATCGCTGATGATGATATTCGGCAGTGAACGCTGATTATATCGCTTGCGTAGGCGAAGCAGATGATAGCCGCCTTCGGTGGCGCAGTACATACTTTCCACACTCGGTGTGGCGGAGCCCAAAACAAGCAACGCGCCGTTTTCGACACAGCGAAATTTTGCAACGTCGCGGGCGTGATATTTCGGGTTGTTTTCGGATTTATACGAGGCTTCGTGTTCTTCGTCAAGGATAACAAGACCGAGGTTCGGCAAAGGAGCAAACACCGCGCTTCGTGCGCCGATGACGACGTCGACCATTCCCCGGCGGATCCGTTTCCACGCGTCAAAGCGTTCCCCGACGGAAAGTCCACTATGCAGTACCGCAAGCCTTTTACCGAAATAGGCGCCGAAAATTTGAAGCAATTGCGGCGTAAGCGAGATTTCGGGAACGAGAACGATCGCTCCCCTACCGTCCCGCAAAACCTCGGAAATGAGTTTGATATAGACAGATGTTTTGCCCGATCCCGTGACTCCGTAAAGGAGCGAAGCCGAGCCGGTATGCGTCAGATACGATGCACGCAAGGCGTTGAACGCGTCCGTTTGTTCGTCGGTCAATTCGATCGCCGACGGATCAAGCGTTGCATCACCCAAAGTGACGGATTCACGAAAAACTTCGGTGGCAAAGGAACGGACAAGTCCTTTTTTTTCAAGCGATCTGACCGTTTGTGCATTTGCACCGGTGAAATATGCAAGTTCTTTTCGGCTGATTTCGCCGAATTCCGCGATCATCCGAAGGGCATCGGATTGCACGGGGCTACGCGGACGAAGTTGATCGACGAGTTTTTGTGCGTCCTCTTTTGAAATGTCCAACGCCACCATACCACGCAATTTATCGCGTACGTTTTCGGTAACATTGCTTGTTGCGACAACAATTCCAGCGTCCGTCAGCCGTTCAATGACCGCCGCAGGCGATCTTCCACGAAGAAACGCGTACAATTCATCCTCTGTGGTTTCGCCTTTTTCACGCAAGAAAGCGACTGTATCGGCGTAGACCGTATCCTCCGATGAAATCGTTTCGATCGCAAAGTCGCTTGCGTCGGGACAAAGAGAATACGCAACCGTGAGTTGATACCAAAATCCGGCAGGCAAAATACATTTTACCGCGTCGTAAACAGTACAAAAGCAGCGCTGCCGCATCCAGAGGGCGAGTCTGATATCCGCCTCGGTCAGGACGGGAGCGCTGTCTATGATGCGAAAGAGTGGCTTAGTACGGGCGGACGGCGTCACATCGGTAACCGCGACCACAACACCCTCGCATTTGCGGTTGCCTTTACCGAATGGCACGATGACACGCATCCCGGCAAGGACGCCGTCCTCCGCCGGGGCGCGATAATCATACAGTCGATCGGCGGCATAGTTCGCCGTACTGACCGCTATTTTCAAAACTTGGTCGGACACGGCGCACCTCCGTCAGGATTTTTCAGCGAAGTTCCTCTTTGATGGCAATGTCGATTTTGCCGTCATAGATTTCGTCAATGGCGGTACGAACGTTTTTTTCGTCGACGACGAGATTGTCGCGTTCATTCGCGTCCGAAACCTGACGCGCACGACGGGCAACGGCATTGACCAGAAGATATTTGTTTTCGACGTTTTTAAGAAGGTCGGCAAGCGGTGGATAAAGAAGCATTTGATTATTCCTCCATACTGAATTCGTTTCTGAAAGATCTTAGACGTTCGGCGTCGCGTATCTTTTCGACATCGTCGGCGGCACGCTCCACCACGTCGTTGATTACCTGATAATCATAACGGTCACGATAATTAAGTTCGGTTTTTGCAATCTCTACACGACGGCTGACGGTGTCTTCGTCGTCCGTTCCCCTTCCGCCGAGGCGGGCTTTCAAATCGCTGAAACGCGGGGGAAGGACAAAGACCGTCACCGCATCGGGACGTAGTTTTTTAATGGAGATCGCCCCACGGACGTCGATGACCAAAAGGACGTCATTGCCTGCGTCAAGCGAGGCATCGACCGCCGAAACAAGCGATCCGTAGCGGTTACCGGCGTATTCGATATGTTCAAAGAATTCGTTTGCTTGGATTTTTGACTCGAATTCTTCCTGTGATAAAAAGAAATAGTCCACCCCGTGTTTTTCACCGGGACGGGGGTTACGGGTTGTTGCCGTCGGAACATGGGAAAAGCCGTTGTTTCGCGACAGTACCGCATCGGCAATGGTTGATTTTCCGACACCCGAAGGACCGGAAATAATCATGAGTATCCCGCGTTTACTCATCGTCAATTTCCTCATCTTCGAGTTCAT
Source organism: Clostridiales bacterium UBA1758 (assembly GCA_002315595.1). Lineage (GTDB taxonomy): Bacteria > Bacillota > Clostridia > Oscillospirales > UBA1758 > UBA1758. The sequence continues at coordinate 273 of DCHG01000008.1, read as the reverse complement.
CTTCATCGGATTTGCTGACGAGTCTGTTGGCAATGGTTTCCGGCTGAATGGCGGAAAGAATGATATGACCGCTGTCGGTGATGATGACGGCACGGCTTCTGCGGCCGTAGGTCGCATCAATGAGCAGTTTCGCCTCTCTTGTTTCCTGAATGATGCGCTTGATCGGCGCAGATTCGGGACTGACGATGGCGATGATACGGCTTGCACTTACCATATTGCCGAACCCGATGTTGATAAGTTTCATAGTATCTTCCTCACTCGATATTCTGGATC
>DCHG01000040.1:2504-2937 GCA_002315595.1 Clostridiales bacterium UBA1758 | reverse complement strand
GCGCTTCTGTCGGTAAGGACACCGAAATCATCGACGCTACCCGCGCCAATGCTCCGGAAGCTTCCTGGCTCGTTTACAACTCTGTTCCGGATGCTCCGAAGTACAAGTGCCTGTCCTCCGGTGAAGCCCTCATGATCCCGCACTCCGCGGCTAACCCGGAACGCGTTGTCATGTGGTGGAGCTGGGTTTACAGCTCTGAAGAGCATTACAATGCCACCATCTACGGTGTTGACGGTACTGACTTCTCCATCACTGATGGCGTTCTGACCCGTAACACCAGCGATGAATTCTTCTATGAGTGGATGTTCCGTATCGGCGAGTACATGCACTTCGCCGGCGACGTTTCTCAGGAATACATCGATTGGTTCAAGACCTTCGATGATGACGCTGTCATGTCCAAGGTCCTCGGCTTCTACTTCGACACCAAGGCGAC
>DCHG01000040.1:2111-2486 GCA_002315595.1 Clostridiales bacterium UBA1758 | reverse complement strand
TGAACTCGCCATCGCTCAGACCAACATCAAGACCGTTGTTGACGAATCCGTCCTCGGTCTCGGCATGGGCGGCGATGACGTTGAAGGCGAATACAACGCCTTCCTTGCGGCTCTCGAAGATGCCGGCGCTCAGGTCGAACTTGACGAAGCTACCCGTCAGTACAACGAGTGGGCTAACGCCTAATCGTTCTCTCTGACGAGAAAGACTGAATAAGTCATTAAAACGCCCCGCATTTGCGGGGCGTTTTTTTATCGAAAAATTACTTTTTAAGACATCAAAAGCCCCTGACACACGACCGTGTCAGGGGCTTCGTTATGAAATCAAATCACCAAACCCACATATTCTTTGGTTCGGTATCAAGCGGCTCTTGGGTG
>DCHG01000040.1:1682-2104 GCA_002315595.1 Clostridiales bacterium UBA1758 | reverse complement strand
GGAAAAACAACTTTCCGCTTCGGGGTGCAAGTTGAATGTGATTGACATCGGCGACCTTTGCGGATTTGCCGTGGTACTCGCGGATGTGCTTGTATTTGGCGCCGACGAGTGATTTCCAATCGGGGAATTCGTATCTTTCGTCGTTTGTCGGATTGAAAAAATAGACAAGCGCGCCCTGCGCAAGGCGGTTGACGAGCAATTTAACGGGATTTTCCGACTGCCAGCGGGGATATTCCGCCATGACCTTGAATTCGGGACGGATGAATTCAAGCAGTTTGCGCCGATCTTCACCGATTTCGTGAATTGGATCGGAAGTGTAGATCGCACCACCACTCATTGCGGCATAGATCGCAAGAGCGTCGATCTGCGGTTGATCGATCCAAATATGAAAATCACGTACCATGACCGAATCGGGATCGTTT
>DCHG01000040.1:198-1676 GCA_002315595.1 Clostridiales bacterium UBA1758 | reverse complement strand
AGACATTGTTGAAATACTGGTCGGCGTCGACTTCGTTAATCATATTGTCGGGGCCGAAACCGTTTTCGGGTGACCACTGCGCACCGACATCCGCGGAAATTCGAATCATATCGACAAAGCCAACGGTCGGCATAAAGGGCGCGATACAACCGAGCCACGCCGAATCCTCGCCGATCTCTTCGCGGATGGCAACCATCAGTTCGCGGAAATATTCAAATGAGGTCTTGCCGGGTGTGTAACGGCGAACGGTTGTGGAATCCTGCAACCCCCAAAGCAAAAAGTCGGTTTTGAATAGGGTATAGCCATAGGAACGCAGTGTACGGAAGACCCCACGGATGTATTTCATCGCTTCGGGATGACTGGTATCCAACACATAATAATCACAGTCTCGGTAGCCCCAAACCTTCGGTTCGTTGTAGAAGGTCCACGGCTTGACGAATGTTCCGTCAAGGTTTTTCAAAAGCCAGTCGGGATGATTTTTCGCGATTTCGCTTTCATCGCCCACCATGTATGGACCGATCCAGATACCGGGCTGATAGCCGGCTCGCATAATTCTTTTTGCCGCACCTTCGAGTCCGTCCGTAAAGCGACCGTTGTTTTGGAGCCAATCGCCGGTGGACGGGAAATAACCCGCGTCGATTTGAATATGCGTGAACGGAATTTGATCTTTGTACTTTGCAAAGCCTTCCAAATAATTGTCGAGTTTCGCATCGTCGAGGGTGTGATAGAGATAGTACCACGAACACCAGTGAAATGCCGGCTTTGTGAAATGCCGTCTTGCATTCATGGTCTCGGCAATGCTGACGGCGCAGGCATGAAGGGCGGTGTTGAAGTCGGCGGCGCTTGAAAGATACAGCGTCGGAAGCGAGTCACCGTCTTTCAGCGTAAATTCCGTGTCGACAAGGGAACTGACGCAACCGTTGCGGAATTCGAAATGATTGCGGTAGCGACGATTGTCGCGGAAGCAAAGCGAAATACATTCTTCATCGCTGCCGAACGCACAGACCGCATCGGACTCAAAGGTCAATTCTTTCTCGGTATTTACAAATCCCGACGGACCGGCAAGACCGAAGCCCTGACGAAATGCTTTTGTTCCGCCGATGATCTTTCCGTCGCCGATGATCGAAATATCGTGAATATCGTTCGGCACATCGCCCGAAACAGATGTATCAATGGCGATGGTTTTTCCCATACGGTCCGTTTTTTTGAAAACGACGCTGATTGTAAAGCCGTCGAGTCGATAAGTTATACCGTCACGGCGGGCATCGACGCGGATCGGATGAATGCTGCGCCCGTTGATTTTCGGGTAACAAAGGGAAAGTGAGATTTTTTCACTTGATACGGAAAAACTTCCGCTCTTGTCAATAGAATATTTCATTTTTCGTTTCACTCCCAACATTGGTTTCAATCGCTTTTGTATTAAATCAAACTGTATATTTAATATTATCATACGATGTCAAAAAAAGCAATATCGTTCA
>DCHG01000040.1:0-175 GCA_002315595.1 Clostridiales bacterium UBA1758 | reverse complement strand
TATTCATCCGTCGATGAACGCGTTTCGGTGCTTTGTGAAATGAAAAAAATACGTTTAAAAAAACGAAAAAGAGTTGTTTTACGATGCCGATTGTGCTATCATACAAGTATAATAATACCATGAAAGGAAGGTATTTTTTCATGAAAAAAGTCAAAGTCGGTATCATCGGATGTGG
>DCHG01000022.1:4127-6633 GCA_002315595.1 Clostridiales bacterium UBA1758 | reverse complement strand
CCTCGGAATGACGTGATAAAACTGCACTGCGCCAACCACCCCGTCATTGCGAGGAGGGCAACGCCCGACGTGGCAATCCGTACCCCTTGCTGGCGTGTTACGACGTCAAAGCCGGGACGAGAGTTACGGATTCCCACGGCGACAAGAGTCGCCTCTGAATGACAAATTAAAACCCCCTCCCCCGTCCTTCATCCCTCGGAATGACAAATAAAAAAACTTGCGTTCCCCCACAAAAAGTGATATAATAATTTGAATTGTGATAATTCCCGACAAAGATCATCCGAAACGGTGCATTATGACTTATTTTTCCGACTCCGAAACCAAAACCGAACAGATCGGATATGATTTTGCGCTCACGCTTGCCCCCGGTACCGTCATCGCCCTGCGGGGTGATCTCGGCGCGGGTAAAACCGCCTTTGTCCGCGGAATGGCGCGTGCCCTCGGTTGTGACCAAAGGGTGACGAGCCCCACCTACACTATCGTCAACGAATACGGCGGCAACCCGCCGCTGATCCATTTTGATCTCTACCGACTGTCGGGCGCCGACGAATTGTACGACCTCGGATGGGACGATTACCTTGACCGCGGTGCGATCATTGCCGTCGAATGGTATCAACGCGCTTTTGACACGCCCGAATCAGGTACCTATCTTGTCGACATCGAAAAAGACGGCGATCTTTGCCGCAGTATCTCCATCGGGAGGGCATCATGCTCACGTTAGCGATTGATTCTTCTTCAAAATCCGCCTCCGCCGCCCTTGTCCGTGACGGCAACCTGATTGCGGAATGTTATTTGCGCAACGGGCTGACACATAGCCGCACGCTGATGCCGCTTGTCGCGGATTGCCTGAAATCCGCCGACCTCACGCTGGACGATGTCGACCGTATCGCCGTCACCAACGGCCCCGGGAGTTTTACCGGGCTTCGTATCGGTGTTGCCGCCGTCAAAGGTATGGCTTGGGCGAAAAACATCGCCTGCGTCGGTGTTTCGACGCTTGCCGCCGCCGCATATAACGGCGTAAACACGGGGCTTATGACCTGTGCTTTGATGGATGCACGCGCCGGTCAGGTCTACACAGCCACCTTCTCGACGGATGGTGGCGTTCTCACCCGCCTCACCCCCGACCGTGCCGTGAATATCGACGAACTTGCCGGATCGCTGAAAGGCGAAAAGGTTTTTCTTGTCGGTGACGGTGCGGCGATCTATTGCGAAAGGCTTCGCCAAAACGGCGTCGACGCCGTTCTTGCCCCCGATCCGATGCGGTATGTGCATGGCTTCGGGGTTGCCGCATTAGCCGACTCCGCCCCCGCAGTCACCGGTGCGGAATTGAAGGTCAACTACCTTCGTCCGTCGCAGGCTGAACGTGAACGCGACGCCAAAAAGGCGACTCAATAAAAACTCGGAAAGGATCTGTCACCCATGAAAATCTACATCGGCGCCGATAAAGCCGGAATTGCACTGAAAAATTACATCATTTCCGAATTCGGCGATCAGCACGAATTTGTCGATTTCGGCGGAACTGCCGAAGAAAGCACGGACTATGTCATCTACGCCAAAAAGGTCGCCAAAGCCGTCCTCGGCGGCGACGGTATCGGCATCCTCTGCTGCGGCACGGGGATCGGGATGTCCATGGCTGCCAACCGTTATAAAGGCATCCGCGCCGCAGTCGTCGACAACGCCTACTGCGCCAAATACACCCGCCTGCATAACGACGCAAATATCCTCTGTCTCGGCGGTCGTGTCACCGCCCCCGAATATGCAAAAGAACTCGTTTCGATCTTTTTGACCACCGAATACGAGGGCGGTCGTCATGCCCGTCGTGTGGCAATGATCGACGAGGATTGATTGGTTATCAAACACTTCACTATATAAAGGAGATTTAATATGGGCAACGTTCACGTAATGGATCACCCGCTGATCCAGCACAAACTTTCGATCATCCGCAATAAAGAAACCGGCGTCAAGCAGTTCCGTGAAGTCGTCAGCGAAATCGCCAACCTCATGTGCTTTGAGGCCACCCGCGATATGCCGCTTCAAGAAGTCGACGTCGAAACTCCCGTCAGCGTCGCCAAGTGCAAAGTCATCGCCGGTAAAAAACTCGCCATTGTCCCGATCCTGCGCGCAGGTCTCGGAATGGTCGACGGCGTGTTGAGCCTTGTACCGTCCGCAAAGGTCGGACATATCGGTCTTTACAGAGATCCGACTACCCTCGAACCCGTTGAATATTATTGCAAAATGCCGCCGGATATCGAAGAACGCGAAGTCATCATCGTCGATCCGATGCTTGCCACCGGCGGTTCTGCGAGCGCCGCGATCGGATTTATCAAAAAGTACGGTTGCAAGACCATCAAACTGATGAACCTCATCGCCGCCCCGGAAGGGATCGAACGCATCCAGAAGGATCACCCGGATGTCGATATCTTTATCGCCGCCGTTGATGAAAAACTCAATGAACACGGCTATATCGTCCCCGGTCTCGGCGACGCCGGCGACCGTATCTTCGGCA
>DCHG01000022.1:0-4064 GCA_002315595.1 Clostridiales bacterium UBA1758 | reverse complement strand
ACCGTATCTTCGGCACAAAGTAAATTGCATAGCAAAACAGACTCACGGTTGTGAGTCTGTTTTTTGTTGCCTTCGGAACGTCGTCGTACGGGACAATGCCCACATCGTTCCTCTTTGACGGCATCCCCCCGCCTTCGAGAATGAGAAGGCGGGGGGATCATTCATCCTATTTTCTTTTCAGCACTCGCCGTAAAGGCTGAACATCAGCGTTTCGCCGAGTTTGAGGTCAAGCGTCAACTCGGTGACGTTTTTGCCGTAATACTTCTTTTCGTACATTTCAAACGGCGAACACGCCTTCTTGAACCGCAGGGTGTGCCTGCCCGAATATGACGCGTGAATGGCGACAAAGTTTTCATTTGCGTACACGACGTCATCGTCGGTGGAGTACAGATGTCCGCCCGAATACTCGATGATCCCGCGAAGCAGTTCGCTTCGGAGCGTTTTGGAAGCACAGAGGACGGAGTGTGCGCCGCCGACATCCTTGACGGCAAAAGCGGTCTTTCCGTCGAGAACAAATCGACCGAGTGCGGTGGCGTCGTCGTCGTCAATGGTCAGATACGGCCAGTTGAAGGTCGCAAACGGCGTGACGGCAGGATTGGAGGGCGTACTCGACCAAAGCGTGTTGAACATCGTGCGGTCGATATAGCCGTAAAGCCGTTCACGATCGGCGTATTTGAGGATCGGGTGATCGCCCGTGACACGGAACCTCGGCGCCATGCGTTCATCGCTCAGCGCGACATTGATATGCGTCAGTTCGCTGATGTATTTCGGATCCATTCTCGGGCTTCGATCAGGGTTGAGAATGCCCTGTGCATACAACCAGACCGCCGTCTGACCGGGCTTTAAGACCTTCGCTTCCAATTCCGCACGCTCTTTGTCGGTCAGATAGTACAAATTCATGAAGATGTAGGTCTTGTAGTCGGGCATATTATCCCGCGAAAGGTCATTGTGGAAATAGTAATCCACGCCGGTACCGAGTCTGCCGAGATCGGAGCAACGCCAGTAATCGAGCATTTCGCAAGATGTATTCGACGAAATATAGTGAATGGACTCCTGATCGAAGATCAGTGCCACGTCGTTGTGTTTGGTGCGGTCAAGGGTATAGGCGTACTGTGCGATTTCATTGGAACGCTTGATGGTGTCAAGCACTGCGGGGTGATCGTAGCGACCGCCTTTGCGGAATTGGTCAAACCACCATGCGAACAGATCTTCGCAGACATTTCTCGAAAAATCGCGCTTCATGATGTGAACGGCGTCCTCGGCGGTGTAAATGCTTTCGCGGTCGCGCCAGTTCGGATCGTCGAGGTGGGTGATCGTGTCCTCCTCGACAATATACATACTGCCGCGCAGACGGAAGGAGTCCTGCATTTCACGAAGCCCCGTATAGCCGCCCGGACGGCGGTCGTTGTAAAGACCGGGGGCGGCAAGGAAGTCGACTTTGCCGGAATTGAGAATACGCAGGGTACCGCCCGCCGTACCCATATTTTGGAAATCCGTCGAGCCGTAGGAGCCGTAGAACGCACCGATGAGTTTGTCGGTGGTGTTTTTGTGGGCGACATCGGCGAAATAAATGATGGAATTTGCCGTTGCGTTGTGGACCGCCTGATAAAAATCCGCGACATGGGGGTATTTATCGGCGTTTAGGAAGACGCCGAGATTTGCGTCGGTCGGAACGGTTTTTGCCGAACGGTCGGACGTGAAATATTCGACGGGCACAAGGTTGTCGATATAACTGAACGCACGCTCCTCGAAATTCGGGATGATCGGGTGTTCAAAGGTCGCATTCGGGATGTTCCAAATGCGCTGCATATTTTCCTCGGTGCCGTACTTTTCACGCAAAAGTTCGCCGAATTCTTTGCGGAAAGCGGCGGAAAAGTCGCCGTAAATGCGGTTGTCCATATCCGTCAGGGGGTTGATATAGTACCATTCGGAGGTACCGCCTGCGGCGAGGAAATAACCGATGATACGGTCGGCATACGGGAGGGCTTCGACTTTTTTGATCATATCGACGAGGGCGACGGAGGCGTCCTCACGCCAAATTTGCGAACAGAGGGAATACGCACCCGGAAGGGCGGCATTGTACGACTCGGTGTGCAGATAAGCGGGCTTGTTTGTGCCGTTGGAGTAGGTCATGAGTTGATCCTTGTGTTCGTTGAACCAACTCATCGGCGGATGAAGACCGAGGCGCAGGAACATATACGCATCGGGAACCGCTTCAAGCAACGCCTCCGCATCGCGTTTGAAAAGTTCAAGTCCGTCGGGTTTCAGCCAGTCGGTGTCGCAGATGACGAAATAGATCTTAACGCCGGCGTCACCGAGTTCTTTGAGATAGCGGTGGTCGCGGCTCATCGTGGTCATCGCCATCGGCGGATAGGGCTTGCCGTCGATGAAGATCGCGGGCGAGCCGTTGTGATTTTGTACTTTTGCGATTGCCATACCGTTCACTCCTTAGTAATATATATGAGGGCGGGAGTGTTACATTTTGCACCATCCCCGGTTGCGACTTGCACGCCCCGCCTCATCCATTCCATTTCCCTTCGAGTATAACAGTTTTCTTTTCAAAGTGCAATATCCGAAAAAAATTGTTGAAAATCGCAGGTGCAATTGATATAATTATTTCCAAACGCAAATAGGAGGAATTTTTATGAAATCCAACCCGAAAACAAGCAACCCGATCGCACTCCTGCCGATCGGAATTTTCATCGTGCTTTACCTCGGTCTCGGCATCCTTTTCGAGTATGTTTTGAAGATCGAAATGGGCTTTTACAACATCCCGATCGTCGTGGTGTTTCTTGCGGCACTCTTCGTCGCCTGCGTCCAAAATCAGGAACTCGGTTTTGACGATAAACTCACCGTCATGGGACAGGGCGTCGGCGACAAAAACATCATCACGATGCTCATCATCTTCCTCGAAGCGGGCATCTTCGTCGGTGTCGTCGGTCGTTCCAGCGCACAAAGCGTCGCCTACTTCATGCTCTCGATCATCCCGTCACAGTTCGCCGTTGCGGTACTTTTCGTTGTCGCGTGCTTTGTATCTACCGCCATGGGAACCTCCGTCGGCACAATTACCCTGCTGACGCCGATCGCGTTCTCCGTGTCGCAGGCTTCCGGCTTCGGTCTTCCGATCTGCGTGGCAAGCGTCATGGGCGGCGCCATGTTCGGCGACAACCTCTCGTTCATCTCCGACACCACCATTGCCGCCTGCAACGGTCAGGGCTGCGCCATGAAGGATAAATTCCGCGAAAACTTTGCCATTGCCCTTCCGGCGGCGATCGCCACCCTCGTGCTCATTCTCGCCGTCACCCTGCGCGGTGATGTTTCCGGCACGATCGACGAAGAATATAAACTCATCCAGATCGTTCCGTACATCCTCGTCCTCATCGGCGGTATCGCAGGCGTCAATGTTTTCGTCGTTCTGCTCGTCGGCATCCTCTCCGGCTCGGTGATCATGCTCGCCACGGGTGCCACCGCCGCCACCGACCTGCTCGCCAATATGGGCGCAGGCGCGTCCGGGATGTTTGAAACTTCGATGGTCGCCATCCTCGTCAGTGCGATCTGCGCACTCATCCGTGAAAACGGCGGGTTTACGGCACTGCTCAACGGAATTAAACGCGTGTTCCACGGCAAAAAGGGCGGACAACTCGGCATGGGTATCCTCGTCGGTGCGATGGATATTGCCACCGCCAACAACACCGTCGCAATCGTCATGGCAAACCCGATCGCCCGTGAAATGGCGGAAAATTACGACATTTCCGCACGCAAGACCGCGTCGCTTCTGGATACCTTCTCGTGCGTGTTCCAGGGCATCATCCCCTACGGCGCACAGATGCTGGTTGCGATCTCGCAGGTCGCGATCATGGGCGGTGCGATCTCCGCATTCGAGATCATTCCGCTTCTGTTCTATCCGTTCCTGCTGCTGGTCAGTTCGCTCGTGTTCATCTTTTTGATCCCCGAACGGAAGAAAAAATAAGGTTGTATGTTGAAACCGCCCTCTTTAAAAGGAGGGCGGTTTTTCGTTGGTGGCGTGTTGCACTCGTCACCCGTCATTGCGAGGAGGGCTCCGC
>DCHG01000019.1:54959-65559 GCA_002315595.1 Clostridiales bacterium UBA1758 | reverse complement strand
CTTCGGCGCCGTCAAGGGTATAATCCGCCGTAATCAGCGCATCGTTCAGCACCCACAGACCATCTGTATTAACTTTGAAAAAGTGGGTATTATTCGTGGTAGCCGTGTCCTTCAACGTCAGTTTACCGTTGTTGACGATGACACTGCCGGAAGATGCGCTAAGCACATGACCGTTCAGGTCGATGGTGATCGTTTGCTCTGCACCGACGGTGACATTTTCCGCCACATCGCTGACAAGTTGAACCGTGTCGCCGTTATTTGCCTTTGCCAATGCACCCGCGACGGTTTTATAGGTCGCATTATCTGCATAGGATGCGGAATCATCCGTTGCATTGCTATTGACGAGCAACGTCACTCCGTCAACCGCACCGGCGCTGATTTGAAACGCCGGAACAAACGAAAGCGACATCGCAATGACAATGAGCATGGATAAAATACGCTTTTTCATAAGTAAATTTTCCTTTCTAAAATATACCAAAAACTTATCTAATATATGATATTCCATTCCGAAGAAAAAATCAAGTCTTTTTAACGAAAAACGCGATTTAGGGTTGTATTTTACGAATTCTCGTTTTGCTTCGCTTCCGGTCGAAAATAATGATCAAATAGCACAAAAACATAATTTTTCGCTTGATTTTTCAACAAATTTATAATATAATTTTCAATGTATAAAAAGATAAAAAGGTGAGGAAATGGATTATTTAACAAGTTTGGAAGCGGCTCAACTTTGGGGAATCGGAAAATGTCGTGTCGACCGTCTTGCCAGAGAAGGACGAATTGACGGTGCCGTACTGATGGGCAAAAGTTGGCTGATCCCGAAAGAGTCGGCAAAACCCATCGACGGCAGAACGCGTCAGGCAAAAAACGAACCGAAAAAGGATACTTTCCGCTTTCCGTTCTTCATTAACAATACCGCATGCAATTTTTCACCTGCTCTGAATAAAGAAGAAAAACTATTGCGGAACGCGGAATTCGACTTTTATGCCTGCAAATTCAAATCCGCGAAAAAACATTTCGATCAACTGGCAACGGAATCGGATAGTGTTTACATAAGGATTGCATCATTGTTTTACCTCTGTTCCCTTTCCATCGAATGTTTCGGTGGTGATGATTACGGTTATTATTCCGCACGACTTCAATTCGAACTCGCAAACGATTTTCCCCATAAAAAAGATATGTCGGTCGTCACGCCGTGGCTGCACACGCTCACCATGCAATTTCAATCGGTGTCGGAAAATTTGAAATTCGACACGAATTATGATTATGCACCCTCAGTTCGTGGCTTGATCGCCTATCTATCGTACTACCACTTGTCAAAAATCGACGCAATGGATCAATCGGAAATTCATTTTGAATCATACGAAATGCTTTGCCATTTGCTATTACAAGACGGTTATTTTTATGAGGCGTGCGAGTTGCACTTTGCGTTGTTTTTAACATATTATGTCCTTTTGAAACAAGATGAAATGCTTCGTCACCTGAAAGAAGGACTGAAAATAGTAAAGGAGCACCATCTTTTCTTAATCGCGGCAAGTTATGAATTCTATTATCAGGACGCTTTTGATCTCGCCTTGCGCGATTTCCCCGAAGATTTTGTGAAGACCATAAAGCACAATTCAAATATCATCAGCAAAAGCATCGCATTGTTTTTCGAAAAATACAACGGTTCCAAAATTTTTGTTTCACTGTCTAGGGATGATTACCGTTATCTTGTCTTTGCGTATCAAAAAAATTCGAATATGTCCGTTGCCCGTGCCCTGCATATTTCCTCACGCACTGTGTCAATTCGTTACAAGGAACTTTATCAAAAACTCGGCGTAAGCGGAAAGCAGGAACTTGTGGAACTTTGTGCCAGGTTGATGTCACCGCAGACATAATAAAACAAAAAGCCGACATTTCGTCGGCTTTTGATGCAAAATTCGCTATTTTATTAGAAATTCTTCCGTTTCTTCTCTTGAAGGCATGGCGGTCGCGGCACCCACTTTGGTGACGGACAACGCGCCGACCGCACCCGCAAATTTCAACGCTTCCGTGATCGTTTTTCCTTCTGCCAAAGCGGCGGCGAGAGCGCCGTTAAACGCGTCACCTGCCCCGGTCGTATCGACGGCTTTGACCTTCATCGCAGGAACGAAGATCGGCGTACCGTCGTAGTACAGTGCGCCCTTTGATCCCATGGTGATGATGACGCTTTTTGCGCCGAGTTCGATGAATTTTTCCGCCGCCCGAATACCGTCTTCGCACCCTCGGACGGCAATTCCCGTGAAAAATTCCGCCTCGGTCTCATTCGGCGTGACAATGTCAACGCCTTCGAAAAAGCCGTTCGGCATCTTCTGCATCGGCGCAGGATTATAGATCATCGTCAGACCGTATTTCATGGCGAGCCTTTTCGCTTCCAAACGCGATTCAAGGCTCGTTTCGTTTTGGATCAGCACCACACCGCCATGGGTAAATTCCTGCTCCGCCGCATCAACATCCGCTGCCGACAGTCGACCGTTCGCACCGGGGATCACGACAATCCGATTTTCCCCCGTCGAATCGACTTCGATCAACGCGCAACCTGTCGCACCGTCATCTTCGACGATATAATCCAAACACATCTTTTCGGCAAGAAAATGCGATTTCATCGTCGCCGCAAGATCATCTTTTCCGATTTTTCCGACCATAATGACCTCCGCACCGCTTCTTGCGGCGGCAGTTGCCTGATTACTCCCCTTTCCACCGGGACCGATGCGGACATCCTTGCCCGTAACTGTTTCACCGGCAACCGGAAAACGATCCGTATAAGTCGTAATATCCGTATTCAGACTTCCAACAACGATCACTTTCATAAAAAAAAACTCCGTTCATTTTTCTTTATTTTATCAAATTATGCTCGATTTGTCCATCGCAAATCGACTTTCGGACGAAATACCTTATTTATCATTGTAAAGCAATATAACTTTACATTAAAAGAGTTGAGAAAATGGATTTTAATTCAATCACTGCCGAAATTTTGCGTCAATCAAGAGGCGAAAACGGGATCGGAACACTCGGCGAACACAGCCTTCACGCGGTCTTAAAAGCCTATTTTTGCCCGGATTTGACCAAAACAGAGGTTAAAATCGGTCGATATGTTGCAGACATCTGTATCGACGATCACATCGTCGAAATACAAACGCGTGCGTTATGGCGACTGCGTGACAAGTTGAATACCTTTACACAAGATCACACGGTCACCGTCGTTTTTCCGATTGCCGTTGAAAAATATGTCGCGTGGATCGACCCCGAAACCGGCACGATCGGCGACCGTCGCAAAAGCCCGAAACACGGCACGATCTACGACGCCATACCGGAACTTTATGACCTCCGTGGCTTTATCGGGAAACCGGGGTTTTCGGTCAAACTGGTGCTTCTCAACATGAATGACTACCGATTGAAAAACGGTCGGGGCAATGGCGGAAAGCGCGGAAGTTCCCGTTTTGAACGGATCCCGACCGCACTTCTCGATGAAATCGACCTCGTCTGCACCGATGATTATATGATGATGTTACCCGCCGACCTTCCGGATCGCTTCACGGCAAAAGATTACGCGAAGTCAACCAAGTTGCGGCTCGACAAAGCACGAAAAGCCCTCGCCCTGCTATTTGAACTCGGCATAGCAAAACGCGTTGAACGTAACAAAAACGGATTTCTTTACGAATGTGCAAAATAAGATGACAAAACCCCTTATCCAATACGATAAGGGGTTTATTTTTTACTTTGTTTCGGGATTGTCTTCTTTTGCTTCCTGCCTTGCCTTCTTGGTGGCTTCCCATGCGGCACGTCTTTCATTTTCCTTGATTTCCTTTGCGGCGGCTTTTTCTTTTGCCGGAAGGTCAATCATATACTTTTGAATGACAGGGTAAGTCCAATATACCGCGGTATATCGCATCATCGCAAGTGCGATAAACAAGATCAAAATGAAATCCAAAACAGGAATAAACGTCAAAACGAACAGTAACACCGTACCGATCAAGATCACAACGATGTTTTTCCCGATTCCGAGGAATACGAAAAGAAAACCGTTTTTGAACAGATCAATAAAGCGCAGATCAAACGTGACAAGCATCGTGTACATATAAAATCTCATCACGAGATAGAACGCAAAAATCACGATCGAGCCGTATTTCATAATCCCGATCGCCAACGGCATCGCCTGCCCCGATGTATCCGCCGAAGTCACGCCGAAATAGCGATAGAAGATGAACATAAAAACGACGGCGAAATCTAGAACGCCGAGCAAACTCGCCTTAACAAAGTTCCCTTTTCCGAATCCATGCGTCCAAAAATCACTTTTCCACGAATGTTCTTCCCGTGAAAAATTGCGAAGTATATAGGTCGCACCTGCAACGGCAGGTCCCATCAAAACAACGGACGCGATCAAGAAAATGATCTGAACAATGGCAGGAACATTCGTGACAATATAGTCGCCGAGCCAATAGATCCACTGATATTTGTGGGTATCGGCAGTGATCACATCACCGTAAATCGCGGTAAATGCCATATCCGCGTAACGCGCAAGCATTAAAATTGCCGGAAACGCAAACAAAAACAGCAAAAAGTTCACATACAGATAGGACGAAAATTTGCGTCCGATCAATTTCCAATACAGTACAAAACGCGGCTCTTTCGGGGCATCACGGTCGATGCCGGGACCGGGTTTTGAAAATTCTCCGGGACTGAATAAACCCATTTTGATCTCCTTTAACTATGCTCTTGGATGGAATTTATTATAAACGGTTTTCAACTCATGCGCAACCACTTTGGTATAGACCTGCGTCGACGAAATATCGGCGTGTCCCATCATTTCCCGGATGGATTCAAGGTCTGCGCCGTTTTCGAGCAAGTGTACGGCGAACGAGTGACGCAGTGTGTGCGGCGTAATATCCTTGGTAATTCCCGCCTTTGTCTGATAGAACTTGATGATCTTCCAAAAACCCTGACGCGTCATCCGTTCCCCTGCGACATTGACGAAAAGCGCGTTTTCATTGAGGTCGGCGATCATCAAACCCCTCGCCTTTGTGGTATATTCCATCAAGGCGTGCACCGCCGCCGGATAAAGCGGGATCATGCGTTCTTTTCCGCCGGAACGGCATTTGATCATACCGAGTTCCGCATTGAGGTCATTGATGTCGAGATTGATCAGTTCCGTGACGCGAATACCCGTCGCATAGAGCAATTCAAGCATTGCACGGTCGCGGAAGCCCTTTGCATTATTACATTCGGGCGCGGCAAGAAGCATATCAACCTCTTTGTTAGTGAGGATGCTCGGCAGTTTTTTTTCAAGTTTTTCTGTTGCAACCGCTTTTGCAGGGTTTTTGGCGATCACATTGCGGCTGACGAGGAAGTTATAAAAACATTTCAGTGACGCGACCATTCGGTTGACGGAAGATATATTTTTCCCTTCCGAAAACAAATGACGACCGTATTCGGCGATATCGTCACTTGTGACGTCCTCTAACCCGCCAGACACATTCGCATCCCAATACTTTTCAAACTTTCCGACATCGCGCATATAACTCATAATCGTATTCTGCGACGCGCCCTTTTCATTGGACAGGTAGTCGGAAAACTCTTCAAGATACGACATGTCGATCACCTCACGATCCATAAAAATCAAAATATCAGCGGAAATAACGCGGTTTCCGCAAAAGAAGCAAAAATCATCACAAGCGCCACAATCAGCGCACGAAGAAAATACTGTCCGCCAAGCGGACGGGTAACGGAATGTCCCCTTCTCGGAAAAGTAAGTAAAAACAAGGCTCTGCCCGAAACCATTGCGGCGGCGGAAACGATCAAAATCGACGGAATTAACGCCACATTTCTGACAAAAAACAACAATAAGATCCGCCAAACACGAATGCCGTCAGCATTGGACAGAAGATACGACAACGAAGCCGCCTGTGCAAAGCCCTCGTATCCGACGACGAACGGCGCAAGATATTGACCGAAAACAGAACACCCGAGAAGAAAGCAGGCGAAGATCCCACCCAAATCGTCCCAAAAGATCCTTGTCCAACTCGGAAGGTCGGCTGACGCCGATACGGCGGAAATCCCCGAAACTTCAAGACCGTTTCGGACGAAGATCGTTCCTACGAACACACCAGCAACAAAGGATGCCGCGGAAATCAACATAGAAAAACCAAAGGCATCACATTTGCGTGAAAACGAAAATACGCCGAACTTCAATGATCATCACCATCCTAATTTCAAACTAAAATATGATTTCGGACGGTGAATTATTCGGTTTATTTTTTGCCAAGTTCGCGGGAACGGCGGGTGCATCGACGCATTGCTTCGTCGATCAGTTCGTCAAATCTTTTTTCGTCAAACGCCGTCAGTGCCGCAAGCGTCGTACCACCCGGTGATGTGATCATTTGGATGAGATCATCGACGGAACGTTCAAATTCAAGGATCATCTTTGCACTGCCGAGCATGGAAGCGGCGGCTAGTTTCGTCGCCGTTTCACGGTCGATACCTTGATTTTCGGCAGAGTCAGCCATAGCGCGTATCATACGGAAAAAATAGGCGGGAGACGATCCGTTGACGGATGTGATCACGTCCATTTTTGCTTCGGGAATGACAGATAAAACGCCGGAAGATTCGAAAATACCGCAGGCGAAACGATAAAGATCATCGGGAATTCCCGTGACATTTTCACTAATCGCAGTTGCACCAGAACCGAACATTAGCGGCGCATTCGGCATGACACGAACGATGTACGGCTTGCATTCCAGGCGCGAAGCGATGTATTGCGATGAAACACCCGCAGCGATGGATACGATCATTCGGTAACCGTTGACATTCGAAATCTCATCCAAGGGCAGATCAATCATTTGTGGTTTTACGGCAAGCAAAAGGCAGTCACATTTTTTTGCCAGTTCGGCATTTGACGAAACAGCCTGCAAGCCGAGGCTCAACAAATTTTCAACTTTTTTCTGATCGGTATCAAAGACGTAAACATCTCCCGCTGGGAGAAATCCGGAACGAATTACGCCGCCAATGATCGCCGACGCCATGTTTCCGGCACCGATAAAACCTAGTCGCATACAGATTTTCCTTAGTAAACATAATTCATTACTATATAATAATACAAAATCATGCTTTTGGCAAGACCTCTTTTACAAAAAATTATTTATTTTCATTTGTTATGTTAACTTTGTTATGTAAACATATTGAACAAATAATTATTTTGTTAACATTGCGTTATAATACTCACTTTTTTCTCATTAAAAAGTTACGAAAAAACAATAATACATTTTTTAAAATAATTTGATTTGAATTTCAAATCGCTCCCTATTTCGACTAATCACCGCAAAATCTCGCTTAACACTGCTAACATAAAAAAGAGGAGTCGATCAATCGACTCCTCAAATAAAAACTCAGTCAGATCAAAATATCGATCGCCTTTTGGTGGTTGATCAGTTCCGCCCTTGTCACTTTGCCGCCGTCTTCCCCATCAAGTGTCCAACCGACCGGTTCGTTGGATTCAAATAATACTTTTTTCGTCTTAACGAGTTTCATGTACGGACCGTCAAATTCATGCTTTAATACCGATGTGATAATTTGTTGCAAATCCGCCGGGGTGTCAGGATTGCGAACGAGAATCATTTCAAACAGTCCGTCGTTCAACTTCACATCGTCGCTTTTCAGTTTGACAAGACCGCCGACCGAAAGCGAATTCGTCACCCCGCCGAAGATGAATTCATCCTCAAACACCGCCTCATCGGTCGTGATCCTTGCATATATCGGTTTGATCGAAGGCATACTTTTAATTCCTTCGAGGATGTACGCAAGATGACCGATCGTGTTTTTCAATTGTTGCGGCGTACTATACGAAGTTTCCGTAAACGCGCCGAACGCAGCAATATAGGAATAGTAGCGATCGTTGAATGATCCGACATCATACTGAAATGCTTCGCTTTCGACGATCTTTTGCGCCGCTTTGATCGGATTTGACGGAATATTCAGGCTCGAAGCAAGATCGTTCGTTGTACCCACGGGCAAATACCCGATCGGCACTCTTTTTTCACATTGCATCACGCCGTTGATGGTTTCGTTCAGCGTGCCATCACCGCCGCAACAGGTAACCACGTCGAATTCACCCTGATGTGACAAAATCAATTCTTTCCCGGAGCCCCTGCCCTGCATCGGGTACACCGTGACAAGGTAACCCGCTTCCGTGAATATTTTCGTTGCATCAAAGACAAAGCGTTGAGGTTGTGCGCGTCCCGCATACGGATTCACAATAAAAAGCATCTTTTTCATAAATATGCCTCGCTTTCCATGTTAAACGCCGAAAACTATGCGTTTGCTTTATTCAGCAGATCATGCTTGATATCCCACAATTTCTGTGAAAGATCCACATAGTAGTTATGCGGATTTTCAAAACGCTTGACTTCATCCCAAAGCGTGTCGATCTGTCCCAGACAATACGAACGGATCTCGCCGATCGTCGGCGTCTGATAGAGGCATTTGCCCGCCCGAAAGATCGGAACAAGCAATTCACGCGCCGTAAAGTCGGTCAATGTCTTTCGTTTCCATGTATAGTCGGGATCGAAGATCGTAATCGGCTTTGAGTCGTCAATGACCTCGTCGTAAACGCAAAGCAGATCCGCCGTCGCCTTTCCCGACTCCTTTTCATAAAGGCGGTAGACCTTTTTGAAATGTGGATTTGTGATCTTTGCGGCATTTTCGCTGATCTTGATTTTCGGGATAATCTCCCCATCGCCGTCCTGAACTGCGGCTAATTTATACACACCGCCGAAGACCGGCTCGCTTTTGGATGTGATAAGTCGTTCGCCGACGCCGAATGCGTCAATTTGTGCGCCCTGTAATAAAATATCGCGGATGATCGTTTCATCGAGTGCGTTCGAAGCAAAGATTTTACATTCCGTAAATCCCGCGGCATCGAGCATTGCACGCGCCTTTCGGGAAAGATAGGTGATGTCGCCGGAGTCGATCCGGATGCCGCATTTTGTAATACCCTTCGGCAAAAGAACTTCCCTGAATGCCTTGATTGCATTGGGAACGCCGCTTTTAAGCACACTGTATGTGTCGACAAGAAGTGTTGCGGCATTCGGATATAATTCGCAATAGGTCTTAAACGCAGTGTATTCGTCATCAAACATCTGCACCCACGAATGTGCCATCGTGCCACCCGCAGGAACACCGTAATCACGGTCGGTCATCGTACAAGCAGTTCCCGCGCAACCGGCGATATACGCCGCCCTTGCGCCCAACACCGCACCGTCACTGCCCTGTGCGCGACGGGATCCGAATTCGCTGATCGGTCGACCGTTTGCAGCACGCACGATACGATTTGCTTTTGTTGCGATGAGTGATTGATGATTGAGCGTTAAAAGAATATACGTTTCGACGAGTTGTGCTTCGATCGCCGGAGCAACGACCGTCAATATCGGCTCCCCGGGAAAGACCGGCGTTCCTTCCGGCACGGCGTAAATATCGCCCGTGAAGCGGAAATCACGCAAAAAAACAAGGAATTTTTCGTCAAAAACATTCTTCGAACGAAGATATGCAATATCCTCGTCCGTGAATTTCAGGTTGTTGATATAATCAATGACCTGTTCCAGTCCGACACAGATCGCAAATCCACCGCCATCCGGCACTTGTCGGAAAAAGACGTCGAAATAGCATTTTCTTTTGTCCATTCCGGTCAAAAAATAGCCATTGCCCATCGTCAACTCGTAAAAGTCGAAAAGCATCGTATAATTGCGCTGATCGTGCAAATTCATAAAAGCATCTCCAATGATTGAATTCTCATTCGATGGTGATTTCGTCAACTTCATTGAGCCATTCCGTTGCGCAGGCGTCACTCGGCATGATCCATTCACCGCGTGGTGAAAGGTCGACCGATCCGACCTTCGGTCCGTCTGCCGCACAGGAACGCTTGAACTGCTGCATAAAGAAGCGGCGATAGAAATTCTTT
Source organism: Clostridiales bacterium UBA1758 (assembly GCA_002315595.1). Classification (GTDB taxonomy): domain Bacteria; phylum Bacillota; class Clostridia; order Oscillospirales; family UBA1758; genus UBA1758. The sequence goes on along the minus strand of DCHG01000019.1, from coordinate 55,592 downwards.
TCCCATTTCAAAATGGTCGCGTCGTCATACGCACCTTTGAACGCGTATTGTGCGAGTCTGAATATCTTTTTCGGGGCAAATCCATATCGTATCGCGTTGAAAATATAAAAATCGTGCAATTCGTACGGACCGACGATATCTTCGGTCTTTTGTGCGATATTTCCGTTGTCCGCCGGCAAGAGTTCGGGCGAAACCGGGGTGTTTAAGATATCGCGTAAGGCGTCCGCAAGACGGTCACCGGCACTGTCAGCAAAAACGCCGACGATCGAACGAATGAGCGTCTTCGGCACATCGACGTTCACGGCATACATACTCATATGGTCGCCGTTGTAGGTCGCCCACCCGAGGGCTAGTTCGCTAAGGTCGCCCGTTCCGATGACAAGACCGTTGCAGTCATTTGCGACATCCATTAAGATCTGCGTACGCTCTCTCGCCTGCGCATTTTCATAGGTCACATCATGAATGTTTTCGTCGTGACCGATATCCGCAAAATGACCGCGGACGGCGTTGGTGATACTGACTTCACGAAGTTCCACGTCCATTTCACGACAAATGACCTCCGCATTCGATTTCGTCCGTCCCGTAGTTCCGAAGCCCGGCATCGTCAAGGCAAGGACATCTTTGTGCGGTCTT